>NZ_JAAKZY010000114.1 GCF_011045015.1 Streptomyces scabichelini | reverse complement strand
AGGGCGCGGGGGCCGGGGGCCCGGCGCCCTCGGCAGAGTCGGGGACGGGCTCGGCAGCCATGCTGCCGGGAACGGAACCAGCGGGGCCGACACCAGGCCCGTCGGCCGCACCTGCGGCGGGGCCGACGCCCATAACGGGTCCGGTGACCGACGAGCCGACGGCCGTCGCGGCGCCGTATGCCGCCGAGGCGGCGTCCGGTGAGCGGCCGGGGAGCACCCGCCCGGTCGCAGACCCGGCCACGGGCACCGACCCCGCCTCCGCCCCCGCGAGGGGCACCGCGGGGCTCACCCTCGTGGTCCTCTCGCCCAACGACCCCATGACCCGGGGGCAGTTGCGCCGTATGGCGGAGCTGGCCCGGGGCGAGGGGCACGAGGTTCGCTGGGAGGAGGCGCGTGGCGGGGCGACGGCGCCCTTCCACACGGTGGGCGGTCTGGCCCCGCTGCTGCGCAGGGCGGAACGGATAGTGATGGGCGACCCGTTCTCCCGCTACGTACAACTCCTCCTCACCATCACCCGCGCCCGCGACCTCGTCGTCGTGGACGACGGCACCGCGACGATGGAGTTCGTCTCCCAACTCGCCCGCGGTGAACGCCTGGTGCGCTGGCACCGGCGAGGCGGCCGCCCAGGACCCCGCGACCTGGTGTTCGCGCCGGTCTCGGCCCGGGCACGCCGCCGCCTCACGCCCCGCGCCGGGCGCCGCGTGGAGGTCTTCTCCTCCATGCCGATCACCGAGACGCCCGAGGGCGTCCACATCACGGCCAACGACTTCGCCTGGACCCGCGCCCGCTTCGGCCCGCCGCGCCTCACCAAGGGCGCCGACCTCGTGGGCACGTCCCTGGTGGAGACGGGCGTCGTGGACAGCGACCGCTACCTGGAAGCGGTGAAGGGTCTCACCAAGACCTACGGCGCGACCCGCTACTTCGCCCACCGCCGCGAAAGCACCGACAAACTCCACCGGCTGGCCGTCGAGACCGGCCTGGAGATCGTCCGCCCGGACCTCCCCCTCGAACTGATCGCCCGCCGCGGCCCCATCGGCCGTACGATCCTCAGCTTCCCGTCGACGGTCGTCCACACCCTCCCGCTGGCGCTCGCCGGCACGGAGGTCCGGGTCGCGGTCTGCGACATCGACCCGGCCTGGCTCACCGAGACGGCCTCCCCGCGCGCCCAGGGCTTCCTGTCGGGAGTCACGGGAACGGCCCGCGACGTACACCGCTTGTCGGCGATCTCAGCGGTCCCGGCGACCTGAGGCGACCCGAGGCGACCTGATGTGAATTCCTGAGGTGCATCAAGGCCACCTGCTCCGAGCCGCGATCTGGGTAGGGTGCAGCGCGGGGGAGACCGGGCTGGGGGGCCTGGTCGCGAAGGGGGAGTTGTGGCCGCACACAGTGATCGTTCCAGGATCGTCGCCACGGACGACGGACATCGGGTCACGCCCGCCGAGCTGTTCTTCGACCTGGTCTTCGTGTACGCCATCACGCAGGTCACCGCGCTGATGGCGGCCGACCCGACGGCACTGCGACTGCTCGGCGGGCTGGTTGTGCTCGCGCTGCTGTGGTGGTGCTGGTGCTGTTTCTCCTGGCTCGGCAACGTCGTGCGGGCCGACTCCGGGGCGATGTCCGGCGTACTGGTCGCGGTGATGGCCGTGGTCCTGGTCGTGTCACTGACCGTGCCGGAGGTCTACGCCGACAAGGGGGGAGGCCTGCCCGTGCCCCTGGTGTTCGTGCTCTGCTACGGCGCGGTACGGATCCTCCACCTCGTCATGTACTGGATCTCCGACCCCGACGACCGGGCCCTGCACGCCACGATCCGCCGGACCGCGCTGTTCTCCGTGGCGCCGCCGTTCGCCCTGCTCCTGGTCGGCAGCGCCTACACCGGTCTCACACAGATACTGATCTGGCTCGGCGCCGTGGCGATCGATTACCTCGGGATCTACGTCACCGGCTCCTCCGGCTGGCGCGTGGCCTCACCTGGCCACTTCTCCGAACGGCACGGCCTGATCGTCATCATCGCCCTCGGCGAGTCGATCGTCGCGATCGGCGTCGGAGTGTCCGGCTTCGCCATGACCGCGCCCGTGCTGGCCGCGGCGGCCACGGGCCTGCTCGTCGTGGCCGGGCTGTGGCGGCTGTACTTCCGCCGGATCAGCGAGGTCGCAGAGCACCGGCTGGCCGCGCTGGACGGCGACGACCGTACGCGCCTCGCCCGCGACGTCTACACCTTCCTCCACATGCCGCTCGTCGCCGGGGTCGTCCTCACCGCCCTGGGCATGAAGAAGGCCCTTCAGCAGGTCGCCGACACCGGCCACTACGACCTCTCCGAGCCCCTGCACGGCGTGGTGGCCTGGGCGCTGCCGGGAGGCGTGGGCGTGTTTCTCGTCGCGTCGGCGGCGATCCTGCTGCGCGCCACCGGGCGCCGGTCCGTGGTCCTCGTTGTCGGCGGGGTCCTGTGCCTGTGCGCGGGCGTGGGGGTCGCCCTCATCCCGGCCCTGGTCGCTCTCGCACTGCTGGCGGGGACGGTGGCGGGAACGCTGGTGCTGCACGGGCGCACGACGGCGAAGGACTGAGCGGATTCGGCGGAGCCCGGTGCTGTACGGCGCCCCGTCAGGGACGGGGTTACTGCGGCTTGCGGGCCAGCAGGAAGGCGCGCGGCAGTTTCTCGTCCTCGCCGGGCTCGCGGACGACCTGGGCGTGCATGAGGAGTCCGGCCTTGCCGATGAGCCCGGCGACGGTCTCAGGGCGCCGCCAGTGGTAGCCCAGCGAGATGGCGTGCCCGAACCGCTCCGTCAGACGTCCCTGCTCGTCACCGGCCTGGAAGGCGAGCAGCAGGTGACCGCCCGGGGCGAGCACGCGGTGGAACTCGGCGAAGACGTCCGGGAGTTGGTCATCGGGGACGTGGATGGTCGAGTACAGGGCCGCGATTCCGCCGAGTACGTCGCCGGGGAGGTCGATGGCCGTCATCGAGCCCACGTGGAAACGAAGTTCGGGATACGCGTCGCGGGCCACCGCGACCATCTTCGGCGACAGGTCGATCCCGAACACCGGGATGCCCAGGGTGTTGAGATACGCCGTCACATGGCCCGGCCCGCATCCGACATCGGCCACGGGCCCGACCCCGGCCTCCTGCACGAGCTCGGCGAACCCGTTGATCAGCGCCTTGTCCAGAGGCTTACGTGCCAGGTCGTCGGGGAAGTGGTCCGCGTACTCGGCGGCCATGGTGTCGTAGGACGTACGGGTGTCGCGTATGAAGTCCGGTTCACTCACGCTGGGCGACGATACTGGGCGGGGTGGGCACGGCGACCGCGGTTCACACGTTCTTCAGGTGACCGTCGGTTTCGAGTGACCCAGGGCCCAGGGCCCAGGGCCCAGGGCCCAGGGTCTTGGAGTCGGCTTCGAATGATCCTGTTCCAACGATCCTGTTTCCATGGTCCTGGAGTCGGTTCGAATGGTTCGGTTCACGGGCGAGCGGTAAGATCCAAGCCTGCGGAAAGCTGGTCGAGTGTACCCATCGCGGGCGATATGTATGCGCTGCGCGGCCAGGTTTTCCTCCCCTGACGGGCTGAAGTTTTGTTGATCGAGGGTCGGCCGACCCCCGTGTCGCCCTACCCTTCAAAGGGTGAAGCAACTGATGTCCCGAGAGTCCGAGGCCGAAACGACCGGGGGAGCCGTGCTGCCGGGCACGCTCCCGGAGAGCCTGCGCGCGGAACTCGTAGCGTTCCGCCGCGACCTCCACATGCACCCGGAGCTCGGCAACCAGGAGTTCCGTACCACCGCGGCGATCAAGGCGCGGCTGGAGCGAGCAGGGCTCCAGCCCCATGTGCTCGCGATCGGAACCGGGCTCTTCTGTGACATCGGCGAACCGGACCCGGCCCAGCCCATGCTCGCCCTGCGCGCCGACATCGACGCGCTGCCCATCCCGGACATGAAGGCCGACTGCGCGTATCGCTCGACCGTGCCCGATCGTGCGCACGCCTGCGGGCACGACGTCCATACGACGGTGGTGCTGGGCGCGGGGCTCGTCCTCGCCGAGCTGCACAAGAAGGGGCTGCTGCGGCGCGCCGTACGGCTGATCTTCCAGCCCGCCGAGGAAGTGCTGCCCGGCGGTGCGCCGGACACCATCGAGTCCGGGGCGCTGGAGGGCGTCGGACGTATCGTCGCCGTGCACTGCGATCCGCGGGTCGACGCGGGGCGCATCGGGCTGCGGCACGGACCCATCACCTCGGCGTGCGACCGGCTCGAGGTCGCGCTCGACGGCGCGGGTGGTCACACCGCGCGCCCCCACCTGACCACCGACCTCGTCACGGCCGCCGCCCGCGTCGTCACTGACGTACCGGCCCTGGTCGCCCGCCGCGTCGACGCGCGGTCGGGGCTCGCGGTGACCTGGGGCCGTATCGAGTCCGGGCACGCCTGCAACGTCATCCCGCAGCACGCCGAGCTGTCCGGGACCGTGCGCTGCCTGGATCTCGACTCCTGGCGGGCCGCTCCCGACCTCCTGCACGCGGCCATCGACGAGATCGCCAACCTCTACAAGGCCAAGTCGGAGATCAACTACATCCGCGGCGTCCCGCCCGTCGTCAACGACCCGGTGACGACCGACCTGCTCCGCGAGGCGATGGCCGTCCGCCGCGGCGCCCTCTCCGTCGAGGACACCGAGCAGAGCCTGGGCGGCGAGGACTTCTCCTGGTACCTGGAGCACGTGCCCGGCGCGATGGCCCGCCTAGGGGTGCGGACGCCGGGCGAGCGGGGCGTACGGGATCTGCACCAGGGCGACTTCGACGCGGACGAGCACGCCATCACCGTCGGCGTCGAACTCTTCACCGCGGCCGCCCTCCTCGACGGGGCCCGGTAGGCCCGGCGGCCGTTCGCTCGCCCCGAGGCAGCCTGGTGTGCGTGCCCCCACGGCGCGCGCACCGTCACGTAGAGGCCGCACAAGACATACGGTGCGTGAGGTCCGCGCGGGGTGTTATGGGCCAAACGCACCTTTCGAGGTCGTGGTTCACAAGGACTTAACCGGCCATTGGCACGAATGGATAACAGCACGGTGGTACCCCATTCCCCGCAGGGTCTACGCGCGTTACTGTGCGCCGAACTCAGCACCCACTGCGGGGCTCATGAGAATGGGGAACTTCGAGATGCGTCGGATATCCAAACTGACCCGAGTCGCGGTGGGGGTCGCGTCGCTCGCGCTCGCTGCCACGGCCTGTGGCGGCACCAGTGACGAAGCCGGAAGCAGTGACGACGACGGGGGCAAGAAGGGCCTCGCCATCGCCTACGACATCGGCGGCAAGGGCGACCAGTCCTTCAACGACGCCGCGTTCGCCGGCCTGGAGAAGGCCAAGAGCGAGTTCGGGTACGAGACGGCCGACATCGAGCCCACCGAGGGTGAGACCGACGCCGACAAGGCGCAGCGCCTGACCTCGCTGGCCAAGCAGGGCTACAACCCCATCATCGGTGTCGGGTTCGCGTACGGCCCCGCGATGAAGCAGGTCGCCTCGAAGTACCCGAAGGTCAGCTTCGGCATCGTGGACTCGGTCGTGGAGGGCGACAACGTGGCGTCCCTGGTCTTCGCCGAGAACGAGGCCTCGTACCTCGCCGGTGTCGCCGCCGCCAAGGCGACCAAGACGAACACGGTCGGCTTCGTGGGCGGTGTGGACATCCCGCTGATCCACAAGTTCGAGGCCGGTTACAAGCAGGGTGTCGCGGACACGAACCCCAAGGTCAAGGTTCTGTCGCAGTATCTGACGCAGACCGCGGAGGAGGGCGGCTTCTCCAGCCCCGACAAGGGCAAGGCCGCCGCCGAGAGCCAGCTCGAGAAGAACGCGGACGTCGTCTACCAGGCCGCCGGCCTCTCCGGCCAGGGTGTGATCGAGGCCGCCGCCACCGAGAAGAAGTGGGCGATCGGCGTCGACTCCGACCAGTACGAGCAGAAGCCGCTGGCCAAGTACAAGAACTACATCCTGACCTCGGCGCTCAAGGACGTCGGCGGTGCGGTGTACTCGCTCGCCAAGTCCGTCGAGGACGGCAAGCCGCTGACCGGTGTGCAGACCTTCGACCTGAAGGTGGACGGCGTCGGCCTCTCCGAGACCAACCCGGAGTACGCGAAGATCGCCGGCCTCAAGGCCGCCGTGGACAAGGCCAAGGCGGCCATCATCGACGGCACCATCAAGGTCAAGACCGAGTAACGAGTGATCGGGCAGGACCGGGGGGAAGCGGGCGGGCGCCCAGAGCGCCCGCCCGCTCGTCGTTCGCCGGACCTGCTGCGTTCGGCCGCGGCGCCACAACCGTGTTGCTCACGCCCGCACAACCGCGTTGCTCACGGCCGCATAACAAGGTGAACAGGAGGGTTTTCCTCGCGGGTCTACGCGCGTTACTCTGCGGCGAAGCGAGCGCCGGGGCCCCACCTTCAGACGCTTGGCGCTCCGCTGGAAGAACCGTGATGCTGTATCGATTTGCGGCTCCGCCGCGGGCGCGGGCCGGTGGGGGCTGGTCGCTCCCCCACTCTCGGCTTCGCTCGAGCGGGGGGACCCCCATCGCGGCGCAGCCGCACATTGACACAGCCCCGCGCCCCTTACGGGGCGCGGTATCGCACCGGACTTCACCAAGGCCGCTTTGTACGACAGGAGCAAGAACACATGCGCCGGGTTTCCCGCCTCGCGGTCGCAGGCGCCGCGACCACCTCTCTCGCCCTCGTCCTCGCCGCCTGCGGCGGCACCTCGACCTCCGCGTCCTCGGAGTCGAAGGGTGACAAGGGCCTCGCCATCGCCTACGACGTCGGAGGCAAGGGCGACCAGTCCTTCAACGACGCCGCGTACGCGGGCCTGGAGAGGGCGAAGAAGGAGTTCGGCTACGAGACCGCCGACCTGGAGCCCACGGAAGGTGAGACGGACGCCGACAAGACGCAGCGTCTGGTCTCGCTGGCCAAGCAGGGTCACAACCCGGTGATCGGCGTCGGCTACGCGTACGCGACGGCTGTGAAGGACGCCGCGGAGAAGCTCCCGGACACCACGTTCGGCATCGTCGACGACTCCACCATCGAGGCGAAGAACGTCGCGGACCTGGTCTTCTCCGAGGAGCAGGCCTCGTACCTCGCCGGTGTGGCCGCCGCCAAGTCCACGAAGACGAACACGGTCGGCTTCGTGGGCGGTGTGGACATCCCGCTGATCCACAAGTTCGAGGCGGGTTACAAGCAGGGTGTCGCGGACACGAACCCCAAGGTCAAAGTGCTCTCGCAGTATCTGACGCAGACCGCGGAGGAGGGCGGCTTCTCCAGCCCCGACAAGGGCAAGACGGCCGCCGAGAGCCAGCTCGAGAAGAAGGCCGACGTCGTCTACCAGGCGGCCGGTCTTTCGGGCCAGGGTGTGATCGAGGCCGCCGCCGCGGGCAAGGTGTGGGCGATCGGCGTCGACTCCGACCAGTACCAGCAGGAAGCCCTGGCCAAGTACAAGAACTCCATCCTGACCTCGGCGACGAAGGACGTCGCCAAGGCGGTGTACAACCTGGCGAAGTCGGTCGAGGACGGCAAACCCGAGACCGGTATCGTCAGGGGCGATCTGAAGACCGGCCAGGTCGGCCTCGCGGACTCCAACCCGAAGTTCAAGGACGACTCAGAGCTCCAGGAAGCCATCGAGACGGCCAAGGAGAAGATCATCAGCGGCGAGATCAAGGTCAAGACCAGCTGACCCAGCAGTACCACGAGCAGCCAAGCGACCCCCGGGGGCCGCTGGTAACCGCGGGGTTACATCCGCTCAACGGGGCACCGGGAGTCTGGCTCCCCGTACCCCGTTGTCGGCGGTGCGTCGCCCCTCTTCCGATGCCGTAGGGGCGCGCTTAGACGACCCCCTTCACCAGGAGAGTGCGCCATCAACGCGTCCAGCAGCCCTCCGGCCGGCGCGGCGGTCAACGGTCAGGTGACCGCCGTCGCACTCGCCGGTATCACAAAGCGATTCCCCGGCGTCGTGGCCAATCACGACATCCACCTCAGCGTCCGCAAAGGCACCGTCCACGCGCTCGTCGGCGAGAACGGCGCCGGCAAGTCGACGCTGATGAAGATCCTCTACGGCATGCAGAAGCCGGACGAGGGCACCATCGCCGTCGACGGCGAGCAGGTCTCCTTCTCGTCGCCCGCCGACGCCATCGCCCGTGGCATCGGCATGGTGCACCAGCACTTCATGCTCGCGGACAACCTGACCGTCCTCGAGAACGTCGTGCTGGGCAGCGAGAAGCTCTACGGCATCGGCGGCCGGGCCCGCCGCAAGATCCAGGAGATCTCCGAGCGGTACGGCCTCGGGGTGCGCCCCGACCTGTTGGTCGAGGAACTCGGCGTCGCCGCCCGCCAGCGCGTGGAGATCCTCAAGGTCCTCTACCGCGGCGCCCGCACGCTGATCCTGGACGAGCCCACCGCCGTCCTGGTGCCGCAGGAGGTGGAGGCGCTCTTCGCCAACCTGCGCGAGCTCAGGTCCGAGGGACTGTCGGTCATCTTCATCTCCCACAAGCTGGGCGAGGTCCTCTCGGTCGCCGACGAGATCACGGTCATCCGCCGCGGTACGACGGTCGGTACGGCCGTTCCCGCGGAGACGACGTCGCGTCAGCTCGCCGAGATGATGGTGGGCAGCGAACTGCCCACGCCGGAGACCGCGGAGTCCACGGTCACCGACCGCCCCGTACTGACCGTCAGGGACCTGCGGCTGGAAGCACCCGGCGGCAAGGCGCTCCTCGACGACATCAGCTTCACCATCCACGCGGGCGAGGTCCTGGGCCTGGCCGGTGTCGAGGGCAACGGCCAGACCGAGCTGGTCGACGCGCTCATCGGCCTCAAGCACGCCGACTCCGGCACCATCACGCTCGCCGAGGAAGAGGTCACCGCCTGGCCCACCCGCAGGCGCCGCGAGCAGGGCGTCGGCTACATCCCCGAGGACCGCCACCGCCACGGCCTGCTCCTGGAGGCCCCCCTCTGGGAGAACCGCATCCTCGGCCACGTCACCGAGCGGCCCAACGCGAAGGGCGTCTGGCTGGACCCGAAGGCCGCCCAGGAGGACACACGGCGCATCGTCGAGGCGTACGACGTCCGCACGCCCGGCATCGACGTCACCGCCGCCTCCCTGTCCGGCGGCAACCAGCAGAAGCTGATCGTCGGCCGCGAGATGAGCCACAAGCCGCGCTTCCTGATCGCCGCCCACCCCACCCGCGGTGTGGACGTCGGCGCGCAGGCGGCGATCTGGGACCAGATCCGCGAGGCCCGCCGTGAGGGTCTCGCCGTGCTGCTGATCTCCGCCGACCTGGACGAGCTGATCGGCCTGTCCGACACCCTCCGCGTGATCTACAACGGCAAGCTGGTCGCGGACGCCGACCCGGCCACCATCACCCCGGAGGAACTCGGCTCGGCCATGACCGGCGCCGCCTCCGGACACCTCGAGAACGAAGAGCTCGTAGAGCAGCTCGAAGAGCAGGCAGACGCCCCGGAAGACGAGGCCCGCTGATGAAGAAGTTCGACAGGGAGCGTGTGCTCCTCGCGGTGGCCGGACCGGTCATCGCGCTCGTCGTGGCCGTGGCCCTGACCTCGATCGTGCTGGTCGCCTCCGGCAAGAACCCGGTCGAGCCGTACACGCTGATGTTCGAGCAGGCCACGTTCTCCGACATCCAGGTCCTGATCATCAACCAGGCCTCGATGTACTACATCGCGGCGCTCGCGGTGGCCATCGGCTTCCGGATGAACCTGTTCAACATCGGCGTGGACGGCCAGTACCAGCTCGCCGCCATGGCGGCCGCGATCGTCGGCGCGCATGTCGCGCTGCCCGCGGTCCTCCAGGTTCCGCTGCTGATCCTCACGGCGGTCTTCACCGGCATGTTCTGGTCGGGCATCGCCGGCGTCCTGAAGGTCACCCGCGGTGTCAGCGAGGTCGTCGCGACGATCATGCTCAACGCGATCGCGACCTCCGTCATCGGCTACCTGTGGCTGCCCAACGTCTTCGGCGTCAAGGTCGGCAACAACAACACCACCGGCGAGATGAAGGAATCCGGCTGGCTGCCCGGCATCGACATGGGCGCGGCCGGTGAGATCTACGGCTTCGTGGTCGTCGCGGTCCTGCTCGGCATCGGCTACTGGGTCGTCCTCAACCGCACCCGCTTCGGCTTCGACCTGCGCGCCTCGGGTGCCTCGCAGTCCGCCGCCGCGGCCAGCGGAGTGGACCCCAAGCGCATGGTGCTCGCCGCCATGCTGCTCTCCGGCGGCATGGCCGGCCTCGCCGGGCTGCCGATCCTCCTCGGCGACACCCACACCTACAGCCTGGCCTTCCCGACCGGCATCGGCTTCCTCGGCATCGGCATCGCCCTGCTCGGCCGCAACAGCCCGACCGGCATCGCCTTCGCGGCCCTGCTGTGGGCCTGGCTCGACAAGGCCTCGCCCGAGCTCGACTTCCACGGCTACGACAAGGAGATCGCGGTCATCATGCAGGGCCTGATCGTCCTCGCGGTCGTCGTCTCCTACGAGGCCGTACGCGAATGGGGTCTGCGCCGCCAGCAGCGCCAGGTCGGCGCGGAACTCGCCGCGGGCCACGTCCTCGGCGCCTCCTCCGACAACAACACCGAGAAGGAGGTGGCGGGCCGATGACCACCGCGACCGACGTCAACCAGCCCACACTGCAGCCCGCGGCACCCGGCGGCCGCCGGCTGTCGCTTCCCGTCCTTCTGCTGGTCATCGCGGGCGCCCTGGCGCTGACCTCGATCGTCCGCATCATCACCGGCGCCGACGGCATCACCAACGTCAGCCAGATGTCCACCGCGCTCGAACTGGCCGTACCGATCGGCCTCGCCGGTCTCGGCGGTCTGTGGGCCGAGCGCGCGGGCGTCGTCAACATCGGCCTCGAGGGCATGATGATCCTCGGCACCTGGTTCGGCGCCTGGGCCGGCTACCAGTGGGGCCCGTGGACCGGCATCCTGGTCGGCATCATCGGCGGCGCGATCGGCGGCCTCCTGCACGCCGTCGTCACCGTCACCTTCCACGTCAACCACATCGTCTCCGGTGTGGCCATCAACATCCTGGCCCTCGGCGCCACCCGCTACCTCGCCCCGCTCGCCTTCGAGGGCCTCCCCGGCGCCACGGGCAAGCAGTCCCCGCCGGTGGAGTCCCTGGGCGCCTTCACGATCCCAGGGCTCTCCGACGGACTGAGCGACCTCAACCGCGAGGGATGGTTCCTGATCTCCGACCTCGCGGGCCTGCTCGGCGGCCTGGTCACCAACGTCTCCTGGCTGACCCTGATCGCCATAGCGCTGGTCCCCGCCACCTGGTGGATCCTGTGGCGCACCCCCTTCGGCCTGCGCCTGCGCTCCTGCGGCGAGAACCCGATCGCCGCCGAGTCGCTCGGCGTGAACGTCTACAAGTACAAGTACATCGCCGTGATCATCTCCGGCGGCCTGGCCGGTCTCGGCGGCGTCTTCCTCTCCATCGTGGCCAACCCCTTCTACCTGGAGGGCCAGGTCAGCGGCCGCGGCTACATCGGCCTCGCCGCGATGATCTTCGGCAACTGGATGCCGGGCGGACTCGCCATCGGCGCCGGCCTGTTCGGCTACACCGACAGCCTCAACCTGCGCGGCGGCTCCTCGAACGTCCACGCACTGCTGCTGCTCGCCGCCATCCTGCTGGTGATCGGCGCCATCTGGCTGGCGCTGCGGAAGAAGTACAACGCCTCCGCGATCACCCTGCTGATCGGCGCCCTGGTGTTCACCTGGTACGCGACCACCAACGAGGTCCCCAACCAGGTCGTCTCCGCCACGCCGTACGTCATCACGCTGCTCGTCCTCGCACTGTCCGCGCAGCGCCTGCGCATGCCGAAGGCGGACGGCATGCCCTACCGGAGGGGGCAGGGCAAGTGACGTCCTCCTCGGGGGACTCCCCGGGGGGCTCCTCCGGGAACGTCTCCGCGACCGTCGACTGGGAAGCACTGCGTGCGGTGGCCCGGGACGCCATGTCCCGGGCGTACGCCCCGTACTCGGGCTACCCGGTCGGGGTCGCGGCCCTCGTCGACGACGGGCGCACGGTCTCGGGCTGCAACGTCGAGAACGCCTCGTACGGCCTCGGTCTGTGCGCCGAGTGCGGCCTCGTCTCCCAGCTCCAGCTGACGGGCGGCGGCCGGCTGACGCACTTCACCTGCGTGGACGGCCGCGGCGAGGTCCTGGTCCCGTGCGGCCGCTGCCGCCAGCTGCTGTACGAGTTCGGCGGCCCGGACCTGCTCCTGGAGACCCCGGCGGGAATCCTGCCGCTGTCGAAGATGCTGCCGCAGGCTTTCGGGCCCGGCCATCTGACCAAGTAACTCGGAAGGAAAGCCATGGCCATGGACGCCATCTCCGTCATCCGCACCAAGCGGGACCGCGGTGAGCTCAGCGACGAGCAGATCGACTGGGTCATCGACGCGTACACGCGCGGCGAGGTCGCCGACTACCAGATGGCCGCCCTCAACATGGCGATCCTGCTCAACGGCATGAACCGCGGTGAGATCGCCCGCTGGACGGCGGCGATGATCGCCTCCGGCGAGCGCATGGACTTCTCGTCGCTGTCCCGCCCGACCGCCGACAAGCACTCCACGGGCGGAGTGGGCGACAAGATCACGCTCCCACTGGCACCGCTGGTGGCGGCGTGCGGGGCCGCCGTACCCCAGCTGTCGGGCCGCGGCCTCGGCCACACCGGCGGCACCCTCGACAAGCTGGAGTCGATCCCGGGCTGGCGGGCGCTGCTCTCGAACGAGGAGATGCTGAACGTCCTGGACGGCGTCGGCGCGGTGATCTGTGCGGCGGGCGACGGTCTGGCCCCCGCCGACAAGAAGCTGTACGCGCTGCGGGACGTGACCGGAACGGTCGAATCGATTCCCCTGATCGCTTCCTCCATCATGTCGAAGAAGATCGCGGAGGGTACGGGGTCACTGGTCCTGGACGTGAAGGCGGGCATGGGCGCCTTCATGAAGACGCTCGAGGACGCGCGTGAACTGGCGTCCACGATGGTCGGGTTGGGCACGGACCACGGTGTGAAGACGGTCGCGCTCCTGACGGACATGTCTACCCCGCTGGGCCTGACGGCGGGCAACGCCTTGGAGGTCCGCGAGTCGGTGGAGGTCCTGGCGGGCGGCGGCCCGTCGGACGTGGTCGAGCTGACGCTGGCCCTGGCCCGCGAGATGCTCGACGCGGCGGGCGTGAAGGACGCGGACCCGGCAAAGGCACTGGCGGACGGTTCGGCGATGGACGTGTGGCGCCGCATGATCGCGGCCCAGGGCGGCGACCCGGACGCTCCGCTGCCGACGTCCAGGGAACAGCACGTCGTGAAGGCCCCGTCCTCGGGTGTCCTGACCCGCCTGGACGCGTACGGCATCGGCATCGCCGCCTGGCGCCTGGGCGCGGGCCGCGCCCGCAAGGAGGACCCGGTGCAGGCGGCCGCGGGCGTGGAGATGCACGCGAAGCCGGGCGACACGGTGCTGGAGGGCCAGCCCCTGCTGACGCTCCACACGGACACCCCGGAGCGGTTCGCGTACGCGCTGGAGGCGGTCGAGGGGTCGTACGAGGTCGCGGGCGAGGGCACGGAGTTCACGGCCGCGCCGGTGGTACTGGAACGTATCGCCTGACCTGCCGCTTCTCCTCCGGGCCGATCACCCCGACAACTTCCCTCTCGGACCCGTCACCCCAGCAACGCCGCGACCACCACCAGTACCGGAATCGCCAGGATCGTCGACAGCAGGATCGCCTCGCGGGCCAGCACCTCGCCCACGCGATAGCGGGACGCGTAGGTGAAGAGGTTCTGGGCGGACGGGAGCGCCGCGGTGACCACGACGTCGAGCAGCGCGGCACCGTGCAGGCCGAAGACGCCCGCGGCCAGCGCCCAGGCCGCCAGGGGCTGGCCCGCCGACTTCAGGGCGACCGAGAGCAGGACCAGATGGCGGTCGGGGCCGCGGCCCGGCATCGTGCTGCCGCACAGGGAGATGCCGAAGGCCAGCAGGACGGCCGGTACGGACATGTTGCCGATCAGCGTCAGCGGGTCCAGGACCGGGCCCGGGACCGTCAGGCCGCTCGCCGAGACCGCCACCCCGGAGAGGGAGCCGATCCCCACCGGATTGCGCACCGGTGTGGTCACCCGCTGCCACAGCGAGCTCTTCTCGCCCGGCCCCGACAGGTCGAGGATCGTCAGCGCGACGGGCGTCATCACGATCTGCTGGAACAGCAGCACGGGCGCCACGAGCGAGGCGTCGCCGAGCACGTACACGGCGATTGGGATGCCGAGGTTGCCCGCGTTGACGTAACTGGAGCACAGCGCGCCGATCGTCGTGCGGCCCACACCCCAGCGGCGTACGACACCGACCGCGACGAACACCCCGGCGACCGCGCACGTACTGATCGCCGTGACCAGCAGCCCACGGGAGAGGATCACCGACAGGTCGGCCTGCGCGAGCGTCGTGAACAGCAGGGCGGGCGTGGCCACGTGAAAGGCGAGCTTGGTCAGTACCTCCCGTCCGTTCTCCCCCAGATAACCGCGACGCCCGATCACATAGCCGACCGCGATGACCACGGCGATCACCGCGAAGCCGTTCAGCACCCCCTGCACGGAGCCCCCTCGGGCGGGAGGAGACGTGCGGGTGTCCGTACGGCCGCCGGTGCGTCGGGCATCCGTACGGGCGCTGATTCATGGGGCATACACCAAACCCTCTGGGGTACGCCCTCCCCAGGTCAATGTGACCTTGAACCACGCGACCTCACGCCGGCCCGGCGATGAGTTACGCGCCGCCGCCCGGTCTACCGTTCGTGAACTCCATGACACCCGCTGTACTCGTGCTGCTCGGCCCCGTCGCCCGTGATGACGTGCCCCGGCTGTGCGAGGACGTGCGCGCGAGACTGGAGGCCACCGGCGCCGGGGTCGTGGTCTGCGATGTCGGGGGCCTCGGTCCGCCCGGACTGACCACCGTCGACGCACTGGCCAGACTCCAGCTCGCCGCCCGCCGGGCCGGGGGCCGGATACGCCTGCGCGACCCGGACCCGGCGCTACGCGCGCTGCTCGACCTCGTCGCCATCCGCTTCGAGGTGGAGGGGCAGCCCGAAGAGAGGAAACCACCGCTGCGTGTCGAGGAAGCAGTGGAACCCGGTGATCCGGCCGTCTGATATCTCCAGGACCTGCACGGCCCACGGCGTGTAGCCGCCCTTTTCCGGATCCGGCTTGTACTGGGCGAAGCCGGGCAGGCCGTTGACCTCGACCGGCACCAGGTGCGAGTTCGCACACGGGGCGCCCAGCGTCGTCATGAAGCCCGTGATGTCCTCGGGGCCGCTCAGCCACAGGTCGAACGGCGGCATCGTCATCACGGCGTCCTCGTGCAGCAGCGCCGTCAGCGCCGTCATGTCGTACCCCTCGAACGCCGCCACATAGCGCTCCAGGAGCTTCTGCTGCTCCTCGTCGAGCGGGTCGGAGACGGCGCCCTCCACGGCCGCGCCGTCGCGCTCCGCGAGGGTCGCCCGGGCCCGCTGGAGCGCGCTGTTGACCGAGGCGACCGTGGTGTCGAGCAGCTCGGCGACCTCGCTCGCCTTCCACTGCAGAACCTCGCGCAGGATCAGTACGGCCCGCTGCTTGGCCGGCAGTTGCTGGAGCGCGGCCATGAAGGCGAGGCGCACCGACTCCTTGGCCACCGCCGCCTCGGCCGGGTCGCTGGGTGTCGGCAGCACGCGGTTGTCCGGCATCGGCTCCAGCCAGGTGTTGTCCGGGCGCGGGGTCAGTGCCGCCTGCGCCAGTGGCGTCGAGTCCGTCAGGTCCATCGGGCGGGCCCGTTTGTTGCCCGCCGTCAGCATGTCCAGGCATACGTTCGTCGCGATCCGGTACAGCCACGAGCGCATCGAGGAGCGGCCCTCGAACTTGTCGTAGCTGCGCCAGGCCCGTACCAGCGTGTCCTGGACCGCGTCCTCGGCTTCGAAGGACGAGCCGAGCATCCGGTAGCAGTACCCCGTCAGCTCGACCCGGTGCTTCTCCAGCCGGACATCGAGATCCGTCGTCGTCACCGTACCGTCGCTCATGGCCAACCCACCCCTGTGGCTCATTCCGTCGCACGCGCCTTTGCGCGCAGCACTTCGGAAGCTACCGCAGCCCACTGACAATGGCCCCCGGACCGCACGAATGCCCAGCTCAGAGGTGTCTCGCCCCCGCCGCCCTTACCCGTCCCATCCCATTCCTGGGGGCTGCGCCCCCAGACCCCCGCTATCGGCCTGGCGGCCTCGTCCTCAAACGCCGGACGGGCTGAAATCAGCCCGCCCGGCGGAAAATCAGCCCGTCCGGCGCTTGAGGACCGGGGGTCCAGGGGGCGGAGCCCCCTGCCCTAGTGCGCCGCCCCAGCCGTAGCCGGCGGCAGCTCCACCGCCACGCCCGCATCCCCCGCGTCCGCCGTGTAGTCCTCCGGAGACGTCTCGTCGATGCCGTCAGGCGCCTTCGCCGCGCGCAGTGCGAACGTCAGGACCACCGTCACCACCACGTTCAGCACGAACGCCGTCAGACCGATGTAGCCGATCTCGCCGATCCCCGGAATCTCCTTGGCCGAGCCGCCGAAGTGCTTCTGGGTCGGCGAAGCGACCCCGTACGCGGCCACCGTCCCGTACACCATGCCGACCGCCCAGCCCGCCAGCAGCGCCCAGCGGTGGAACCAGCGGGTGAAGAGGCCGCCGACCAGGGCCGGGAAGGTCTGGAGGATCCAGATGCCGCCGAGGAGCTGGAAGTTGATCGCGACCGTCTTGTCCATGGTCAGGACGAAGGCCAGCGCGCCCACCTTCACAAGGAGGGAGACCAGTTTCGAAACCTTGGTCTCCTGGGCCGGAGTCGCGTCGGGCCGGATGAAGTCCTTGTAGATGTTGCGCGTGAAGAGGTTCGCCGCCGCGATGGACATGATCGCCGCCGGCACCAGCGCGCCGATGCCGATCGCCGCGAACGCCACACCCGCGAACCAGTCCGGGAACATCGTCTCGAAGAGCTGCGGAATCGCCAGCTGCCCGTTCTGCACCTTGATCCCGGCCGCGATCGCCATGAACCCGAGCAGCGCGAGCAGGCCCAGCATCAGCGAGTACAGCGGCAGAATCGTGGTGTTGCGGCGGATCACCTCACGGCTGCGCGAGGACAGCGTCGCCGTGATCGAGTGCGGGTACATGAACAGCGCGAGGGCCGAGCCGAGCGCGAGCGTCGCGTATGTCCACTGGCCCGGCTCGCCCGGTGTCAGGGCGCCGCGTGGCGCGCCCGTCGCCGGGTTGGTCTGGCCGAAGGCCTCGCCCGCCTTGGCGAAGATGTCGTCGAAGCCGCCCAGTTTGATCGGGATGTAGATGATGGCCACCGCGATCACGATGTAGATCAGGGTGTCCTTCACGAACGCGATCAGCGCGGGGGCACGAAGACCCGACGAGTACGTGTACGCCGCCAGCACGCCGAAGGCGATCAGCAGCGGCAGGTCCTTGACGAACCAGTTGGTGTCCTCGCCGCCGCCGAGGCCCATCACGTCGAGGACGGCCTGGATGCCGACCAGTTGGAGCGCGATGTACGGCATGGTGGCGAGGATGCCGGTCACCGCGACCGCCAGCGACAGGCCCTTCGAGCCGAACCGCCCGCGCACGAAGTCCGAGGTCGTCACGTACCCGTGCTTGTGCGACACCGACCAGAGGCGGGGCAGGAACGTGAAGATCAGGGGATAGACGAGAATCGTGTACGGGACGGCGAAGAAGCCGGCCGCGCCCGCCGCGTAGATCGCCGCCGGGACCGCCACGAACGTATAAGCCGTGTAGAGGTCGCCGCCCAGCAGGAACCAGGTGACCCAGGTGCCGAACGACCGTCCGCCCAGGCCCCATTCGTCGAGGCTCTGCTCGTCGGCGGCCTTGCGCCAGCGCGCGGCCAGGAAGCCCATGACCGTGACGGCCAGGAAGAAGAAGATGAAGACGGCGAGTGCCACGCCGTTCACGCCGTCCTTCATGCCGACGCACCCCCGCCCTGGGACTCGGCGGACCTGCGGGCGCGCTGATCACGCTGCCACAGCTTGTACGCGATCATCGTGAGCACCGTGGAGATGAGCACCCACAGCATTTGGTACCAGTAGAAGAATGGGATGCCGATGAAGGCCGGGTCGGTCTTCGCGTACGAGCCCACCCAGAGCATCGCCACGAACGGCGCCAGCAGGCAGAGGGCGATGACCACACGGAGTGGTGTCACCGTCGGCGGTGACACCACCGGCGGCTTCGCCACCGGTGGCTTCACCTCATGCGCTCTTGACGCATCGGACTCGTCTGACATGCGGTGGCTCCGTCACCTCGTTGATCACCTGTGTAACGCGCAGGAAATCTAAGCGACGGTTCCGCTTTAGGGAAGCCTTGTATGGAAGCCCTGTCCGGAATCAGAACGAGCTGTACACATATTCAGCAGCAGCGGAAGCCCTGCCTGGGGTCCGCCTCCTGACGTTCCGTGCGCGTCCGCTCGAACTCCCGGCGGGACGGCACGAGCGCGTCCGGGTGCTCCGAGCGGACGTGAGCGACATACCGGTCGTACGCGGACTCGTCGGTCAACTCGCGTACGTACCACCGCACGGACCTAAGAACCCGGAGCAGCCCCGACAGCATCGCGCTCCTCCTCCTTCTCCTCCCGGGTCGGGAACAGCCCGGCCGGGGCGACGATCTTCGACTCCACGTACGGCGCCTCGCTGAGCGTGGAGAGCGCGGGGCGGCGTACATGCCTGATGCATACCCTGGTCGCGTCCACGATCACGATCACGATGAGCAGGGCGAGGACGGCCGAAAGGACGCCGTCCACCGTGGAGTTGGTGACCACGGTGCGCATGTCGTCCATGGTCTTGGCGGGCGCGAGGACCTCGCCCCGGTCGATGGCGTCCTGGTAGACCGAGCGCTGCTTGAAGAAGCCGACCCGTGGATCGCTGGAGAACACCTTCTGCCAGCTCGCCGTCAAGGTCACCGTGGCGTCCCAGACGAGCGGAATCCCGGTGACCCAGGCCCACTTGAGGCGCCCCGACTTCACCAGCAGCGTCGTGCAGACGGCCAGCGCGACCGCCGCGAGGAGCTGGTTGGAGATGCCGAAGATCGGGAAGAGCTGGTTGATGCCGCCGAGCGGTTCGTGGACGCCCACCCACAGGAAGTAGCCCCACAGACCGCAGACGATGCCGCTGGTGATGACGAGGCCGGGCTTCCAGCTCACGTTCTTGAAGGGCTTGTAGACGTTGCCCAGGGTGTCCTGGAGCATGAAGCGGCCCACGCGGGTGCCGGCGTCGAGCGCGGTCAGGATGAACAGCGCCTCGAACATGATCGCGAAGTGATACCAGAACGCGCGCAGACTGTCTCCGGTGATCTGGGAGAAGATGTCCGAGATGCCGATCGCGAGCGTGGGCGCGCCGCCGGTCCGCGACAGCAAAGACGCCTCCTCGACGTTGCGGGCGGCGGCCGCCAGATCCTCCGGAGAGATCTGGTAGCCCCAACTCCCCACCACCTGCGAGGCGTTCTGGACAGAGTCCCCGATGACGCCCGCCGGCGCGTTCATCGCGAAGTACAGGCCCGGGTCGATGACCGACGCCGCGACCAGCGCCATGACCGCGACCGACGACTCCATGAGCATGGAGCCGTACCCGATCATCCGGACCTGCGTCTCCTTCTGGATCATCTTCGGCGTCGTACCGGACGAGATCAGCGAGTGGAAGCCGGACAGCGCGCCGCAGGCGATGGTGATGAAGACGAACGGGAAGAGCGAGCCCGCGAAGACGGGGCCGTCGCCGCGTGAGGCGAAGTCCGTGACGGCGTCCATCTTCAGGGTCGGCAGCGCGACGACGACGCCGATCGCCAGCAGCCCGATGGTGCCGATCTTCATGAATGTGGAGAGGTAGTCGCGGGGCGCGAGCAGCATCCACACGGGCAGGATCGAGGCGATGAAGCCGTACGCCACCAGCCAGATCACCAGCGTCGAGGGCGCCAGCGTGAACGCGTCGGCCCAGGACGACTCGGCGACCCATCGCCCGGAGACCAGCGCGAGAAGCAGCAGTGCCACACCGATCAGCGAGACCTCGCTGACCCGGCCGGGCCTGAGGACCCGCAGATAGAAGCCCATCAGCAGGGCGATCGGGATCGTCATCGCGATGGAGAAGGTGCCCCAGGGCGACTCGGCAAGGGCGTTGACGATGACCAGGGCCAGTACACCGAGCAGGATGATCATGATGGCGAAGGCGGCGATCAGGGCCGCGGCCCCGCCGAACGGCCCGATCTCCTCGCGCGCCATCTGCCCGAGCGACCTGCCGTCGCGGCGCGTCGAGAAGAAGAGCACCACCATGTCCTGCACGGCACCCGCGAAGATCACGCCGACGATGATCCAGATGGTGCCGGGCAAGTATCCCATCTGCGCGGCCAGTACGGGCCCCACCAGCGGGCCCGCGCCGGCGATCGCCGCGAAGTGATGGCCGAGCAGCACGCGCCGGTCGGTGGGGTGGAAGTCGATGCCGTTGTTGAGCCGCTCCGCGGGCGTGGCCCGGGTCTTGTCGACCTTGAGGACCTTGTTCGCGATGAACTTCGCGTAGAAGCGATAGGCGATGGCGTACGAGCCGAGGGCGGCCGCCACCATCCAGGCGGCCGACACCTCCTCCCCGCGCGAGAGCGCCAGTACGGCCCAGCCCGCCGCGCTCACCAGCGCGACGAGGGTCCAGATGACGACGGTTCGGGGAGTTGCCTTGCGAGGGGCCGGCGATGCGGCCTGGGGGCTGTCGGTGCGCACGGGTCGTCCTCCCGTCCATGAGTGACGGGGGGACCGTAGAACAGGAACGGGATCTCCGCTACACCGCGTGCATCACCTCACGCGGGTTACTCCTGAGGCCGCTTCAGCCGCGCCACGCTGCATTGTCCCGGGGGCTGTGACATTGGCGGCTCCGCCGCGGGCCCCGGACCCCCGGCCGATCCAGCCCTCACCGTGGCTCTAATCCGCAGGCCGCTTGAGCCGCGCCACGAACTTGTACCGGTCGCCCCGGTACACCGACCGGACCCACTCGACCGGCTGGCCGTCCTTGTCCAGTGAGTGCCGCGACAGCATCAGCATGGGCAGGCCCACGTCGGTGCCGAGCAGGCCGGCCTCGCGGGGGGTGGCCAGCGAGGTCTCGATGGTCTCCTCGGCCTCGGCGAGATGGACGTCGTACACCTCGGCCAGCGCCGTGTACAAGGACGTGTACTTGGCCAGTGACCTGCGCAGCGCCGGAAAGCGCTTCGCGGACAGGTGCGTCGTCTCGATCGCCATCGGCTCGCCGTTGGCCATACGCAGCCGCTCGATGCGCAGCACGCGACCGCCCGCCGCGATGTCGAGCAGCCCGGCCAGGGTGTCGTCGGCGGTGATGTAGCCGATGTCCAGGAGCTGCGAGGTGGGTTCGAGGCCCTGGGCCCTCATGTCCTCGGTGTACGAGGTGAGTTGGAGTGCCTGCGAGACCTTCGGCTTGGCGACGAAGGTGCCCTTGCCCTGGATGCGTTCGAGCCGTCCCTCGACCACGAGCTCCTGGAGAGCCTGGCGGACGGTGGTGCGTGAGGTGTCGAACTCGGCGGCGAGAGTGCGCTCGGGGGGTACGGACGTGCCGGGCGGCAGTGTCTCCGTCATGTCGAGCAGATGCTTCTTGAGGCGGTAGTACTTGGGCACGCGCGCGGTACGGATGGGGGACCCACCCTCGTTCTCCGCACTGCTGACGTCGGTGCTCATCCTCTGCCTTCCGGCTCCGGGTGCCGATGGGGCCGACGTATGCGTCGGCCACGGCTCACATCGTGGCACGGCTTGTGGCGCGAGTGTCCGCTCGCACGCTCCGTGATCCCTCTGTATACCGCCGCGGACTCCTGTTGGTCTAGTCCACCCTGTGGTGGTCGCGCCGGAGTGGTCCACTTCCGGATGCGCGGGCGGACCTGCTCTTTTCGCTGCCTTCCTGCTTAAAGGTTCTTGCATATGTAGTTCGCGTAACGGACGTCCGGGACGGGCTTGTTCACCCTTGACACCCCCCTAGGTCTAGTCCAAGCTCCCCCTACTGGTCTACACCACTGAGGGCCAGGCGAGGAGGGGTGTCATGCAGCGCAAGCTCATCGCGGCCGTCGGTGTCGCGGGCATGTTGATGTCGGTCGCGGCCTGTGGCGGCGACGACGGTGACAGCGGGAAGAAGGCGGGGGCCGACGGCTTCAAGGGCGAGACCCTGACCGTCTGGGCCATGGACGGCTCGACGCCGCCGAACTGGACCAAGGACCTGACCGCCGCCTTCGAGAAGAAGACCGGCGCCACGCTGAAGTTCGAGACCCAGAAGTGGGACGGGATCCAGCAGAAGATCACCACCGCCCTCTCCGAGTCGACCCCGCCGGACGTCATCGAGGTCGGCAACACCCAGACCCCGGCGTACGCGGCCACCGGCGGCCTCGCCGACCTCAGCGACCTCAAGAGCGAGATCGGCACCGACTGGTCCGAGAACCTCAACGAGTCCGCGGTGTACGAGGACAAGCAGTACGCGGCGCCCTGGTACTTCGCCAACCGCGTTGTCATCTACAACAAGAAG
Source organism: Streptomyces scabichelini (assembly GCF_011045015.1). GTDB lineage: Bacteria > Actinomycetota > Actinomycetes > Streptomycetales > Streptomycetaceae > Streptomyces > Streptomyces scabichelini. The sequence continues at coordinate 10,795 of NZ_JAAKZY010000114.1, read as the reverse complement.
GTCTGGGCCGACGCCGGCATCAAGGACACCCCGAAGACCCGGGACGAGTTCTTCGACGCCCTGGAGACCATCGAGAAGAAGACCGACGCCGAGCCCCTCTACCTGCCCGGCCAGAACTGGTACTTCTTCGACGGCCTCACCATCGGGCAGGGCGCCGACCTGGTGAAGAAGGAGGGGGACAAGTACGTCTCCAACCTCTCCGACCCCAAGGTCGGCCAGGCCATGGAGATCTACAAGAAGTACCAGTCGTTCTCCAAGGCCCCCAAGGACAAGGACGAGGCGACCCCGCAGCAGGCCGAGGTCTTCGCCAAGGGCGACGTCGGCGCCTTCATCGGCATGGGCTGGGAGGCCGGCACGGCCATCGCCGCCAACAAGAAGATCGAGAAGGACATCGGCTACTTCACCATCCCCGGTGAGACTGCCGACAAGCCCGAGGGCGTCTTCCTCGGCGGCTCCAACCTCGCGGTGGCCGCGGGCAGCAAGAAGCAGGAACTCGCCCAGGAGTTCCTGAAGATGGCACTGTCCGACAAGTTCGAGGGCGCGCTCGCCAAGGAGAACGGCGTCATCCCGAACAAGGAGTCGCTCAACTCCGTCCTGGTCGGCAACGTCGTCGCCGAGGCCGCCGCCCCGGCCGCCGCGCAGGGCGGCACCACGCCGCTGATCCCCGCGTGGGCCGCCGTGGAGAACACGCCGAACCCGATCAAGACGTACATGACCGCGGTCCTGAAGGGGAAGTCGCCCGCCGACGCCGCCCAGCAGGTCGAGGACGAGATCAACGACCGGCTCTCGCAGAGCAGCTGATCACCTTCGCGCCGGGGGACGGGTGACCGTCCCCCGGCGCGCACCTGCAAGTGCCAGTGCGATCCGGAGAGATGGCGAGCATGTCAGTGCAGACCGAACGCACGGACACGGAGGCGGACACGGCCGCGGCGTCCGGTGTCCCCAAGAACCCCGGCGTCCGTAAGACCGAGACACCTCCGTCCGGCCCGGGCCCCGCCGGCGGGCGCCGCGGAGCCCCCGCCCCGTACCTTCTCCTGCTGCCCGCGCTGCTCGCCACCGTGGTGCTGCTCGGCTGGCCGCTGGTCAAGAACGGCATGCTGTCGTTCCAGAACCTCAACCCGCGCCAGCTGATCCTCCATCTCACCGAGTGGAACGGCGTCGCCAACTACACAGAGGTCCTGGGCAGTTCGGAGTTCTGGAAGGTCGTCCAGCGGACGGTCGTCTTCACCGCCGTCAACGTCGTCCTCATCATGGTGTTCGGCACGCTCGTCGGCCTCCTCCTGGCCCGGCTCGGCAAGCGCATGCGGCTGCTGCTGATGCTCGGCCTCGTCCTCGCCTGGGCGATGCCGGTGATCGCCGCGACCACCGTCTACCAGTGGCTGTTCGCCCAGCGCTTCGGCGTCGTCAACTGGCTGCTGGCCAAGGCGGGCTGGGAGTCGATGGCCGACTACAACTGGTTCGGCACGCAGTTCTCCACCTTCTCCGTGATCACGCTGCTGATCGTCTGGCAGTCCATCCCGTTCGTGGCGATCAACCTGTACGCCGCCACGACCACGATCCCCAAAGAGCTGTACGAGGCCGCCTCGATCGACGGGGCTGGTGTGTGGAAGAGCTTCACCTGGGTGACCTTCCCGTTCCTGCGGCCTTTCCTGTGGGCCACGACCTTCCTGGAAGTCATCTGGGTCTTCAAGGCGTTCCCGCAGATCTTCGCGATGAACGAGGGCGGCCCCGACCGGCTCACCGAGACCCTGCCGATCTACGCGTTCGTCGAGGGCCCCGGCAACCAGCACTTCGGCATGGGCGCGGCCATCTCGTTCCTGACGATTCTGATTCTGCTCGGCCTGACCGCGTACTACCTGCGTACCGTTCTCAAGCAAGAGGAGGACGAGCTGTGAAACGCTCCCTGCCGGCCCGCCTGTGGCCCAACGCGACCGCGATCGTCCTCTTCGTCGTCTTCGCGTTCCCCGTCTACTGGATGTTCGCGACCTCGCTGAAGCCGACCGGCGACATCATCGCGGACGACCCGGTCTTCCTGCCGACCGACATCACCTTCGACCACTTCCAACGGGCCATGGACGCCGACCACTTCTGGACGCTGGTCGGCAACTCCCTGACGGTGACCGTGCTTTCGGTGGTCTTCTCCCTCGTCATCGCGCTGCTGGCGTCCTTCGCGCTGGCCCGGATGCGGTTCAAGGGGCGGCGCGGCTTCATCCTGACCTTCATGATCGCGCAGATGGCTCCCTGGGAGGTCATGGTCATCGCGATCTACATGATCGTGCGCGACGCGGACCTGCTCGACAGCCTCGTACCGCTCACGGTCTTCTACATGATCATGGTGCTGCCCTTCACCATCCTGACGCTGCGTGGGTATGTAGCCGCCGTGCCGAAGGAGCTGGAGGAGTCGGCGATGGTGGACGGCTGCACGCGTACGCAGGCCTTTGTGAAGGTCATCTTCCCGCTGCTGGCACCGGGGCTGATGGCGACGTCGCTCTTCGGCTTCATCACGGCGTGGAACGAGTTCCCGCTGGTCCTGATCCTCAACAAGGGCATCGAGAAGCAGACGCTTCCGCTGTGGCTCTCCAGCTTCCAGACGACGTTCGGCGACGACTGGGGGGCCACGATGGCGGCGGCCTCGCTCTTCGCCGTACCGATCCTGGTCCTCTTCGTCTTCCTCCAGCGCAAGGCCGTCAGCGGACTCACCTCCGGCGCGGTGAAGGGATAACGCCACCGATGACCACGTTTGCCTCCGCCGCGGTGAAGGGATAGCCACCCGATGACGACGATCACCACCGGCACGGACACGCTGACCCGCGATGCCCTCGCCGTCCTGCAGCCCGGCTTCACCGGGACCTCGGCTCCCCCCTGGCTGCTGCGGCGGCTCGGGGAGGGTCTGGCGTCGGTCGGCCTCTTCGGCCGCAACATCGCCTCGCCCGCCCAACTCGCCTCCCTCACCGCCCAGTTGCGCGCCGAGCGCGATGACGTCCTGGTCGCCATCGACGAGGAGGGGGGTGATGTCACGCGCCTGGAGGTGCGTACGGGGTCGTCGTTCCCGGGCAACCACGCGCTGGGCGCGGTCGACGACGTCGCGCTGACCCGGGAGGTCGCCTCCGAACTCGGCCGCCGCCTGGCGGCCTGCGGCGTCAACCTCAACTGGGCACCGTCCGCCGACATCAACTCCAACCCGGGCAACCCCGTCATCGGCGTACGCTCCTTCGGCGCCGACCCGTCCCTGGTCGCCCGGCACACGGCCGCGTACGTCTCGGGGCTCCAGTCGGCGGGCGTGGCGGCCTGCACCAAACACTTCCCGGGCCACGGCGACACGGCGGTCGACTCCCACCACGCGCTGCCGCGCATCGACGCGGAGCTGTCCGTTCTGCACTCCCGGGAGCTGTCCCCGTTCCGCGCGGCCATCGAGGCGGGCACGCGAGCGGTGATGAGCGCACACATCCTGGTCCCGTCCCTGGACCCGAACCGCCCCGCGACCCTCTCGCACCGCATCCTGACCGGCCTGCTGCGCGAGGAACTCGGCTACGACGGCCTCATCGTCACCGACGGCATGGAAATGCAGGCCATTTCCGGCACGTACGGCATCGAACGGGGCAGTGTCCTCGCCATCGCCGCGGGAGCCGACGCCATCTGCGTGGGCGGAGGACTGGCGGACGACGCGACGGTCCTGCGCCTCAGGGATGCCCTGGTGTCGGCGGTCCGCGCGGGCGAGCTCCCGGAGGAACGGCTGGCGGACGCGGCACGACGGGTACGGGAGCTGGCATCGTGGACGGCTTCGGCGGCGGAGGCTCCGGGAGCCAACGGCGCCTTCGCGTCGCCCGGCACATCCGGGGCCGGGGATTCTCCCGGAGCCGGCGGCCCCGCGGATTCGGACGCCGGCTCCGCGGATTCGGAGCTCTCCCCGCCCTCGGACCCGGGATCCGTGGCGGCCGAGGGCTCCGGGAGGGCCGCCGGTGCCGGTGCCGGCGCAGGCGTCGACGTCGGCCTGGTCGCGGCGCGTCGCGCGCTGACGGTCACACGGGGCAAGCACTTCGTGCCGGTCACCGAGGCGCCGTACGTCGCGGCCTTCACCCCCGTCGCCAACATCGCCGTAGGTGACGAGACCCCCTGGGGTGTCGCCGCCGAACTCCAGCGGATGCTGCCGGGTACGGAGACCGGGAGTTTCGCGGGGGAGCGGGCCGGTGCCGAGGCGCTCGCTGCCGCAGGGGCCCGCCGTGTCGTCGCCGTGGTCCGTGACGCTCACCGCCACGCATGGATGGCCGGCGCCCTGGACACCCTCCTCGCCGCCCGCCCCGACACGATCGTGGTCGAGATGGGCGTACCCCAGTCGCCGCCGCGGGGCTCGCTGCACATCGCCACACACGGGGCGGCCCGCGTCTGCGGTCTGGCGGCGGCGGAGGTCATCGCCGGGACGTGAGCCGCCTGCCGCGCTCACTCACACAAACGACAAGCGACAAGCGACAAGCGACAAACGAGAAGTGACAAGTGACGAGCGAAGGTGCCGGGTCCCCCGCGAGGGACCCGGCACCTTCGTACGTTTCGCACGCCCTGAACGCCCTCGTGCTGAAATGTCCTCGCCCTGAATTGACCTCGCGCCTAAATGCCCTGCCACTCCGGCTTGTTGGCATAGGTGTGCCGGAAGTACTCCGCGAACTTCAGCTTGGACGCGGCCGCCTCGTCCACGACGACCGTGGCGTGCGGATGCAGCTGGAGCGCCGAGGCGGGGCACACCGCGGCGATGGGCCCCTCGACGGTCGCCGCGACGGCGTCCGCCTTGCCCTCACCCGTGGCGAGCAGCACCAGATGCCGTGCCTCCAGGATCGTCCCGATCCCCTGGGTGATGACGTGATGCGGGACCTGCCCGATGTCACCCCCGAAGAACCGCGCGTTGTCGACGCGGGTCTGCTCGGTCAGCGTCTTGATCCGCGTACGTGAAGCGAGCGACGAGCACGGCTCGTTGAACCCGATGTGCCCGTCGGTCCCTATGCCGAGCAACTGGAGGTCCACCCCGCCGGCCTCGGCGAGCGCCTTGTCGTACGCCTCGCATGCGGCCTGCACGTCCGACGCCGTCCCGTCCGGCCCCATGAACGCACCGGGGTCGAGGCCCAGCGGCTCCAGCACCTCACGCCGCAGCACGGAACGGTACGACTCGGGATGCTCGGCCGGCAGCCCCACGTACTCGTCGAGCTGCGCTATTCGCGCCCGTGAGACATCCACGGCCCCGGCGCCCGCCTTCGCCGCCAGCGCCTCGTAGATGGGCAGCGGAGTGGAGCCGGTCGCCACACCGAGCAGGGCGTCGGGCTTGCGCCGGAGCAGCTCCGCCATGGCCTCGGCGATGAGCTCGCCACCCGCCGCGGCGTCCGGAACGATGACAACTTCCACGCTGGGCCTGCCGTTCTGAAGAGATCTGAGGAGATCTGAAGAGAGGGGACTCAACTGGGATCGGGGGGAGGCATCTGTGGTTTAGACCAATCTAGCAGAGTCGTCTTCCCGGCAGGAGAAGGGGGCAGGTCAAGTCAGTGAACCTCCCGTCGCATCCACCCAGCTCCCCGTGATCCACCGGCCACCGTCCGACGCCAGGAACGCCACCGCGTCCGCCACATCGGCCGGCGCCCCCACCCGGCCCAGCGCCGATATCGCCGCGGCCTGTGCCCACGCGTCCTCGCTCGCGTGCAGGAGCTCGGCGGTGTTGTCCGTGTCGATGATGCCCGGCGCCACGGAGTTCACCGTGATCCCCCGCGGGCCCAGCACCTTGGACAGGTCCCGGGTGAAGACGTCCAGGGCTCCCTTCGTCATCGCGTACGCCATCTTGTCGGGCATCACCGCGGTCCGCGCGAGCCCCGAGGAGATGTTGATGACCCGGCCGCCGTCCCGCAGCCGGCCGAGGCCGTGCTTGACGATGAAGTGCGGGGACTTCACGTTCACCGCGAAGACCCTGTCGTACTCCTCCTCGTCGATCTCCCCGAGCGGACGTGACGTTCCGATCCCGGCGTTGTTCACCAGGATGTCCAGTCCGTCCGCGTGCCGGTCGAACTTCTCCCACAGGGCCTCGGCGTCCCCCGGCAGTCCCAGCTCGACCCCGATCGCGAACGCCGATCCGCCCGTCGCCTCGATCGCGGCGACCGTCTCCTTCGCCGCCGCCTCATTGCGCCCGTAGTGCACCCCGACCCGCGCCCCGTCGCGCCCCAGCCGCTCGGCGATACCCCGCCCGATACCCCTGCTGCCACCCGTCACCAGTGCCGTCCTGCCCGCAAGCACGCCCATGCCGACGCCCCTCCAAAATTCTCTAGCGGTCGCTACAGAAAAGACCGTACAACAGGCCGCCGACATTTCTCTAGTGCCCGCTATAAAATGAACCCATGGTGACGAAACCCGAGACCGACCGCGAGACGAAACCGCAGGCCACGCCGGACGCAAGCCGCGGCCGGGCCAAGCATCGCGGCCGCCCCCGGTCCTTCGACCGCGAGACCGCGCTGGAGAAGGCGATCCTCGCCTTCTGGGAGCGGGGCTACGAAGCGACCTCGGTCTCCGATCTCACCAAGGTCATGGGCATCGGCGCCCCCAGCCTGTACGCGGCCTTCGGCGACAAGCGTTCGCTCTTCGGCGAGGTCGTGCGCGAGTACGGCGCGAGGTACGGCTCGTTCGGCGACCGGGCCCTCGTCGAGGAGCCGACGGCCCGCGCCGCGGTGGAACGGATGCTGCGCGAGGCGGCGGCCGAGTACACCGAGCCGGGCCGCCCGCGAGGCTGCCTCGTCATCCACGCGGCGACCAACTGCACCACCCCCGAGGTGGAGGAGTCCCTGCGCGAGCGGCGCAACGCCAACATCGCCGCCATAGAGAGCCGTATAAGAGCCGGCATCGCCGCAGGTGAGCTGCCCGCGGACGTCGACGCCGCAGCCCTCGCCCGGCACGTCGGAGCCATGATCCAGGGCATGTCCCAGCAGGCCCGCGACGGAGCCACCAAAGAAGAACTGGAGGCGCTCGCCGGACTTGCCCTGACAATCTGGCCCCGCTCGTGAGCCGTTCGGGGTTAGGCTGCGTGGTGGAAAGTGGGCGTGAGGTTGTTGGATAAAGAGACAACAACAAACAACTGCCAACGCATGGACAGGCGTGAGTGGTCTAGTCCACAATGTGTAGACAAAGCTTGAGCATGCAACTGAATGATCAAGCTCTGACCGACCAAGCCTCCGTCTTCCCCGCACAGGAAGACGGACCGAGGAACCGGGGCTCTCTGCCCTGACTGCGCCGGCTCCTCATCCTTCGGCCGACCGGGGCCGCACACCCCACGGCCGATGCTGCTCCGGGCTGCGGTGCCGGGAGGGTTGAGGGTCCCTCTCAGGCGCCGCGGCCCGCGGGTGTTTCCGGGGCCGTGTGAGGAGCCCTGTGAACCTGTGAAGAGGTCCCCCGAAGCCGACGATTTCGGGTCATGTCCGAGTGCCCAGGTACGCTCGCACTTGTGCCCTCCATGAACGACCTCGTCCGCCAGCACACCGCCCTCGGTGACTCCGACCTCGAGTGGCTCCATCTGCTGGTCTCGGAGTGGCAGCTCCTCTCCGATCTTTCCTTCGCCGACCTCGTCCTGTGGGTCCCCACACGCGACGGCACCCGCTATGTCTCCGTGGCCCAGATGCGGCCCAACACCGGCCCCACCTCGTACCAGGACGACATGGTCGGCCACCTCGTCCCGCGCGGCCGCCGCCCCATGCTGGACGCCGCCCTGGACGAGGGCCGGATCGTGCGCGAGGGAGACCCCGAGTGGCGCGAGGAGGTCCCCGTACGGGTCGAGTCCATACCCGTACGCAGGGAGGGGCGCGTCCTGGGCGTCATCGCCCGCAACACCAACCTGCTCACCGTGCGCACCCCCTCACGGCTCGAACTCACCTATCTCCAGAGCGCGTCCGACCTCGCCCAGATGATCGCGGCGGGCTCCTTCCCGTTCCCGAACCAGCTGGTCGACATGGACGCCTCGCCCCGGGTGGGCGACGGCCTGATCCGGCTCGACGCGGACGGCCTCGTCCAGTACGCGTCGCCGAACGCGTTGTCCGCGTACCACCGCCTCGGCCTGGCCGTCGACCTCGTCGGCCACCATCTGGGCAAGACCACGGCCGAACTCGCCCCGTCCCGGGGCCCGGTGGACGAGGCCCTGGCCAAGGTCGCCAGCGGCTGGGCGCCGCGCGAGTTCGAGATCGAGAGCAATGACGGTGTGATCCAGCTCCGCGCGATCCCGCTCAAACCCAAGGGCACCCGCGTCGGTTCACTGGTCCTCCTGCGTGACGTCACCGAACTCCGCCGGCGCGAGCGCGAGTTGATCACCAAGGACGCGACCATCCGGGAGATCCACCACCGGGTGAAGAACAACCTCCAGACGGTCGCGGCCCTGCTGCGGCTCCAGGCCCGCCGTATCGACTCCGACACGGGGCGCGAAGCCCTCGAAGAGGCCGTACGCCGCGTCGGGTCGATCGCGATCGTGCACGAGACGCTGTCTCAGAACCTGGACGAGCGCGTGGAGTTCGACGAGATCGCCGACCGTGTGCTCGCCATGGTCGCCGAGATCTCGCCGGGCAAGGTCACGGGCCGGCGAACCGGCCGCTTCGGCATACTCGACGCCGAGGTCGCGACCCCGCTCTCCATGGTCCTCACGGAAGTCCTGCAGAACGCGCTCGAACACGGCTTCCGCGAGGGCGACCGCGGCACCGTCGAGGTCTCGGCGGTCCGCGGCGGCACCACCAAGGACGCCCGCCTCCTGGTCACCGTCCAGGACGACGGCATCGGCCTCCCGCAGGGCTTCGACCCGCAGCGCTCGGGCAACCTCGGCCTGCAGATCGTACGGACCCTGGTGGAGGGCGAGTTGGGCGGTACGTTCGACATGGTCCCGGCCCCCGAGCGCGGCACGCGGGTGATCCTGGACGTCCCGGTGCAGGCGCACAAGTAACGCACCGGGCGCACAAGCAACGCACACAGGCGCACGTAACTCACACCGACGCACACAGCAATGAGCCCTGGATCACTTGTGATCCAGGGCTAGTGCTCGTGCTACGCATCGGGGGGTACTGCGCGCTGCGGCTCGGGGGCGGGAGATGCGTACTCGCCGTACGCGCCGCCAAGCTCAGGCTGTTGCGGGGCGGGTTGTCAGGCGGAGGCCTGACGGGCCCGGTTGCGGGCGGCGCGGCGCTTCATGGCGCGGCGCTCGTCCTCGCTGAGACCACCCCAGACGCCGGAGTCCTGGCCGGACTCGAGCGCCCACTGCAGGCACTGCTCCATGACGGGGCAGCGGCGGCAGACGGCCTTGGCTTCCTCGATCTGCAGCAGCGCAGGACCGGTGTTGCCGATGGGGAAGAACAGCTCGGGGTCTTCCTCGCGGCAAACGGCGTTGTGACGCCAGTCCATGGCTGCTACCTCTCCTTGGTATTACATGCGGGTTGCTTGTGAATGTGAACGCTTTCACGAATCCCTCAACAAGTGAAGGGCCGACTACCAGACGGACTGGCGTGGTCCTTGAAGTGAGGAGGGGTTCTGGCTCTCTGTGGGGCCGATTGTGCGGGCCGTCCCGAGCGCCACGTAGAGACTCGCAAACCTCAGCGGCGGATACAACCCCTTCTGGAAAGTTTTTTTTGATTCCTCGGTGTCGACTAGGTCACAGCCGTACTTCCATGGGGTGGACCCTGGCCTAAACGTTCGAGTGAAAGGACTTTAGCCCCTTCTGCTCACACAATCACACGCAGTGCACGGCGAACGCCTGTGAACGTCACGCTGGTACGCAGCCCCAGATGGTCACCGTCCATCTGGAGGGGCAGTGGCACCTTCGAATGCAAGGTGAAGTCCGTCAGATCATGCAGGGACAAAGCGTGCTTGCCGTGAGGGCCCCGCTCGGGGGACGAAGTGAGCAACTGCGTGGCATATCGGGCGACCGCGGCCGTGGACATCCGGCTGAGGCCCAATACGTCCAGGCCGGTTTCGAACGAGGCCTTAGGTGACGCATACACCGGGCGATTACCCAGATACGTCCAGGGCGAGGTATTGCAGACGATCGACATCACCAGATCGGACACCGGATCCTCACCGGTTCGCTCCAGCGTGAGGGTGCCGTGCCGGCGATGAGGCTCGCCCAGGAACTGACGCATCGCCTGACGCAGATAAAGGGCGTGTGTGGAGCGCTTGCCGCGCTCGCGCTGCTGCTCGACCCGGCCTATCACGCCCGCGTCGAAGCCGAAGCCCGCGCAGAACGTGAACCAGCGGGACGGCACCGCCTCGTCCTCCGTGCCGGCGGTGCCCGCCGCGAGGCCCAGGCCGACCGTGCGCTCCCGGCCCTCGCGCAGCGCGTCGAGCAGGGCGCCGGTGGCCTCCACGGGGTGGTTGGGCAGACCAAGAGCGCGGGCGAAGACGTTGGTGGAGCCGCCGGGGACGACGGCGAGGCGGGGCAGACGGTCGGGGTCGGGGCCCTGGTGCAGCAGACCGTTCACGACCTCGTTGACCGTGCCGTCGCCGCCGAGGGCCACGATCAGTTCGATGTCCTTGCTCTCCGCCGCCTGCCGGCCGAGGTCCCGGGCGTGCCCGCGGTACTCGGTGGTGACCGCCTCGAGCTTCATCTCGCTCGCCAGGGCATGGATCAAGACGTCACGCGTGCGTGCGCTTGTGGTAGTAGCTGCCGGATTGACCACGAGAAGTGCACGCATGCGATGCAGCGTACCTACCGAAGGTTCTCGACCCATACAGAGGTGGGGATCGGGCGGCCGGGGGGCGTGGGCCGAGGGATACCCTTCAGAAGTGAGCTCTGCGCAGACCCCCACCC
>NZ_JAAKZY010000113.1 GCF_011045015.1 Streptomyces scabichelini | reverse complement strand
TTAAGGCCCCCGGTAGACGACCGGGTTGATAGGCCAGATCTGGAAGCCGGGCAACCGGTGGAGGTGACTGGTACTAATAGGCCGAGGGCTTGTCCTCAGCTGCTCGCGTCCACTGTGTTGGTTCTGAAACCACGAACAACCGTCGTAGCCATGCCACGGCTCCGGTTGACAGTTTCATAGTGTTTCGGTGGTCATAGCGTGAGGGAAACGCCCGGTTACATTCCGAACCCGGAAGCTAAGCCTTACAGCGCCGATGGTACTGCAGGGGGGACCCTGTGGGAGAGTAGGACACCGCCGAACTAATATTGAGAAATCCCCGTGACCGAAATACTGGTCGCGGGGATTTTTTCATGTTCACAGTGTCCACGGTGTTGACATGCTCAAGACATCTGGTTACCTTCAGGCTCGTTCGCCGCACGGAAAGCGCTTTCTATTTCGACTATTCGAGGAGGACCATCAATGAGCTCGTCCTCGCCAGTGTCTCGGCGCTCCTTACCCCTCACGCTTGTACTGATCCTCCTGCTCACCGCCCTCGGCTTCGCCGGAACCAAGGCCTCCGCCGACGTATCCGCAGAGGCATCCACGGACGTACCGTCGGCGTCGGCGGCCACACCCCTCGCCGAGACCGCCCCCACCGGCTTCGCGGCCGTCAACGCGCTCGGTCAGAACGGGACCACGGGTGGGGCCGGCGGTGTGACGGTCACCGCCACCACGTCCGAGCAGTTCCTGGAGTACATCGACACCGTGGGGCCGCTGGTCATCAAGGTGCAGGGCACCATCGACATCACCAGCAAACAGGGCGTGCGCCCCAACAAGACCATCATCGGCGTCGGTTCGTCGGCCGTGATCAACGGCGGTGGGCTGGACTTCTACCGCTCGTACAACGTCATCGTGCGCAACCTCAAGTTCACCAACGCCGAAGACGACGCCGTCAATGTCGGGCAGCAGTCGCACCACATCTGGATCGACCACAACGAATTCGTGGCTCCGGTGGACGGGGCCCTGGACGTCAACAGGGCTGCCGAGTACGTCACCGTCTCCTGGAACTGGTTCAACAAGACCGACAAGACCATGCTGATCGGTCATTCGGACGGCAATGGCAGCCAGGACGCCGGCCGGCTCAAGGTCAGCATTCACCACAACTTCTTCGACGGCTCGAAACAGCGGCATCCGCGGGTGCGATTCGGTGAGCCGGTGCACGTGTACAACAACTACTTCCGGAACAACGCGTTGTACGCGGTCGCGTCGACCATGAACGCGGGTGTCGTGGTCGAGGGGAATTCCTTCGAGAACGTCCCGTACCCCTGCTATTCGGCGAGCGGATATGCCGACTCAGGTCCCGGGCGACTGGTGCAGAGGAACAACCAGTTCACCGGCTCGGGGACGTGCGAGACCAACGGCACGGTGACCGAGCCGCGGACCTTCTACTCGTACACGCTGGATCCGGCGGCGAACGTGCCCGCGCTCGTACGGGCCGGTGTCGGGGTCGGGAAGATCGGCGCATGACAGGAGAAGCCTGAGAGAGTCGGTGTCCGTACCGTCCGGCCCGGGGTCCTCCGGGTGGACGGTACGGGCCCGTCTAGGGTCAAGGCATGCGCTACGACCTGGTCATCTTCGACAACGACGGCGTCCTCGTGGACAGTGAGCCGATCTCCAACAAGCTCCTGGCCGCCTATCTCACCGAGCTCGGGCACCCCACCTCGTACGAGGATTCCCTTCGCGACTACATGGGCGCCGCCATGCACCGCGTACACGATCTTGTGCTGGAGCGGACCGGGCGGCGGTTGCCCGAGGACTTCGACGATGTCTTCCACGGGCGCGTGTTCGCTGCCTTCGAGCGGGAGTTGGGGCCGGTGGCCGGGGCCGTGGAGGTGCTGGAGAAGCTGGCCGCGGACGGGGTTCCGTACTGCGTGGCGTCCTCCGGGAGTCATGAGCGGATTCGCGTGGGGCATCGGGCGACCGGGCTCGAGCGGTGGTTCGACGACGGGCGGATCTTCAGTTCGCAGGACGTGGGGCGGGGGAAGCCGGCGCCGGATCTGTTTCTGCACGCGGCCGAGCGGATGGGGGTGCGGCCGGAGAGGTGTGTCGTCGTCGAGGACAGTCCGCTCGGGGTGCGGGCGGCTGTCGCGGCGGGCATGGACGTGTACGGGTTCACGGCGATGACGCCCGCCGAGCGGCTGGCCGGAGCCACCGGACTCTTCGGCGAGATGCAGGAGTTGCCCGCGCTGCTCTCCTGAAAGCTCTCCTGCAAGCTGTTCTTGAAGATGAACAACATTCATCTTCCGATTCATCTACCCACGAGTAAGGCGCGGCCTTACGCTGTGCGGCCATGACAGATGTGCTGCGGCGCGGCCGGGCCTCGTTGGCGTTCAGCTTCTTCGCTCAGGGGGTCGCCTTTGCTCTGCTGGTGACGCGGATCCCCGCGATCCAGGACCAGTACGGGGTCTCCGACGCCCTGCTGCCGGCCTTCCTCGCCGCCGTGCCGGTCCTCGCCGGGGTCGGCAGCGTCTGCACGGAGCAGCTGGTCAAGCGGGTGCGGCCCAGTCACGTACTGCGGTGGTCGCAGCCCGTCGTGCTGCTCGCGCTGCTCGGCGTCGGGTCGGGCGAGGCGCTGTGGGAGATAGGTCTTGCGCTGGCCGCGTTCGGGCTGGCCGTCGGTGCGCTCGACGCGTCCATGAACATGCTCGGGGTGAGCCTGCAGCACGCGTACGGGCGCAGCATCATGCTCGGTTTCCACGCGGTGTACAGCCTGGGCGGGATCGTCGGGGCCTCGCTCGCGTGGGTGGGGGCGCACTGGGATCTGCACCTGTTCGTGTCGTATCTGCCGGTCGTCCTGGTGCTGCTGCCCGCCGCGTTGGTCGGGAGTCGGTGGTACGTCGACGGGGGTGGCCCTGAGCAGAAGGGCGCCTCTGACCAACAGGGGCCGAAGGCGGCCGGGCAGCCCGTCGCCTTCAAGCTGCTGTTGCCGCTGTGTCTGGTGATGACCTTCGCGTACATCGGGGACTCGACCGTCTCCAACTGGAGCGCCAAGTATCTGCAGGACGTGCTGGGCAGTTCGGAGCAGCTGGCGACCGTTCCGTACAACGTCTACATGGTCACCACGCTGCTCGGGCGGGCCATCGGGGACTTCGGGGTGCGGCGGTTCGGGGCTGTGGCGGTCGTACGGCTGGGGGCGGTGGTCGCGGCCGTGGGGTTCGCGGTGGTGGCGGTGGCGCCGGGCGCGTGGGTCGGGATGCTCGGGTTCACGTTGCTGGGGCTGGGGTTGTGTGTGCTCGTACCGCAGACTTTCGCGGCCGCGGGGCGGCTGTTTCCCGGTGCTGCGGATGCTGCCATCGCGCGGCTGAATATCTTCAACTATGTGGGGTTCTTGATCGGTTCTCCCCTCGTGGGGGCTCTGGGCGATGCGTGGTCGTATCGGTGGGCGATGCTCGTGCCGATGGTGTTGGTGCTGGTGACCCTGGTGTACGCCCGGTCGTTCGCTCCGGGTCCTGACCGATACGGTGACGGGCATGAGCGGCCGCGCACAGCTGATGTGGGACGAAGCAGTAACGGGATATGACTTCGGTCCGGATCATCCGATGGATCCGGTCCGGCTGGCGTTGACCCGTCGACTGGTCGATGCCTTCGGGCTCGACCGCGAGATGGACGTGGTCGCGGCGAAGGCGGCCGGGGAGTCGACGTTGCGGCTCGTGCATCGTGAGGACTACGTCGAGGCCGTCAAGGCCGCGTCTGTGGAGCCGAGGGCGGCGGACACGGCGTACGGCCTTGGGACCATGGACGATCCCGCCTTCGCCGGAATGCACGAGGTGTCCGCCCTGATCGCCGGGCAGTCGGTGGGGGCGGCCGAGGCGGTGTGGCGCGGGGACGCGCTGCACGCGGTGAACTTCGCGGGCGGGCTGCACCACGCGATGCCCGGCGGGGCGTCGGGGTTCTGCATCTACAACGACGCGTCGCTGGCGATCGCCCGGTTGCTGGAGCTGGGGGCGGAGCGGGTGGCGTACGTCGATGTGGACGTGCATCACGGGGACGGTGTGCAGGCCGCGTTCTGGGAGGATCCGCGGGTGCTGACGATCTCGTTGCACGAGCACCCTCGGACATTGTTCCCGCAGACCGGGTGGCCGGAGGAGACCGGGGCGGACAGCGCGGAGGGCTCGGCCGTGAACGTAGCCTTGCCGGCCGGGACCGGGGACGCCGGGTGGCTGCGGGCCTTTCACTCCGTCGTGCCGGAGCTGATCGCGGACTTTCGGCCGCAGGCGCTGGTGACTCAGCACGGGGCCGATACGCACTTCGAGGATCCGCTCGCGCATCTGGCGGTTTCGCTGGATGCGCAGCGGGCTGTGCAGGTTGCCTGTCATGAGCTGGCGCATGAGTACGCCGAGGGGCGGTGGGTCGCTCTCGGTGGGGGCGGGTACGCCGTGGTGGATGTTGTGCCTCGGTCGTGGACGCATCTTGTTGCCATTGCCGCTGGGCGGGAGATCGCGCCGGATGCGGTGATTCCTGAGGGGTGGCGGCAGGAAGTCTTCGCTCGTACGCGGCAGTTGGCGCCGGTGCGGATGACTGATGGGCGGTGGCCCGTGGCCTGGAAGTCGTGGGAGGACGGGTACGATCCGGCCGACCGGCTTGACCAGGCGATCGTTGCGGCTCGGCGGGCTGTGTTTCCGTTGCGGGGGTTGCTGGCGTAGGGGTTCTTTCGGCCAGGCCCCCGGCGGTACACCAGTGACAGCGCCGGTGACAGCGACAGCGACAACCGGGCGTTAGGCCGACCGTGCGGCCTTTCCGCGGTTTTGGGCGTGAGCCAGTGGCAAATGCGCCAGCATCGCTGGCGTGTTGAGTGCTGGAGCGTTGCGTGCGCATCTGCTGGCCGCCCGGTTGGCCGGGCCTGTGGCGACCTCGCGTGAGGAGAGTCTGCGGAGCTATCGTCTCTTCGCGGCCCGCGATCCCCGCGTGATGATCGGGCTTGACCCTGAATGGACGTGGAAACAGCCGGATTTGATCGCTTTGATGGCGGACAAATGCGGGGTTTCAGCCGACCCATGGCACACATCAGGCCACGATGTGATCGATCCTGAGCGGACGTTGGCGGCACTTGATGCCTTCGCGGAGCGTCTCCAGGTGGCGGCCCGTAACCGTTCCGCGGTGCTCCTGGGTACCGGCCACCCGCACCGTCTGCTCGGTTTCTACGCCGCTCTCGCGGACGCCCTGTCGGCGGCGGGATGTGCCGTGCTCACTCCCGCGAAGGGTAGCTCTGTCGACATAACGACCCGGTTCGGCCTACGCACGTACAACCTTGACTACGTACAAGGTGTCGCGCTGGTGCGCGAACCGGGCGCCCGGACCACCGGTTGTGAGCCCGGCGCACACTCGCATTCTCCGCTCCCGATTCGGGTCGCCCTGGCCGCCGCGGCGGAGGCCGGCGGGCCCCTCCCGGGACTGGTGATCGGAGACCACGGCTGGGTCTGCGGGGCAGGTCAGCTGGGGTTCGAGACCATCGGTCTCGGGGATACGGACGATCCCGCGCTGTTCGTCGGAGAGGCCGAGGGGCGGGTGTCCGTCGCCGTTCCGCTTGATGACGCTGTGCGGTCCGATTACTACCGACCGCTTACTCGCTATGTACTCAATCGAGCGTGTCTGTCACAGTAGGCGGCCGATGCCTCCCCCTCTTCCCCACTCGCATCACCCGCCCCTACATTGGGGAGTGAGCACGCAGCGACGAAGTGTCACCGGAAGGGGAAGCCGGTGACCGTCGAGTGCGGAAGGTTCAGGTGTGTCATGGCTGCTGGCGAGAGGCCTCTGAACGAGGTTCAGTTCCTTACCGTGGCGGAAGTCGCCTCGGTGATGCGAGTGTCGAAGATGACCGTGTACCGCTTGGTGCACAGCGGTCATCTGCCCGCGATCCGGGTCGGAAGGTCCTTCCGAGTCCCGGAGCAAGCGGTTCACGAGTACCTTCGCGAGTCTTACGTGGGGGTGGAAACTGCCTGACGGCAACCCCGGAGGACGCCGGGGACGGCTCTCAGGCCGCCCCCGGATTTCCTCAGGGTTACCTCGATTACAAGCTCGGAGCTCTGTCGGGGTAGGCTGGCCCCCCGTAGGTCGTGTGGGCCCCAATGCAGCCCCGCACCGAGTGATTGTCCCCGCTGTCGCGGGGGTTGTCCGAGAAGTGAGCGAGGGTAGTCGTGGGCTCTGTTATTAAGAAGCGGCGCAAGCGGATGGCGAAGAAGAAGCACCGCAAGCTGCTCAAGCGCACGCGCGTTCAGCGTCGCAACAAGAAGTAGGCGGCAGGTCGTAGGGCTGTGAACCCGCCGGGTCGTGAACCCTTCCCGGCGGACATACCCCACGGCCACGCCTACGGTGTTGCGGGTGCTGCGACAGGCAGGCGCTCTGTGGCCCCCCACCAGTCGGTGGGGGGCCACAGCCATACCTGGTCAAGACCCGGTCAGGAACCCGGTCAAAGCGCCGCGAGAGGGGTACCCGTGCGTACGCCTGTCCGGCAGTTGGCTTGGTCTGGTCGTACGCCGGGTCCGTCGTGACTTCATGCATCGAGTGGTCATCACAGCGCAACATCGACCCGCTAACGTGGGCCTTCACGGGGAACGCGGCACAGCACGAGCAGGGTGCAGAGTACGAGCAGGATGTCGTCGCAGGTCTGGAAGGAAGGCGCTGATCTTGGGGAAGGTCGTGCTCGTGACCGGAGTGGCCCGACAGCTTGGGGGCCGGTTCGTACGACGGATCCAGCGTGACCCCGAGGTGGACCGGGTGGTCGCCGTGGACGCGGTTCCTCCCGAGCACCACCTGGGCGGAGCCGATTTCGTACGGGCCGACATAAGGCAGCCCACGATCGCCCGCCTGCTCGCCGAGTACTCCGTCGACACGGTCGTGCACATGGACGTGACGGGCACTCCACTGGGCAGCGGCAGCCGGACCTCGGTCAAGGAGACCAACGTCATCGGCACCATGCAGCTGCTGGGCGCCTGCCAGAAGTCCCCGACGGTCAAGCGGCTGGCCGTGAAGTCCAGTACGAACGTGTACGGGTCGGCCCCGCGCGATCCGGCCGTGTTCACGGAGACGACGCCGCCCAAGTCGCTGCCCAGTGGCGGCTTCGCGAAGGACACGGTGGAGGTCGAGGGGTACGTACGCGGTTTCGCGCGGCGCAGGCCCGATGTCGCCGTGTGCGTGCTGCGGTTCGCGAACATCCTCGGACCGAGTGCGGACTCGCCGCTGGCCTCGTACTTCTCGCTGCCCGTGCTGCCGACCGTGCTCGGCTACGATCCGCGGCTGCAGTTCGTCCACGAGGACGACGTGATCGAGGTGCTGCGCATCGCCTCGCACGAGCCGGAGCGCGGGACGCTCAACAGCGGGACGTTCAACATCGCCGGCGACGGCGTGCTGCTGCTCTCGCAGTGCGCGCGGAGGCTCGGCCGACCCACGGTGCCGCTGCTGCTGCCCGCGGTCAGCTGGGTGGGCACGGCAGTGCGTACGCTGGGTATGACGGACTTTTCGCCCGAGCAGCTGCGGCTGCTCACCCATGGCCGGGTCGTGGCGACCAAGCAGATGCGCGAGACGCTGGGTTATCGGCCGAAGTACACGACCGTGGAGACCTTCGCGGACTTCGCGCGCAGCCGCGGTCCCGGACTCCTGCCGCCGGAGGCCCTTGCGGGGGCCGTCGACCGGATCGCCGCGCTGCCCCTCCTGAGCGG
Organism: Streptomyces scabichelini; assembly: GCF_011045015.1. Lineage (GTDB taxonomy): Bacteria > Actinomycetota > Actinomycetes > Streptomycetales > Streptomycetaceae > Streptomyces > Streptomyces scabichelini. Next base: position 25,680 of record NZ_JAAKZY010000113.1, on the reverse strand, counting down.
TGGCCACCCCCCGACGCAGAGCGCCAACTGAGGAGCGCATCAACGATGGCGGATGCCAAGGTCATTCCGTTCGACGACGACCGGTCCCGTGGGAGCGCCGCGCATCGGCAGCCGCGGCGCCGGGGCGCGGGGAGCCGGTTGAAGGGCGAGCCCACAGTGGTTCGTGAGGTCCAGCCCCTGCCTGGCCGAACGATTCTGCAGGATGATGTTCCGGTGACGCGTGAGGAGCCGGCACCCTCGCCGGAGAGGCAGGGCGGTGGCTGGGACCGGCGGATCGCCGGTGGTCTGGCCTTCCTGCGGCGGCGGTTGACGGGTGACTACGAGGTCGACGACTTCGGTTACGACCAGGAGCTCACCGACCAGGTCCTGATGTCGATGCTGCGGCCGGTCTATGAGAAGTACTTCCGCGTCGAGGTGAAGGGCGTCGAGAACATCCCGTCCGAGGGCGGGGCGCTGATCGTCTCCAACCACTCGGGGACGCTGCCGCTGGACGGGCTGATGATGCAGGTCGCGGTCCACGACAACCACCCCGACGGCCGCCATCTCCGCCTCCTCGCCGCCGACCTGGTGTTCATGCTGCCGGTGGTCAACGAGCTGGCCCGCAAGGCCGGTCACACGCTCGCGTGCGCGGAGGACGCCGAACGGCTTCTGGAGCGCGGCGAGCTGGTCGGTGTGATGCCGGAGGGCTTCAAGGGCATCGGCAAGCCGTTCGGCGACCGCTACAAGCTCCAGCGCTTCGGCCGCGGCGGCTTCGTGTCCACGGCTCTGCGGCAGGGCACGCCGATCATCCCCTGCTCGATCGTCGGAGCGGAGGAGATCTACCCGATGATCGGCAACGCCAAGACGCTCGCGCGCCTGCTGGGTTTCCCGTACTTCCCGATCACCCCGACGTTCCCGTGGCTCGGCCCGCTGGGCGCGGTCCCCCTCCCCACGAAGTGGACCATCCAGTTCGGCGAGCCGATCCCGACGGACGGCTACCCGCCGGAGGCCGCCGAGGACCCGATGCTGATGTTCAACTTGACGGACCAGGTCAGGGAACAGATCCAGCACACGCTGTACAAGTTGTTGGTGCAGCGCAGGTCGGTGTTCTTCTGAGCGGCACGACCGGGGTGGTCTGACGGCTGCCGAAGGAGCCTGCATACGTCGGTGGGGGCGCCCCTTGCGCAAGGGGCGCCCCCACCGACGTATCAGCGGAAAGCGGAAACTAATCCGTGCCCTCGTTCTCGATGCCCAGGTCCGGGAGGAGTCCCGGGAGCAGGGGTGGGACCGTGACGTCGGGCTGGGTCGGTGGGGTGGTCTTGTCGGACGGGGCGGTGCTGGTGGCGTCCTTGGGCGGGTCCAGGAGGCCGCCCGTGTTGCCGCCGAGCAGGCCGTCGTCCTTGGTGTCCGAGGTGGACGGCTTCGGGTGGCCGCTGCTGGAGCGGTCGCCGTCGGGGGAGCCGCGGGTGGCGCTGGGGGCGGCCGGGCGGTCCGTGTCGGAGGAGCCGGGGGATGCCTTGCCGGAGTCCGGCTGTCGGCTCGTGCCCTCCCGCGAGGGAGGCTGCGGCAGCAGCGAGCGCAGCGGATCGACCTCTTCGTCTATGGCGTCGAAGACCGAGCTGACCTGCTGGCTGACGTCGCCGAGCTGCACGGGCAGCCGGTCGCGCAGCGCGCCCCAGGCGTCGCGGTGCGACCGGGAGAAGGCGGACAGGGTCTGGATGGGGCCCAGCGATCCGTCCCGCTCGTACGCCTGGTGCAGCAGGCGGTGGCCTTCCGCCGCGTCGTGCCGCATGCCGGACAGCGCGCGGCGGATCTCGCCCATGGACTCGTGGTCGAGAGCGCCGGAGCGGTCGCGCTCCACCAGCCGCCGCGCCTCGCTCAGCCGGGTGGAGGCCTGGTCGAGGTAGAGCCGACCGCGGTCACTGTCGTCGTCGGCCATGCCCCGCTTGAGGTCCTCCATGCCGCGCTTGAGTCCGTAGAGCGAGTCGCCGGGCAGGGCGTCGGAACTGGCGGCGGCGACGCCACTGAAGGCGCCCGCGGCCACACCGACGGTCAGTCCACCCGCGGCAAGCCCCTTGGAGAGCCGGCCCCTCGGGAGACGCTGCCGCAACTTCCCAAGGCTGGTCGCCCGATGAGCGCCCCGTCCTCCTTGGGATCTCTGCCCGGGGACAGCAGGGTCCACCGCCTCGCCCCCCGCGGCCGTGCCCTCCAGCAGCATGGCCTCCATCGCGGCCACCAGCTGGGCCCGCTGGACGACCTTGACCTCGGGGTCAAGCGCCGGCTTGGGCAGCTCGCCGAGGCCGGTCGCCAGGGACAGCATCCGGTTCCGCTCGGACTCGTCCGCAGCGGCCGGGGCCGGCCCTTCGGACTGCTCGGCCGCCGTGCCCCGGTCGGACTGCTCCTCCAGGGCCTGGGCGAAGGCGTTCGCCCGCCGGTGTGCCGATACGTTCGCGATCACTGGCGGCACCTCCTCTCGTCATGACGGTCGACTCCCCAGGGGGTCCTGAGGGTTGCACTCCCTGACCAGATCCACACGATCGAGTGATCGGAGACGGCCGGGTGTGACCACAGGGAGCCTGTATCCCGCACAACGAGCGGCTCGGCACTTGGGTTACGGACGACGGATGATCGGACCACGGAGCCAACGGGCGGCAACGGAGGGTGAGTTGAGCGTCGCTGAGGGTAGGGGGACGTACGGGATCAGTGAGGATTCTGTACGGGTTCTCAGCGGGCGTCGTCGGGCAGGAGCCGGGCCAGGGTGCGCACGGCCCGGTACTGGAGGGTCTTGATGGCGCCCTCGTTCTTGCCCATCACGCGGGCGGTCTCGGCGACCGAGAGACCCTGGAGGAAGCGCAGGGTCACGCACTCCTGCTGCTGCGGGTTGAGGCGGCGCACGGCGTCCAGGAGCGCCGCGTTCGAGAGGGACTCCAGGACGGAGTCCTCGGGGGAGCGCTCGACCTCGTTGGCGTCGAGCATCTCGCCGGTGGTCACTTCCAGGCGGAAGCGGCTCGACTTGAAGTGGTCGGCGACGAGGTTGCGGGCGATCGTGACCAGCCAGGCGCCGAAGTCGCGGCCCTGCCAGGTGAAGGTGCCGATGCGGCGCAGGGCGCGCAGAAAGGTCTCGCTCGTGAGGTCCTCCGCGGTCGCCTTGCCCCCCACGCGGTAGTAGATGTAGCGGTACACGGTGTCGCTGTACTGGTCGTACAGGCGCCCGAAGGCTTCGGCCTCGCCGGCCTGGGCGCGCTCCACGAGGTCCATCATCCGGGCGCTGTCACTGTCCGCGGCCGGGCGGCGAGCGGTGGTGGTGGCCGACGCGCTCGAGCGGCCCCGTCTGCCCACCGCCGCGCTGCCGTCGGCCAGTGCATAGCACGGGCCGACGGGCGCGGCGGAGACAGCGAGGGCGGGGACGGCGTACGCGGTGGGGACGAAACCGCGCAGGTGGTCGAGGACCGTTGCGCGGAGCGTAGCCAGGCCCGAGGCGTCAACCCCGACGTGTGGGTACACGGGACTCCCAGAGGCAGAGCTTCCATCACGTGCAGTACCGGAACATTCACCCGTCGTAGCGACGTGTGAGGTCCGTCATGCGTCTGAGGAGAATAACGCTTCGTACAGGCAGCGCTACACCCAGTTGCTCAAATCGCCGATTACGTCTCTTCTGTTACGCATCGACGCCTGATCAAGTACCGCACGGTGACCGGTTGTTGACCGGATCGGGTCGCGTTCGGTCCGAGCCCGGGGCGTGTTGTGGCCGGGTGCCGTTAACGGGACTGGCGGGGGCGCTGCGGGGGCAGGAGACGGGAATTGCCCGCGTGTTCGTACGTCTGATCCGTCCCGGAGGGTGTCAGCGGCGGCGACGGTGCAGGGCGATCGCGGCCGCCGTGCCGCCCGCCACGGCGCCGACGCCGGCCGCCGCGGGGATGCCGACCTTCGCCGCCTTGCGGCCCGTGCGGTAGTCGCGCAGGCGCCAGTCGAGGGTGCGGGCGTGCTTGCGGAGCTTGGCGTCCGGGTTGATCGCGTACGGGTGCCCGACGAGCGAGAGCATCGGGATGTCGTTGTGGGAGTCGCTGTACGCGGCGCAGCGGCCGAGGTCCAGGCCCTCCGCCGCCGCCAGGGCGCGTACCGCCTCCGCCTTGGCGGGGCCGTGCAGGGGTTCGCCGACGAGCTTGCCGGTGTAGACGCCCTCGACCGACTCGGCGACCGTGCCGAGCGCGCCGGTCAGGCCCAGGCGGCGGGCGATCACCGTGGCGATCTCGACCGGGGCGGCCGTGACGAGCCACACCTTCTGGCCCGCGTCGAGGTGGGCCTCGGCCAGGGCGCGGGTGCCGGGCCAGATGCGCTCGGCCATGTACTCGTCGTAGATCTCCTCGCCGATCGACATCAGCTCGGAGACGCGGTGGCCCTTCACGATGGACAGCGCGGAGTCGCGCGCGTCCTGCATGTGCTCGGGGTCCTCGACGCCGGCCAGCCGGAACCAGGCCTGCTGCCAGGCGAACCGGTAGAGGTCGCGGGTCTCGAAGAACTTCCGTTTGTAGAGGCCGCGGCCGAAGTGGAACAGCGCGGCGCCCTGCATCACGGTGTTGTCGAGGTCGAAGAAGGCGGCGGCCTTGTCGTCGCCGAGGACCGGGAACTCCGGTTCCTCCTCGGCGGTTTCGGGCGTGGCTTCGTGCGCGAGCTCCTCCAGTTCCTGGGAGGACTTGCGCGCTGCCTCCGCCGAGGCCTCGCCTGCCAACACGCTCCGCGCGGTGGCGGAGCGCCTACGGGGAGTGAGCCATCCGAGAGCGGCCATGGCGTGAGCATAGCCAGTCTGTTCGGCACTTCCGGAGTCCGCAGGTTTGAATGATGTGAACTCTCCGCGACCGTGCCGTTACGGCCGCGGGCCGTTCGTGACCGGTCGCGCCCACGTCACAGAGCCGTATGTGTCACAGCTCGCCCGCGACGGGGTGTGACCACGGGGTGAGAATGGCCGGTATGAGTCCCATCTTTCGGCGCACAGACCGCCGTACGGAGAAGAAGGTGCCGCGCGAGCGGCTGGTCACGCTGATCGGGAAGCCCGACTGTCATCTGTGCGACGACGCGCAGGTCGTTGTGGAGAAGGTCTGCGGGGAGCTCGGCGTGTCCTGGGAGAAGAAGGACATCACGCAGGACGAGGAACTGCATCGCGCCTACTGGGAGCAGATCCCCGTGGTGCTCGTGGACGGCGCACAGCACACGTTCTGGCGCGTGGACGAGGGCCGGCTGCGAAAGGCCCTCGCGAAGTGACGGACCCGCGTGACCGAACCGTGGCTGGACCGGGCACTGCTAGTGCGCCGGAAAGTCACTTAGGATCGAGGGCGGTTCGGCCTCGGGGGCGGGGAACGTAGAGGAGAGTGTGCGGCTTTGCCCCCAACAATGGAGGAACGAGGGCGCGTGTGCGCCGGTTCCATACGTGTGCGCCGGAGGCGCGTGACCCCGGTCACGTTGGGCGGGCAAATCGGACACCATCTTTGTGCATGCATTCACAAAGACATAGCCTGCATTCGACGGGGCGGTCTAGGTACGTGTGACCGCCTGCAGCCCCGCTCTACCCGCAGGAGCACCGTGGCAACTGGCCGAACTCACCGACCGGCGACCCGCAGCCGAGGGATTCCCGAGGCCACCGTCGCCAGGCTTCCGCTGTACCTCCGTGCCCTGACCGCACTGTCGGAGCGCTCGGTACCCACGGTCTCCTCCGAGGAGCTCGCGGCCGCCGCGGGGGTCAACTCCGCGAAGCTGCGCAAGGACTTCTCGTACCTGGGGTCCTATGGGACGCGCGGTGTGGGTTACGACGTCGAGTACCTCGTGTACCAGATCTCCCGCGAGCTGGGCCTCACCCAGGACTGGCCGGTTGTGATCGTCGGTATCGGTAACCTCGGCGCGGCGCTGGCCAACTACGGCGGGTTCGCCTCGCGCGGCTTCCGGGTCGCCGCTCTCATAGACGCCGATCCCGCGATGGCCGGGAAGCCCGTCGCCGGGATCCCCGTGCAGCACACCGACGATCTCGAGAAGATCATCAAGGACAACGGTGTGTCGATCGGTGTCATCGCGACCCCCGCGGGCGCCGCCCAGCAGGTCTGCGACCGGCTCGTCGCCGCGGGTGTGACGTCCATCCTGAACTTCGCGCCGACCGTGCTGTCCGTGCCGGACGGCGTCGACGTACGCAAGGTCGATCTCTCCATCGAGCTGCAGATCCTCGCCTTCCACGAGCAGCGCAAGGCCGGCGAGGAGGCCCTGGCCCTGTCCGAGGCCGAGGCCGTGGTCGAGGCGCCGAAGGAGAGCGGGAAAGGACCCGACGGGGATGTCCCCGCCGTGATGCCGGCATGAGTCTCCTCGTCGTCGGGCTGAGCCACCGCAGCGCTCCGGTCAGCGTTCTGGAGCGGGCCACGCTGTCCGCGGACATGCAGATCAAGCTCCTCCAGGACACGATCGCCGCCGAGCCGGCCGCCGAAGCCGCGCTGCTCGCCACCTGCAACCGGATCGAGCTGTACGCCGACGTGGACAAGTTCCACGCGGGCGTCGCCGAGCTCTCCACGCTCCTCGCGCAGCACAGCGGAGTCGGCCTCGAAGAGCTCACGCCCTACCTGTACGTGCACTACGAGGACCGGGCGGTTCACCACCTCTTCTCCGTGGCCTGCGGCCTCGACTCGATGGTGGTCGGCGAGGGCCAGATCCTCGGCCAGATCAAGGACGCGCTCGCGACCTCGCAGGAGCTGCACACGGCGGGCCGGCTCCTGAACGACCTGTTCCAGCAGGCGCTGCGGGTCGGCAAGCGCGCCCACTCCGAGACCGGCATCGACCGGGCCGGGCAGTCCCTCGTGACGTTCGGCCTTGAGCAGCTGACGGCCGGTGCGGCCGTAGAGGGCTGGGCCAAGGGCAAGCGGGCCCTCGTGATCGGCGCGGGCTCCATGTCCTCGCTGGCCGCGGCGACGCTCGCGCGGGCCGGGGTGGCCGAAGTGGTCATCGCGAACCGCACGGTGGACCGCGCCGAACGCCTCGCCGAGATCCTGATCGAGGGGCACGACACGGGCGTGGCGGCCCGCGCGGTACCGATGGAAGCGGTGTCGGCCGAGCTGACACGTGCCGACGTCGCGGTGTCCTGCACCGGTGCGACGGGTCTTGTCCTGACGGCCGAGGCGGTCGCCGCGGCGGTCGAGGGCCGTACGGGTGCGCCGGCCGAGGAGCGCGCGGCCACCCCCGGAGTCGTACGCGAAGACCTCCCGCCCACCAGCGTCGGCACCGACGAGGGCTGCCCGCTGGACCTGTCCGCCGTGCAGGGGGCCACCGGCTTCTCCGTCATGGGGGAGGCCGCCGTGGCGGGCATGGACGCGGCCACCCTGGAGCAGCACGCCGCCTGGGTGGACAACGCGACGGTCGACCGCCGCCGTAAGCACGACGCTCGTACACCCGAACACGACGCCCGTACGATCGAGGCCGAAGCCGACGTCATCAGCGCGCTCGCCGCCACCGCGGCCGCCATCGGGCGCGTGCCCGAGCGCCGTAAGCCCGAGCCCGTCGTCGAGGCCCCGCGGCCCGCGCCCGTGCTCTCGCTGCTCGACCTCGCCATGCCTCGCGACATCGACGCGGCCGTGCACCGGCTGCTCGGGGTGCGGCTCGTGGACATCGAGTCGCTGGCCGAGGCCTCCGCGGACGTACCGATGGCGGCGGACGTCGACATGGTCCGGCGGATCGTGTCCGACGAGGTCGCCGCCTTCGGGGCCGCCCAGCGGGCCGCGCACATCACCCCCACCGTCGTCGCGCTGCGCACCATGGCCGCCGATGTCGTCGCGAACGAGATCGCGCGGCTCGACGGGCGGCTGCCCGGGCTCGACGAGAAGCAGCGGGGCGAGATCACCCAGACCGTGCGACGTGTGGTGGACAAGTTGCTCCACGCGCCGACCGTGCGGGTCAAGCAGCTCGCGGCCGAGCCCGGCGGCGCCGGGTACGCGGACGCGCTGCGGACCCTCTTCGACCTGGACCCCGAGACGGTCGCCTCCGTCTCGCGGGCCGACAACGAGATCCAGAACGAGAACGCCAAGAACCGAGGGCGAGCATGAATGAGCGGCGAACGGGGCCGGAAAAACCGCCCCTGAGGCTGGGGACGCGGCGCAGCAAGCTCGCCATGGCCCAGTCCGGGCAGGTGGCGGACGCCGTGAGCCGGGTGACCGGGCGGTCCGTCGAACTCGTCGAGATCACCACGTACGGCGACGTCTCGCGCGAGGCCCTGGCACAGATCGGCGGCACGGGCGTCTTCGTGACCGCGCTGCGCGACGCGGTGCTGCGCGGCGAGGTCGACTTCGCGGTGCACTCCCTCAAGGACCTGCCGACCACACAGCCCGAGAACCTCGCGCTGGCCGCGGTGCCGGTGCGCGAGGACCCGCGGGACGCACTCGTCGCCCGCGACGGGCTGAAGGTCAGCGACCTGCCGGACGGCGCGCGCATAGGTACCGGCTCGCCTCGCCGCATGGCGCAGCTGAACGCGTACGCCCGTGGCCACGGGATGCGGATCGAGACGGTCGCCATCCGCGGCAACGTCGACACCCGCATCGGATACGTGCACAAGGGCGAGCTCGACGCCGTCGTACTCGCCGCCGCCGGACTGAGCCGCATCGGCCGGATCGACGAAGTGACCGACTTCCTGTCGGTCGACACGGTTTTGCCCGCCCCCGGCCAGGGGGCCCTCGCGATCGAGTGTGCCGCGGACAACGCGGACCTCGTCGCAGCGCTCGCCGAGCTCGACGACCCGCTCACCCGGGCCGCCGTGACCGCCGAGCGGTCCCTGCTCGCCTCCCTGGAGGCCGGCTGCAGCGCACCCGTGGGCGCGCTGGCCGACCTGCTGGCCGGCGGACAGATTGTCAAGGAAATGCGCCTGCGCGGCGTCGTCGGCACGACCGACGGCTCGACGCTGGTGCAGATGTCCACCACCGGTCCCGTGCCCGAGACGTACGACCAAGCAATGGCGCTCGGCCGTGAACTCGCTGCCGAGATGCTTGCCAAGGGCGCGGCCGGTCTGATGGGGGAGCGAGCACATTGAGCCCCACCACCCTTCCCGCCGGCCTGGAACACGGTCACGTCACCTTCCTCGGTGCCGGACCCGGAGATCCGGGACTGCTCACACTGCGCGCCGTCGAGGCGCTGGCGAACGCGGATGTCCTGGTCGCCGAGCCCGAAGTGCTCGACGTCGTCCGTACGCACGCCAGACAAGGCGTGACCGTGCTGGACACGGAATCGGGCCCGGACACGCCTCAACTGACGGTAGTTGACGGCGCGTCAACAACCGCTGGTGCCCCCGCGTCGAGGGACGCGGCCCATATTGTCATGGAGGCCGCACGCAGCGGCAGGCGGGTCGTACGTGCCGTCACCGGTGACCCCGGGCTCGACACGTACGCGGCCGCGGAGATGCTGGCCTGCGCCGCCGCGGGCGTGCCCTTCGAGGTCGTGCCCGGTATCGCCGCGGCCGTCGGGGTGCCCGCCTACGCGGGTGTTCCGCTGCGCGACGCGCAGGGCGCGGACGTGCGGTTCGTGGACGCGGCCACGGCCTCCGGGCGCTGCTGGACCGAGGTCGGCGCGTCCGACGGGACGGTCGTCATCTCGTCGGCCCTCGACTCGGTGGGCGCCGCCGCAAGCGAGTTGATCGCCGGCGGCCGCAAGCCCGATACGCCGATGACGGTGACCGTCGCCGGTACGACGACTCGGCAGCGGACCTGGTCCGCCACGCTCGGCACGATCGCGCAGACGCTGAAGCAGGCGAAGGTGCTGCCCTCGCCGGACGGTGGCCGCCCGGTGATAGCCGTGGTCGGTGAGCGTTCCGCCGCGGCCCAGCGCGACCAGCTGTCGTGGTTCGAGTCCAAGCCGCTGTTCGGCTGGAAGGTCCTCGTACCGCGTACGAAGGAGCAGGCGGCGTCGCTCTCCGACCAACTGCGGTCCTACGGGGCCGTGCCGCACGAGGTGCCGACGATCGCCGTCGAGCCGCCGCGGACGCCCCAGCAGATGGAGCGGGCGGTCAAGGGGCTCGTGACCGGGCGGTACGAGTGGATCGCCTTCACGTCGGTGAACGCGGTCAAGGCCGTACGGGAGAAGTTCGAGGAGTACGGGCTCGATGCGCGCGCGTTCGCGGGCATCAAGGTGGCTGCCGTGGGCGAGCAGACGGCCAAGGCGCTCGTCGCCTTCGGTGTGAAGCCGGACCTGGTGCCTTCGGGGGAGCAGTCGGCTGCGGGGCTTCTTGAGGACTGGCCTCCGTACGACCCGGTCTTCGATCCGATCGACCGGGTGTTCCTGCCGCGGGCCGACATCGCCACGGAGACGCTGGTGGCCGGGCTGATCGAGCTGGGCTGGGAGGTCGACGACGTCACGGCGTACCGGACCGTGCGGGCGTCGCCGCCGCCGGCCGAGACCCGTGAGGCCATCAAGGGTGGTGGCTTCGACGCGGTGCTCTTCACGTCGTCGAGCACGGTGCGGAACCTGGTCGGTATCGCGGGCAAGCCGCACAACGTGACCGTGATCGCGTGTATTGGGCCGGCCACGGCCAAGACCGCGGAGGAGCACGGGCTGCGGGTCGATGTCATGGCTCCGGAGCCGTCGGTGCACAAGCTGGCGGAGGCGCTCGCCGATTTCGGCTCGCGCCGGAGGGCTGCCGCCGTGGAGGCCGGGGGGCCGGTTACTCGGCCCAGTGAGCGGCGGCCGGGGTCGCGGCGGCGGCGTACGACGTAGCTTCCGCTGGGGGTGCAGGTGGGGTGCGTTTGAAGCTGCGGGTTCGTTGTGGCTTGTCGCGCAGTTCCCCGCGCCCCTAAAGGAAGGCCTGCGGCCTCCTTTAGGGGCGCGGTCAAGCCGCTGCCGGTGGCACCGTGTGGCCGAAGCGGAGCAGGTTTGCTGGGTCGTAGGTGGACTTGGTGTGGCGTAGGCGGTTGTAGACCTCTGGGGTCCAGGCTCGGGCGCGGTCGGGGGTGTCGCCCGGGGCGCCGTGGAGGTTGACCATGGTCAGCCCTGTGCCGTACGGAGCCATCGCCGCGTGCAGCGCGGTGGTGGCCGTTTCGGCGGCGGCGGCGATCTGCGGGTCGGGCACGACGGCGACCGCCTCCAGGACGTACCCCGCGTCCCGGGCGCAGACCGCGTCCTCGACGGCGGCGGGGCGCGCCAACTCGCCGCCCATGTGGCGCAGTTCGACGAGCAGGAGAGGGTAGCCGGCGCCTGCCGCCGGGCCGGCCTGCTCCACGAACGTGCTGATGGCGTCGGGCGTCAGGTCGCGCAGCAGACTGCATGACTCCCTCGCGGGGAGCGGGTCGTGGGGGTCCGAGTAGATCTCGTCCACGGACGTGTAGTCCATCTCGGCCACCGTGTCGACCGTCACGGGCGCAGCCGCGCGTATCGGCGCGATCAGTCTCTCGCCCTCGCCCGGGTCGCCGGTCCAGGCGATCGCGACACGGGCCCAGAAGCCGCCGCGGAGCGGTTCGGGGATCTCCGGCAGCGGTGGCAGGCGCAGCACCGTGAACGCCGAGCACATCTCGTTCGGGACGGTCCGGGTCCAGTCGGCCCAGGCGCGCAGCAGCGTCTCGGTGTGCTCGCCGGGGCAGTAGATCCCGCCGCCGAGGATGCGGGACAGCGGCAGCAGTTCGCTGACCATGGAGGTCACCACGCCGACGTTGCCCTTGCCTCCGCGCAGCGCCCAGAACAGCTCTGGCTCCTGCTCGGCGTCCGTCTCGCGCAGCGTCCCGTCGGCCGTGACGACCTGGAAGGAGCGCACGAGGTCGGCGGCGTAGCCGTAGGCCCGGCCGAGGACCGGCAGCCCGCCGCCCAGCGTGTAGCCGACCGCGCCCGCGTCCGTGGAGGAGCCGGTGAGCGCGCCGAGCCCGTACGGTGCGCCCGCCGCCAGAACGTGACGCCACTTCGCACCGGCGGCGATCGTCGCGGTGCGCTCGCCCGCGTCGACGCGTACGTCGGTCATGCGCGCGGTGTTGATCAGCAGGCCGCCGTCGATCGGGAAGTTCGCGCCGTGCCCGGTGGACTGGACGGCGACGGGTGTGCCGGTGGCGGACGCCCACCGCATCGCGGTTACGACGTCGTCGGCACCGGTCGCTCCGACGACCAGGTCGGGGGTGTGCCGTGCGGCGAGGTTGAAGCCGGTGACTTCGTCGGCGTACCCCTCGTCGCCGGGCCGTAGCACGGGGCCGTGGATGTCGGAGAGGGCGAAGAGGTCGGGGAGGTGGTCGGCGGTGGTCATCGCGTCCTCCGGGGAGCGCGGGCGTGCGGGCTGCGCGGTGGAGGGGACCTATTCACCGGCAAGGGCCCTTTTCACCGGCAGGGGGGCCTTTTCACCAGCATGGACCCGTGGTTTGGGGTTCGCATGTGGAGTCTGATCGTGGGCGCGGAAGGCCCGAAAACGCCCCGTGATCCCCGACTCGGCGTCGGCAAAGGTGGTCCTGATGCGGGCGTAGCGTAGGGGTATGACGAAGTACGGATCCTTCCCCGGTACGCGGCCGCGGCGGCTGCGTACCACTCCCGCCATGCGCCGCATGGTCGCCGAGACCCGGCTGCACCCTGCGGACTTCATCCTCCCCGCGTTCATCCGCGAAGGCGTCAGCGAGCCCGTGCCGATCGCCGCCATGCCCGGGGTCGTGCAACACACGCGGGACAGCCTGAAGAAGGCGGCGCTGGAGGCCGTGGAGGCCGGGATCTCCGGGATCATGCTGTTCGGCGTGCCGGAGGAGTCCAAGAAGGACGCCATCGGGACGCCCGGGACCGACCCGGACGGGATCCTTCAGGTCGCCATCCGGGACGTACGGGCCGAGGTCGGCGACGAACTCCTCGTCATGTCCGACCTCTGCCTCGACGAGACCACCGACCACGGGCACTGCGGGGTCCTCGACGACCAGGGCCGCGTCGACAACGACGCGACGCTCGAGCGGTATGCCGAGATGGCCCAGGTGCAGGCCGACGCGGGCGCGCATGTGGTCGGGCCGAGCGGGATGATGGACGGTCAGATCGGTGTCGTACGCGACGCGTTGGACCAGATCGGCCGCGAGGACGTGACGATCCTCGCCTACACCGCCAAGTACTCGTCCGCCTTCTACGGCCCCTTCCGCGAGGCCGTTGCCTCGTCGCTGAAGGGCGACCGCAAGACCTACCAGCAGGACCCCGCCAACGTACGGGAATCCATGCGCGAGCTGGCCCTCGACCTGGAGGAGGGGGCCGACATGGTGATGGTCAAGCCGGCGGGGCCTTACCTCGACATCCTCGCGCGGGTCGCGGATGCGGTGGATGTGCCGGTCGCGGCGTATCAGATCTCGGGTGAGTACTCGATGATCGAGGCCGCCGCCGAGAAGGGCTGGCTCGACCGGGACCGGGCGATCCTGGAGACGCTGACGGGGATCAAGCGGGCCGGCGCTCAGAACATCCTGACGTACTGGGCGACGGAGGTCGCGCAGAAGCTGCGCTAGCGCCGCTTCTCGGCTCAACTCGCGGGCTACGCGACCGACTTGGTCACGCCTGTTCAGGTCGTACGGGACGAGGTGCGAGGTGCTGCCGAAGCGCGGCGACTGCTCGGCAGACGCCTTGACTCGGAGTCCGGCGGGCCCGTGGCGTACGTACCGGCCGTGACCAGGCGTTGAAGGGTTGCGAATAGGCTGGCATCCCATGGAACTCTGGGGCGTACGTTTGTATGGGAACCCTTGCCGCGACTGCGGGTTCGATTGGGCGTTGACACCGCTTGATGCCGTAGCGCAGGTGAGCCGCGTGCCTGAGCGCTATGCGGGTCTGTTGAAGGGGCGCCGGGGCGATGAGTTTCATCCGGAACTCGCCTGGAACGTTACGGCCTACGTCAGCCATGTGACGGACAATCTGCGTACCTGGGCTGAGCGACTGGTCGGTGCACGTCTTTCCGGCGCACGCAGGGTCCCGGGATATGACCAGGACCTCTTGGCGAAGGCCCGTTGCTACAACGACATTGTTCTGGAGGGGGCCTTGTGGTCGCTCCAAGGAGCTGCCCGTGCCTGGGTCGAATCCGTGTCGGCTGCGTTGGATGAGGGCGTGGTTCTTGAGCATGCTGCTCGCGGTATCCAGCGTGCCGAGGACGTCGCGCGCAACAACGCCCACGATGCCGCCCATCACGCCTGGGACATCGAGCGGATTCTGACCTATGGCGATCGGTAGTCGGTAGTCGGTAGTCGGTAGAGCGTGAACTGAGCAGGGTCGGTTTTGTACGTGCCCTCACGAGGCTCCCGGCCTGCCAGGTGTCACGAGTGGGGTCCATTCCCGGATGGTCAGGACACGCACTCCCGCCGTGTTGTAGTACGGGTCGGCGGCCATGATCGTGTCGAGTTCGGGGCGGTTCACGTCGAAGATCAATACTGCGCCGCTGTCGTCTGCCCACGGTCCCGCGGCGATGAGTTGCCCTTCGGCGTGCAGGCGGACCAGGTGCTGTCGGTGGGTGGGGCGGGCGGTCAGGCGTTCCGGGCTGTCGGTGAAGGCGAGTTCGAGGATCAGCATGGCGTTGACGGTACGGTCGGGGCGTGAGCAGGTCTGTATCGGTTGATACACCCGAGCAGTGGCGGGCGTTGAGCGGCGTGCCGTTGCTGGCTTCCCTTCCGGACGCCGCGTTGCGGGAGTTGTGGCGGTATTCCGTGCCGCGTACGGTCCCCGCCGGGCAGGTTCTGCGCAACGTGGGAGATCCCGCCGGTCATCTCCTCCTGCTGTTGCGTGGCCAGGTCGCCGCCACGACCACGACGAGCGCCGGGCGCGTCATCCGCTTCGGGGAATGGGCGGCGCCCTGCGCACTGGACAAGGTCGCCGTGATCGACGGGGGAGGACATACCGCCACTCTCACCGCGCTCATGCCCTGTGCCGTACGGAGCTTGCCGCGCGACCGGTTCCTGGACCTGGTCGACGACGTGGCCTCGGTCCGGGCACACGTGCTGCGCGTACTCGCCGGTCACGCACGGCGGCAGCAGGAACGGCTCGCGGAGACGGCCACGCTGCCCGCCGAGGCCCGCCTTTCGGCCTGGCTGCTGGACCAGGCCGCCGCCGTACCCGGCTGCCGTGTGCCGCTGCCCGGCACCCAGCAGGTCCTCGCCGATCTCCTCGGCGTCACGCGCGTCACCGTCAACCGTGCGCTGACCCGCCTACGGCGCGACCACCTGATCGAAGTCCGGGGCCGCATCATCGTCGTTCTCGCGCCGGAACTGCTCGAACTCCGCGCGCGGGGCTGAACGGGTCGGCAATCTGCCAGTTGTCGCCGACGCAGCGTCAGGCGGTGCGGGCGTCCCGTTCTTTCAAGCGGGCGATGTCCTCCGCGTGTTCGCTCAGGCGGACGCTCACGATGCCCGTCGTGAAGAGGATTGCGCCGACGATCGAGACCGGGACGGAGAGGGCCAGTACGGCTACGGCCTCCGGCCAGTCGCGTTCGGACTCGCAGGTTTCGGCTCGCCAGGAGCCCTCGTTGGCCGTGCCGAGGTCGGTGAGCAGCCGGGACTCGCACTCGTCGTGGTTGACGGTGTCGGGCTCCCCCACCTGGTACGGCATGAGGAGCAGCACGGCGCACCAGACCCACAACAGCCCCGCGACCGACAGGAACCCGAGGCCCCAGGCACGCAGCCGCCTGGAGCGCTCACGGAAGGCCACGTCGTGTTCGTACGTGCGTGATGGCATTGCGGTGGTCAGCGGCTCGCGTACGCCGTGAAGGCCGACCAGGACTCCGGGGAGGTGGTGAAGGTGGGGCCGGTGGGGTTCTTGGAGTCGCGGATGTGGATGGCGTGGGGGCAGGTGGCCACCTCTACGCACTGGCCACCCTCGTCGCCGCTGTGGCTGGACTTCCGCCAGGTGTAGGCGACTTCGAGGCAGGCGCCGCCCTCGTCGCCGCTATAGCTCGACTTGAACCACTCAAGTGCGGTGCTCATTTGTCTCCTAGTAGACGGTCGAGCAAGCCCTTGGATTCCTGAGGAGTCAGGGCCTGTGATCGCAGCATCGCATACTTGCGCGACAAGATGGACACCTCATCTGGGTCGGAAACCCACTGGCTGCCGCGCTGGCTTTCTGTGTACGCCAGGTGCTGGTGATCGGGTGTCTCCAGGAGGATGAAGGGGCCGTTCAGACCTGCGTGCGCGGGAGTGCTCATTGGCAAGAACTGGAGGGCAAGCCCTGGGAGTTCGGCGCAAGTACGCAGGTGACGGTGCTGGTCGCGGCGGACCTTTGGGCCTCCGACACTGATGTGCAGTACCGGTTCCCACACGATGAAGCTCATCGTGGGCGGGCACTTGCGGTGCAGGATCTCCTGGCGCTCGACGCGGGCCGCCGTCTTGGTCTCGATCTCGTCCTCGTCGTACGCCGGTACGCGTTCCCGCAGGACCGCGCGGGCGTACGCCTCGATCTGGAGCAGGCCGGGCAAAACCATGGCGTCGTACCAGGACAGCGCGATGGCCTCCCTCTCATGCACCATGTACTGCTCCGCGAACAGCGGGAACTGGTCGATCTCCGGCATGTTCTCGACACCGGCGACCAACGCGCCCTTCAAGTCGAGGAGTTGGTCCACCGTCTCGGCGAGGTCCGGCATCAGGGGGCGTCTGCCCTGTTCGATCGACGCGACGGTCCCCTCGTCGACGACGAGCCGCTCGGCCAAGGAGCGCTGTGTGTAGCCCGCTGCTTTGCGGGCCGCCTGAATCTGCGCGCCCAGCATGCGCATGGCCGAGAGGTTCCTCTTCCGCGGAAGCTTCCTGGAGTTCATGCTTGCCTAACTCCCCACACCCACCCGTACCGACCCCGTGTGAACCCGTACAAAATCCCAGTACGGATTCACTCCCTGATCAACGGTCGTGACTCTACGCGACATTCGTTGTCGTGGATGAAGCAAACCAACTTCCGTACCAGCGCGAGCGGTTCTACCGGCGCGACCGCCGATCCGTGCCTGCCGCCCGGCAGTTCACCGCGTGGGCGCTGGACGACTGGGGCCTGGCCGAAACCGAGCGCAGTGGTGATGTGTCGCTGTGCGTCAGTGAGTTGGCCACCAACGCGCTGGTGCACGGGGTGCCGCCCGGGAGGGGATTCCGGCTCTGTTTGCGGTACGACGGGGGCGTACTCCGTGTCGAGGTGCACGACAGCGGCGGCGGCACCCCGCGCGTCGCCGATGCAGACGCCGCCGACGGAGGTGGGCGCGGGCTGCTGCTCGTCTCCGCGCTCAGCGACAAGTGGGGCGTGGGGGAGCGGGATCCGGGCAAGGTGGTGTGGTGTGAGTGGGGGCTATGAGCGGGGGGCTATGACTGGTCTATGACTTGCTCGGGGCCTCCGCGGCCAGGAGGTCGACCAGGCGGGACAAGCCGTCGTGGGCGTGGCCCTCGGCTATCGCTCGGTCGAGCAACTGGCTCATTGGGGCGAAGAGTTCGGGGCGTACGCCCTGGTCGGTGAAGGTGTTCAGGAGGTTGGGGAACGCTGCCTGATTCACCGCCAAGGTGGAGACGTCCGTCAGGTGGTTGCCGCTGTCGATGGCTTCCGCCGTGCCGGGGACCAGGCCGTTCGTCATGGCGTTCAGCCAGTCCGTGAGCAGCGGAGCGAAGTCGCGGGCCGGGATGTCCGCCGAGCGGATCAGGGCGAAGGACTGGGCCATGCCCATCACCATCCCGTACATGCCCGTCAGCAGGGACAGGTCGTAGAGGGACGCCAGGCCGGGGTCCGTGCCGGTCCAGCGCGTGCCGCCGAGGGCGGCGAGTGTCGGGCGGTGTGTCTCGTACGCCTCCTGTACGCCGCTGTAGAGGACGTACGCCGCCTCAGTCGCGATCATCTGCGGTACGGCCATGATGCCGCCGTCGACGTACGCGATGCCGTGCTCCTCCGCCCAGGTCGCCAACTTCCTTGCCTGGACGGGCGTTCCGTTGGTGAGGTTCACCAGCGTGCGGCCCGCCAGGGCGGTCGTGTGCGGGTGGAGGAGCTCGGTCACGTCGTCGTACGTCGTGAGGCAGACCAGGACGAGCGGGCTCGCGGTGATCGCCTCGGCGGGGGTGCCGGCGGGCGTCGCGCCCTGGGCCGTCAGCGGGCCCGTCTTGGACGCGGTGCGGTTCCAGACGGTGGTGGGGTGGCCGGCCTTGAGGAAGGCGGTGGCCAGGGCCGTGCCCATGAGGCCCAGGCCGAGGACGGTGACGGGGGTGTTCGCAGGATTCAGTACGTCGTCGTTTGCTGCGTTCGCTGCCATGTCGACCATCCTGCTCACCTGTCCCAACTTGCCACAAGTACCGACTATTTGGTCAGGTACTCACCTTTTGGTAAGCCACCCTCACCAGGCGAGGGCGTCGTCCATGGTCGACTGCCAGTACGTGACGGTGAGTGAGTCGTCGACGGCCACGCCCTTCGCGGGCAGCGACGGGCTGGCGCTCGCGCCGCTGCCGAAGTGGACCGTGAGGGACTTGGCCGTGTAGCCGTTCGAGCCGCTGCCGTCCGCGGACGCCAGGAGCACGCCCGCGTAGCCGGACTCGCCCGGGGCCAGCGTGACCACTGCCTGCGGCTTGGAGTCCTCGAAGGCCGGCGGGACCGACTGTGCCTCGCCGAAGCGGACGGCGGGGTAACCGGTGAGATCGCAGTTCTTCGAGCCGGTGTTGGTGACGGTGAGGAGCATGTGGTTCAGAGGGCGGGAGACCTCGGTGGCCGTTGTTTTGGTGTTGGCACCGGAGCAGGCGACGCGGGTGGTGGATGCGTCCTCCCCGTCCGAGCCGGAGCCCTTCGAGCCCGTTGAGCCGGTTGAGCCCGTCGAACCGCTCGTTCCCGTCGAGCCCTGGGAGGAGCCCGCGGTTCCCTGCGCGTTGCCCGTGGTCGTGCCCTCGTTCGCCTGGTCCTTGTCCTTGTCCTTGTCGTTGCCTGCGGGCTTCGCGGCAGGCGTGGACGTGGAGGAGGATGCGGCGGACGCACCCTCGTCTTGAGCACCTTCTCCGCTGCTGCACGCCGTCAGCGTCAGCGTGGCGAGTGAGAGTGCGGCGGCGGCGAGCAGGCGGGTGCGGGCGGTGCGGGCGGTGCGGATGCTGCGTACAGACATGATTGATCCCCGTGTGTGTGATCCGGATGTTTCGATTCAGTCCTGGGCCTTGGCCGCTCGGCCGGGGGCCGGGAGCGGCGTGCTTGGATGACCACAGCTTGTGCGGTGATCCGTCCCGGCCGCCACGATTGCCGGGGCATTCGGGACACTGGAATGCTGCAACGGCTCTGACCTGGGGGAATGACCTCCCCCTGGAATGCTGATCTGGGACACGGGGAGATGGAGGAACGGCGGTGGGGGACGGATTCTCGGATCTCCTCGGGCAGTTGAAGGAGCGGTCCGGGCTCAGTTACGGGGTCCTGGGGAAGCGGCTCCACATGAGTGCGTCGACGTTGCACCGGTACGTCAACGGGGATGCCGTACCGACGGATTACGCGCCCGTGGAGCGGTTCGCCCGGCTGTGCAAGGCGACTCCGGAGGAGCTGGTGGAGCTGCACCGGAGGTGGGTGCAGGCCGATGCGCTGCGGGGGAAGAAGGGGGTGCCTGCTCCCGAGTCGGGTTCCTCCGCTCCCGAGCCGGACCGCTCTGTACCCGAGCCGGACTCCTCTGCACCCGAGCCGGAGGCCGTGCCCTCGCCGGCGCGGCGTCGGCGTACAGTCCTCCTCGCCGGTGCGGCCGTGGTCGCCGCCGTCGTGTCCGCCGCGCTCGTCGTGAACCTCGTGCCCGGCGACGACGACAACGGCCAGGGCAAGGAGCGGGAGGGTGCCGTGGGTGCCGTCTCGTCGACCGTCGCCGAGAGTGCCGGCGGCACCCCGTCGGCGGACGGGAAGCGCAAGTTGCCCTCGCCGTCCGCCTCGCGCACGGCCGACGAGGACCCGACGGCCTCCGCCTCACGCACCACTGGAGCAGGTGGCGGCCAGGGCGCCGGTACCGGTACCGGTACCGAGGACGGCGCCACCGCGCCCACCGTCGACGTCAACCCGTACAAGTGGGAAGGACCGTGCAGTCAGCACTACCTGGTGAACCGGGACCCGGAGCAGGTGCCTCCGCCGCCGACCGAACCGGACGCGCGCGGGTGGGTCGGCGCGCTCGGCGGGGTCGCCGCGGGGGAGCAGCTGCTCGAGCTGACCGTGCAGGGCACGGGGAAGGCCACCGTCGTACTCAAGAGCCTGCACGTGCGGGTGACGGAGCGAAGCGCGCCGCTCGCCTGGAACGACTACACGATGGGTGTCGGCTGCGGCGGCAGCGTGGAAACGGCGTCGTTCGGCGTGGACCTCGACGCGGGTCGGCCCGCGACGAAACCCAGGGCCGGGAAGCGGGACTTCCCGTACAGCGTCAGCGAGTCCGACCCCGAGGTCTTCTACGTGTTCGCGGATGTGCAGGCGCACAACGTGAGCTGGTATCTGGAGCTCGACTGGTCCAGCGGGACGAAGAGCGGGACGGTGCGGATCAGCGACAACGGCAAGCCGTTCCGTACGAGCGGAAGGGCGGGGCGGCCGTCGTACCAGCAGCCGATCGGCGCGAGCGCGTGGGAGACGGCTCCGCCGCCGGAATGATCCGCCGGAGTGATCCACTGGTCGGGCACTGGTCGGGCACTATCAAGTCGCCCTAAGAGTTAGGTTGTTGCCGATTTAATCAGCGTGAGCGCAGAGGGAAGGTCTCCATGAGCGGTGATGCTCTCAGCCAGGACCCCGCCGAGCTGAGAAGGAGGATCGACACCACCAAGGCGCACCCGGCGCGCGTCTACGACGTCTTCCTCGGGGGCAAGGACAACTACCCCACGGACCGCGCCGCGGCGGCCGCGGCACTCGCGGCCAACCCGCGCGGCTACCTCGACGTGCGGCACAACCGCGACTTCATGCGCCGTGCCGTGACCCGGCTGGTCCAGGAGGACGGCATCCGGCAGTTCCTCGACATCGGCACCGGGCTGCCGACCGCGGAGAACGTCCACCAGATCGCCCAGCGGATCATCCCCGAGTCGCGGGTCGTGTACGTCGATCACGACCCGGTGGTGCTCGCGCACGCGCGCGCCCTGCTGACCAGCGGCTCCGAGGGCAGGACCGACTACATCGACGCGGACTTCAAGTACCCCGAGCAGATCCTCGAACAGGCCGCGAAGACGCTCGACTTCGACGAGCCGATCGCTCTCGCGCTGGTGGCGATCCTGCACTTCGTCGACGACGAGGAGGCCTACCCGGTCGTGCGCGAGCTGATGGACGCGCTGCCGTCCGGCAGCCGCCTCGTGATCAGCCACATCACCGAGGACCTCAACGCCGAGAGCGTCCGCGCGGTCCAGCGGACGTACACCGAGCGCGGGTTCACGTTCGTGCTCCGCTCCAAGGCCGAGGTCGAGCGGTTCTTCACGGAGACGCCCGGCGTCCAGCTGGACGAGCCGGGTGTCGTCCCCGTCCACCACTGGTACTCGGACCCGGCGCCCGCTCCCGAAGCCGTGGACCCGGCCTACTTCGAGACCCTCGACGACATCGAGAAGATCCGCTACCGGGACATCAACGACGTGACGGACGCCGACATCAACGTCTACGGGGCGGTCGGCCACAAGGCCTGACAGCGAATACTCTCCGTTCTCTCATTTCTCTCAGTTCTCCCCGTTCTCTCAGTCCCACCTCTCAGTCCCACCAGAACGACCAGGAGCGGGCGCCGAGCACCTCGTGCTCGGCGTACGCCCGCAGGCTGTTGTGGTGGCCCTGCGTGATGTTGTCCGGGCAGAAGGCGAAGTGCTCGGCGGCGATGGCCTCGGCCTCGGCGAGGTTCTCGGGCGGGGCCGCCACGGAGACGACCAGCTGGTCGAAGGTGAGCGCCACGACCCGGATGCCGAAGCGGTCCTCCCAGGAGCGGAGGACCGCGCACAGGCGCGCCACGTCGCTCTCGTGATTGACCGGCCCGCACCAGCCGATGGCCGCCGGTATGTCCGCGCTGCGGCGGGCCGGGACGAGCGCCAGGTGCGGCTCTTGCACCCGGACCGTGCCGCCCGTGCCGCCCGTGTCGCTCG
The DNA here is from genome assembly GCF_011045015.1 of Streptomyces scabichelini. Classification (GTDB taxonomy): domain Bacteria; phylum Actinomycetota; class Actinomycetes; order Streptomycetales; family Streptomycetaceae; genus Streptomyces; species Streptomyces scabichelini. Next base: position 3,736 of record NZ_JAAKZY010000113.1, on the reverse strand, counting down.
CAAGGGAGTCGGCGACCTCGGCGGCACGCGCGTCCGGATCGGCGTCGAGCGGCCCGGCCGCGGCGAGTCCGGCCCAGTCGACTGGCCAATCGCCTGGCCAGTCGCCGTCCGTCGCGTAATCCTCCGCGAACTCCTCCCAGAGCTCGGCGAGTACGTCCTCGGGGTCATGGTCGCCGGGATACGACGACAGGTCCGGGTTCAACTCCCATTTGTCCGGGTGCGATTCACCCATGGCGGTGCCGCCGACCAGGACCGGGTGCAGTCCGGCCGTGCGCCGGGCGGATGCCGATCGCAGCCAGTCGCCCGGCGTCGCCGCCATGTCGGCCCGCCACAGCAGGGGCTCTGGCCAGGACCCGTAGACCGTCGTGTCGAGCAGGGCCCCGGAGGGGAGTTGAAGCCCGAGCGAGCGGCCGGCCGGGTCGGCCGCAAGCGTCGGCAGCTGGTTGGGAAGTGTCGCCATGAACGTGACTGTAAGGCCGGCCACTGACAACGGCCCGTCAGCCCGTGCACAGACGCATCAGCCACCCGTGCACCGAGCTCATCAGCCCGTGCCGAACCATGTCTCCGCCAGCGCGTCCAGCGTCGGCTTCGGGGGTGCGGGGAGTTCGCGGAGGTACCAGGGCAGGTTGCTGTAGATGTGCAGGAGGGCGTACGCCATGAGGGTGCGCGGGTCGAACGGGGAACGGCCGTACGCCTCGTAGAAGCGCTTGAGCAGGCGCGGGTCGCCACCCGTCACGAACAGGCCCACGCCCACGAAGTCGTACGCCGGGTCGCCGACCATCGCCGGTTCGAAGTCGAACAGGCCGGTCAGGCGCCAGCCGTTCGGGTCCACCGTCAAGTGCTGGCGCATGAACTCGGTGTGCAGGAGCACGCGTCGTGGCGGAGGCGGCAGCGGTACCGAGTCCAGGAACCACGGGATCTGCTCCAGCCACTGCTCCGTCAGGCCGACGGCCCGCTGCTGTTCGACCACCTGCGCGCGCTGCGCGGCGATCAGCTTGCCCCAGTCCCCCGGGCCCACGGCGGCCGCGAGCGGCGCCGGGTTCAGTGCGTGCAGCGCGGCGAGGGTCTCGCCGGACTCCGTGACGATCCGGTCCTGGTCCGCGGACGGGATGCGCGGCCACGCCTCCGCGAGGCTTTCGCCGGGCAGGCGGGACATCAGGACGTAGTGCCAGCCGTTCTTGTACGCGCCCGCCGAGTACAACTGCGGTGTGGGCAGAGGGAGTTTGCCGTACAGATGGCTCAGCACCTTCTCCTCGCGCACGCACTCGGCGCGCTCGAAGGCGGGGTACAGCTTCAGCACGTGGGCGTCGCCGATGGCGTACACCGGCAGCGAACCCTCCTCGAAGCGGACCATCCGCTGTCCGGTCAGACCGAGTCGTTCACACAGATCCGCGACGGCGGGGCGCAGCAGCGCCTCGTCTCCGACGACCTCGTCCAGCTCCTCGCCGGTCTCAACGAGTGGCAGCATGGGTGCTCTCCCAGCTAGCGATCCAACAGGGCTCTGATTTCCCCGGAGTTGGGGTCCCTCGGAGGCGAGGGCCTGCGCCGCCCCGCAGCATCGCATACTTCGGGACAAGATCAGACACTTCAACCTTTGGCCATCACTTGACGGGTTACTGAGGAGGGGACGGGGCGTATGCGGTACGGGAACGTGAACGACTGGGGTTACTCCCTTGCCGTCGACGGCATCGCCGGAACACAGACCAAGGCCGCGTTCGCGGACTTCAACTCCATCGGCTGCTGAGCCGAGCGAACGCCGCGGCCCGTCCTCCCTCGGGGGAGAGGACGGGCCGCGGTTCCGTTGGATCTCAGACGGACCTCAGATCTCAGATGGATCTCAGAGGCGCTCTGGCGTCCTGATGCCCAGCAACGCCATGCCCTGGTGGAGCGTGCGGGCCGTGATGTCGCACAGGAACAGGCGGTTCTCGACCTGGGCCGGGGTGTCCGCCTTCAGGACCGGGCACTTGTCGTAGAACGACGTGTACAGGGACGCCAGTTGGTACAGGTACGCCGTCAGCTTGTGCGGCGCGTACTCGGCGGCGGCCTCCGCGACCGTCTCCGCGAACCGGTCGATGTGCAGGCCCAGGGCCCGCTCGGCGTCGGTCAGTTCGAGCTCCGGGTGCGCGACCGGCTCGGTGGTGCCCGCCTTGCGCAGGATGGACTGGATACGCGCGTACGCGTACTGCAGGTACACGCTCGTGTCGCCGTTCAGCGACACCATCTGGTCCAGGTCGAACTTGTAGTCGCGGTTCGCGGACGTCGACAGGTCCGCGTACTTCACCGCGCCGATACCGACCTGCGCTCCGCGCTCGGCGATCTCCATCTCGGACAGGTCCTGCGCCTTCTCCCGTACGACGGCGGAGGCGCGCTCGATCGCCTCGTCGAGGAGGTCGACGAGGCGTACCGTCTCGCCCTCACGGGTCTTGAACGGCTTGCCGTCCTTGCCGAGGACCGTGCCGAACGCCAGCTGTACGGCCTTCGTGTCGCCGTTCAGCCAGCCCGCCCTGCGTGCCGTCTCGAAGACCATCTTGAAATGGAGGGACTGGCGGGCGTCGACCACGTACAGGAGGCTGTTCGCCTTCAGGTTGAAGACACGGTCCCTGATCGCGGAGAGGTCCGTGGCCGCGTAGCCGTAGCCGCCGTCCGACTTCTTCACGATCAGCGGGACCGGGTTGCCGTCCGGGCCCTTGATGTCGTCGAAGAACACGCACAGCGCGCCCTCGGAGCGGACCGCGACGCCCGACTCCTCGAGCAGGCGGCACGTCTCGTCCAGCATGTCGTTGTAGCCCGACTCGCCGACGATGTCCGGGTCCTGGATCTCCATGTCCAGCTTGTCGAAGACCGAGAAGAAGTAGATCTTCGACTCGTCCACGAACTTCTGCCACAGCGCGAGGGTCTCCGGATCGCCCGCCTGGAGGTCCACCACCCGGCGGCGTGCCCGCGTCTTGAACTGCTCGTCGGAGTCGAAGAGCGCGCGGGACGCCTTGTAGAGCCGGTCGAGGTTCGACATGGCCTCCTCGCCGGAGACCTCGCCCTCCTTGTGATCGAGCTCGTGCGGGTGCTCGATCAAGTACTGGATGAGCATGCCGAACTGGGTGCCCCAGTCGCCGATGTGGTGCCGCCGTACGAGCGTCTCGCCGACGAACTCCAGGATCTGGGCCACGGAGTCGCCGATGACCGCGGAACGGAGGTGGCCTACGTGCATCTCCTTCGCCACGTTCGGCTGCGCGTAGTCGATGACCGTGGTGCCCGGGTTGTCGGCGAACGGCACGCCGAGGCGGCCGGTCGCGTCCGTCGCGCGCTGCGCGAGGGTCTCGATGATCGCCTTGTCCGTGATCGTGATGTTGAGGAAGCCGGGGCCTGAGACCTCGATCTCCTTGATCACATCACCGGTGACGACCCGCTCGACGACGCCGGCCGCCAGCTCCCTCGGATTGGCCTTCGCCTTCTTCGCCAGCGCGAGGGTCTCGATGATCGCCTTGTCCGTGATCGTGATGTTGAGGAAGCCGGGGCCTGAGACCTCGATCTCCTTGATCACATCACCGGTGACGACCCGCTCGACGACGCCGGCCGCCAGCTCCCTCGGATTGGCCTTCGCCTTCTTCGCCAGCGCGAGGGTCTCGATGATCGCCTTGTCCGTGATCGTGATGTTGAGGAAGCCGGGGCCTGAGACCTCGATCTCCTTGATCACATCACCGGTGACGACCCGCTCGACGACGCCGGCCGCCAGCTCCCT
>NZ_JAAKZY010000112.1 GCF_011045015.1 Streptomyces scabichelini | reverse complement strand
CCCTCCGGCCCCGGCGCCGGCGCCGGCCCCGGCCTACGGTGCCCCCGCGCAGGCGCCCACCGGCCAGAGCGGCCCCGAACTGGCGACCACCGACATCAGTGGCAGCCTGAGCACCAAGGTCCCCGGAGGCGTGAGCGCCAATGGCTCCAACTCGCTGCTCCCCACGGCGAAGGATGCCGCGGACGTACTGAACGCGGCCAAGCCGATGCACGGCAATCTGTGGCTGTAAGCCTGATACCACGCGGTACGGAGCCGGCCCTCGGTGTACACCGAGGGCCGGCTCTGCGTTTGTGCACGGCCAGTTCGGACACCGGCACGTGGGGGACTGCATGGCGTACGTACGTAAGAACGTCGGCACACTCACCGGGACCGAGAAGCGCCGGTTCGTCAAGGCGCTGCTGGAGGTCAAACGGCGGGGCGGGTACGACAGTTCGTGCGGCTGCACACCGCGTCGGTGACCGTCCCGTATGGGGACTGGGCCGTCACGCGAGGCTTCCGCGACAAGCTTGAGGGCTGGGGCACCGGACGGGGTGGCACGTCCTGGCACAGCCACAACCCGGTGCACCGCTCGCTGGATCGGCGGGGCCATACTCGGCGGCGCCTCCGTCAACGACCCCGGCCTCTGGCTGCACCACGCCTTCGTCGACCTGCAGTGGTATCGCCGGCAGCGCCGGCACCGCGGGGCCCGCTACCTCCCGGCGACCCCGCCGCGCCCCGGCGACGGGCAGCACGGCCGGATCCACGGGTACGCGTGAGAGGACGCGGGCATGCGGAGAGCCCCGGTGCTCGGGGGTGCCGGGGCTCTCTCGGATAAGGGCGACAGACGTCAACGACCGTGGCGGTGGCGGGCCTTCTTGTCGTCCTTCTTGTCCTTGCCGCCGTCGTTCTTGCAGACGTTGCCGACGGCCCGCTCGAGTCCGCCGAACACGGTGACGGTGTTTCCGCACACGTTGATCGGTGCGTTGATCGGGACCTGGACCACATTGCCGGACAGGACGCCGGGCGAACCGACCGCCGCGGCCTTGGCGCCGGCGTCCGCCGCGGCGAGACCGGCCCCGCTGAGCACCACGGCGCCTGTGCCGAGAGCGACTGCGCCAATTTTCGCGATGCGAGACATCACGTTCTCCTTATTGACTCGGTGAGTACGGCAGCACATCGCGCGACCGCACTGCCCGTTCAACGCGACGGCCCCAGGCCGGTCACGACGATCACCTCCGGATCACTCGTTTGACCAGGGCCTCGCCGCAGGGGCGGTGGTGTCCGCTCATGGCCGTTCACGGTGCCCGGCACGCGGTCCGGCCCAGGAAGGTGTCGGCCCGCTCGCTGTGAACAGCGGCTGCCCGCAGGGCAGTTGGCCGGACGTGACGGCACGGATCTGCCCATCCGATGGATGCTCGGCGGTGCCGCAACGCGACATTTCTGAAGAAACTTCCTCATATAGGCGTTTCATACGATAAAAGCACCAGGCGTCGCGTAGAGTCAGTGACTGTCAGCGATCAGTCCTCACGGACTGTGTCTATTCGACGAACGGAGACGTCATGCGCAAGTACCAGAGGGTCGCGGTCGTCGCGGCCATGCTCGGCAGTGTCAGCTTCCTCGGCGCCGGTGTCAGTCAGGCGGGGGGCGGAACGAACTGCTCCATGAACGACTCGATGACAGGGCTCATCCAGATCGAGCGGCTCGACATCAACGTCATCGGCAACCAGGATGCCAACGACAACGAGAACATGCACTGCAAGGGGCACTGATCAGGTGATCCAGTCGGGACTCTGGGCCCGGGCCAGGTGCCCGAGCCCAGAGTCCCGCCACCTGTCGCGGTCCACCGGACGGTAGCTGGCCCGCCGGATTCGGCCACCCGGTGGATGCGCCAACGCCACGACGTGCATTTTTTCAGGAAACATACCGCTATTGGGCGTTTTGACTGTCAAAAGTCGCAAGCCTCGCTTACCTTAATGACTGTTGGTGACCGGTCCTGTACGGACTGTGTCGACTTGAGAACGGAGAGGTAATGCGCAATATCCAGAAGGCCGCAGTCGTCGTGGCCATGCTCGGCAGCGTCAGCTTCCTGGGCGCCGGCGTCGGCCACGCGGACGGCGGGGACGACAAGTTCAAGCTCGACAACCGGCAGAACCAGTCGTGCGTGCAGAACGACTCGCAGGAGGGGCTGATCCAGCTCGACGACGTGAACGTCAACGTCGCTGCCCTCCTGGGCTTCGGCAACCAGGACAACAGCGAGCGCGAGTCGCTGGCCTGCTCCCAGGCCTTCTCCCTCGGCAAGAAGCACTGATCACTGATCGGGTGATCTAGGCAGGACTCGGGGCCCGGACCAGGTTGTCCGGGCCCCGAGTCCTGCCTTCTGGCGTTCTCGCCGGTCCCAGTGTCCGTAGTGACTCCGCCGTCCGACCACGGGGAGTCGACCGTAAAGGAAAAGGTAGATGCTCAACTCGAAGAAGATCGCGGCGGCAGTCGCGGCGGGCGTCCTGGGGAGCTTTGCTCTGATGGGTGCCGGTTCCGGTGCCGTCCAGGCCTTCGCCGGTGACGGCTCGGGCAGGTGCGTCGACGACGGCAACGGCCAAGTCCGCTGCGAGTACGTGAAGAAGCGTCACCTCGTCACCGACACGCTCGAGTACCTCGGCATCGGCAACAAGTCGACGCAGGACTGACCGACTTCGCGTAGCCGGGTCACGTGCTTCGGCATGGGGCGATGCGCAGTGCCGTCGCGCAGTGCCGTCGCCCCAGCAGCGGCTGCCCGCAGGGCAGTTGTTCGGACGCAACTGCCCGGGTTCGGCCATCCGAAGTACGAGCCAGCGCCACGGCAGGCATTTTTTCGGGAAACTTGCGTTATTGAGCGTTTTGCCTATGAAAAGCCGTAATCACCGCTTAGATTAGCGACTGTCAGTGACCAACCCGTCACGGGTTGTGTCTACTTGAGAACGGAGAGGTAATGCGCAATATGCAGAAGGCTGCAGTCGTCGTGGCCATGCTCGGCAGCGTCGGCTTCCTGGGCGCCGGCGTCGGCCATGCGGACGGCGGGGCTGACAAGGTCAAGCTCGACAACCAGCAGAGCCAGTCCTGCCAGCAGAACGACTGGCAGAAGGGACTCGTCCAGCTCGACGACGTCAACGTCGGCGTCGCCCTCCTGGGTCTGGGCAACCAGGACAACAGTGAGCACGAGTCTCTGGCCTGCTCCCAGGCCTTCTCTCTCGGCAAGCACCACTGATCACTGATCAGGTGATCTAGGCAGGGTTCGGGGCCCGGACCGGATGTCCGGGCCCCGGGATCTGTCGCCCGGCTTCTTGGCCGGCGCAAGTGTTCGGAATGAGCCCGCCTCCAGTGGCCAGGGGGCGACCGTAAAGGAAAAGGAAGATGCTCGATTCGAGGAAGATCGCGGCGGTAGTGGCGGCGGGCGTCCTGGGGAGCTTCACTCTGATGGGTGCCGGTGTCGTCCACGCCCTCGCCGGTGATGGCGCCGGTAAGTGCGTCGGCAGTGGGAAGGGTCAAGTCCGCTGTGAAGGGGTCAGTAAGCAGCGGGTCACCGACAGGGCCGGAACCCTCCTCCTCGTCAACAAGTCAACGCAGACCTGCCCGACTTCGCGTAGCGAGGTCACCTGCGTCAGTGATGTCGTCGTCGCCCCTGACGGGAGATTCTGATGCGCCGTCATTCCTGTGTCTTCAGCTCGGCGGTGCCATGACGGGCTTTTTCGAGAAACTAACGTGATTGGGCGTTTCGCTCTCCAAAAGTCTCAAACGTCGCTTACAGTTGGCGACTGTCAGTGACCGGTCCATCACGGGCTGTGTCTACTTGAGAATGGGAGAGGTAATGCTCAAGTACCAGAAGGCCGCAGTCGTCGTGGCCATGCTCGGCAGCGTCAGCTTCCTGGGCGCCGGCGTCGGCCAAGCGGCGGGCGGGGACGAGAAGGTCAAGATCGACAACAAGCAGAACCAGTCGTGCGAGCAGAACGACTCGCAGCGCGGGCTCCTCAACCTCGACGACGTCAACATCAATGTCGCCATCCTCGGCCTCGCCGACCAGGACAACAGCGAGCGCGAGTCCGTGACCTGCACCCAGGCCTTCTCCCTCGGCAGGTGATCACTGATCGGGTGATCTAGGCAGGACCCGGGGCCCGGACCAGGTGTCCGAGCCCCGGGCCTGCCGCCTGGCTTCTTGGCCGGTCCAAGCATCCGGAACGACTCCGCCGTCCAGTCGCGGGGAGTCGACCGTAAAGGAAAAGGTAGATGCTCAACTCGAAGAAGATCGCGGCGGCAGCGGCAGCGGGCGTCCTGGGGAGCTTTGCTCTGATCGGTGTCGGAGCTGTTCAGGCCTTCGCCGACGGTGGCGCCGGCCAGTGCGCCGACGACGGCATGGGCCACGTTCGCTGCTCGCAGACAAGCACGTACAAGGTCGGCAAGGACAAGGCCGGAAACGTCCACGTCGTCAACAACTCGACGCAGAGCTGCCCGACTACGCACAGCCAGGTCACCTGCATCAGCGACGTCGTCGTCCCTGGCAAGCGGGCCTGACGCCCGACCGAGGTGGCCGAGGCGCCGTTGTTCACGTCGGCACCCGTCGCGTAGGTCCACCTGCGCAGCGGAATATGGCCGGGACCCGAAACGGGTCCCGGCCATCCCCTGTTTTTCGGCACGCAGACCACAGCCGGCCGTTCTCCCGTCGCGGAGGGCGGCCGGTTCGCGTTGCCCCGAATGGAGGGAGCGGTGCCAAGTGGCCCCGGGGCGCGCGGACACAGGGCCTCACCAGGGACAACGGGCAAGGCGGCGGGCCCGCGTGGCTACGGTGCGCGATCGAACGGTTGCGGACGGCCGTCACGGCTTTCACGGTGAAAACAAGATCCGACACACCGTCGAAAGGAACATTCATGCGTGCTCTGCCCGCACGGCGTATCGCGTCCTCCGCTTTCTGCGTCACGCTCCTGCTCGGCATCGCCGGACCCGCCGCGGTGGCCGCCGACCATGACTCGGCGCGTGACGCCCGCGCCTCGGCGGCCCAGGCGCCGGTGCCCGGAGCGGACACTCTGGCGCCGCCCGTCGGGGCCCTCGGCCTCCTCGGCGGAGTGCTCAAGCCGGTCACCGACCTGCTCGACTCCGTACTCAAGGCCGACAAGGGCCGACTCCCCGCCGACGACGCGACGAAGCTGGCCGACGCGGTGAAGAAGGCCATCGCCAAGGCCTCCGCGACCAACCCGACCACACTGCCGGCGGCCGTCCCGGCGACGCCGACGCTCCAGCGGCCCAAGGCCGACGGCCGCCCGGCCGTCAAGGCCCCGGCCGACCTCAGGGCCGACGCGCTCGCCGCGCTGCAGAAGTCGGTCGACGCCCTCGTCAAGGAGGCCAAGAGCGGGAACGCCGCCAGTGTCGACAAGGCGGCGCCGGCCGTCGTGCAGGACCTCGTCAACGTCGTGGCCGCCACGGTGCTCGGCGGCGGCACGCCCGCGCCGAACCTGGAGGGTCTGCCCGCGCTGTCCCGCACGTCCCGAACGGGGAGCGGTGGCTGAGGCGAAGCAGCCCCCGCCCCAACCGTCGTGCCGGCCCCGACCGGGGCCGGCACGACGGCTGTTTTTCACGACCTTTCAGAGATCTCATATGAAAGATTCATTTGTGAACGATCCCATTTGACGATGCGACACACCCTTCGATCGGGTGGGTTCCCGGGAATTCTCGGCGTACGGAGTTTCCGTCCCGACCGGGGATCGTTGGGCAGGAGGAACCGTGAACATTCCCTCTGGCGACGTGAGTTGCCGAAGAAAGGAACACGATGAAGCCTCTGAAGGTCGTCGCCGTCGTCGCCGGGTCCATGGTCGTCGCTGGTGCCGCCGGCCCCGCCTGTGCCGCCGAACTCATGCCCAGCAAGCCGCCCACCAGCCTCAAGAGTGCCCTTGACGTGATCGAAAGCGCGCCGCTCGGGGCGCAACCCCTCCAGACCAACGCGCTCGACACGGAGAACAAGGACTCGGCGCTGAGCGCCGTCAAGGGCGCCACGAAGCGCCTCAACTCACCCAACGGCCCGACGCGGTTCCTCGGAGGACTTCCCCTCCAGAAATGATTCGCCCGGTTCGTCGGGCGGGTCTTTCTGAAAGGCGACGCCCGCACCGGTGAATGGCGTGTGGGGCTGAAAAGGGCCGATTCCGCATCGTGCGGAATCGGCCCTTCGTGTGTTGGCGGCTCCGGTCAAGGGCGAGTGCAGCGGCCCGTCGGGTTGGCGGCCGGCGGGCGGCACTGGAGGGCGAAGTCGGAGGCCTTCTTGCTCAGGTAGCGGCCCATGCAGGTGTTCGGGGTGGTGCGGCCGCGGTCGCGGCAGAAGTTGAGGGCGGCACGGCCGTTGGCGAACGGGCCCGGGGCGTAGATGACCCAGAAGCCCGGGCGCAGGGACGCGAAGTTGTCGCTGCGGACGTAGACGGCCTCGGGTACGGACTGCCGGACTCTGGCGAGCCGTTGGTCTCTGGCGGCGGTGCCGGCCTCGACGGGTTCGGAGAAGAGCTGGGCGATCCAGCGGCCGCCTTGTGGGGCGGCCGGTGAGGCGGTCGGCCGGGGGGTCTGCTGCGTGGGGGAGGAGGTCGGTGTGCGGGCCGGCTGCGATGTGGGGTTCGGCTTGGGGTTCTGGCGCGTCGGTTTCGTCGCCGGAGCGGAGGACGTACCGCTGTCGGCCTTGTCGTCGGTCGTGTCGCCGAGTGTGAGGGCGAGGGCGGTCGCGGCGGTGATCGCGAGGGCGACCGCGATGACAGTGAGGACGATCGGCATACGGCTGCGCGGGCGGTCGGCCGAGCGGTCGTGCCGGGGAGGCGGTGTCGGCAGGGGGTTGTCCACCTGGGTGAGCACGTACGGCACCGGGCCGGCCGGTGCCGCCGTGGTCAGCGTCGGCTGGGCCCAGTGCGGTGTTGCGCCCTGCTGCACCTGCGCCAGCATCGCGTCCAGCCGTGCCGGGTCGGGGCGGGCCGCCGGGTCCCGTACCAGCAACGCCTGGAGTACGGGCGAGAGGGGGCCGGAGCGCACCGGCGGCGGCACCGGATCGTCGAGCACCGCGGCCAGGGTGGCGAGCGTGGTCCCGCGGCGCAGCGGGCTGACGCCCTCGACACACACGTACAGCACGAGCCCGAGGGACCAGAGGTCGGACGCCGGGTCGTCGTCGTTGCCACGGATCCGCTCGGGGGCGATGTACTCGGGGGAGCCGACGAGTTCACCGGTGGCCGTCAGGGACGTCGAACCCTGGAGGGCCGCGATGCCGAAGTCGGTGAGTACGGCGGTGCCGTCGGGGCGCAGGAGGATGTTGGCGGGTTTGACGTCGCGGTGCTGGATGCCCGCCGCGTCCGCGGCCCGCAGTGCGGCCAGCACCTGACGGCCGATGTGGGCCGCCTCCGCCGGGTTCAACGGGCCGTCGTCCAGCCGCTCCTGGAGGGAGACACCGCTCACCAGCTCCATGACGAGCCAGGGATGCGGGGCCTCGTCCACGATGTGGTGGATGGTCACCACGTTCGGATGATTGAGCCGGGCGAGGGCCCGGGCCTCCCGCAGCACGCGCTCCCGCTGGGCGTCCGACGTCGCCGCGTCCGCGCGTACGGCCTTCAGGGCGACCTCCCGGTGCAGCACGCTGTCGCGCGCCCGCCACACCATCCCCATCCCGCCGCTCCCGAGCCGCTCAATCAACTCGAACCGGCCGTCGATCACGTCCCCGGGTGCGTTCATGGGCGACAGATTAGAGGAGCCGGGGACGGTCTCACCGGGTGGGCCGGAGGTTCGCCCGGGTGGTGGGACGTCGAGTGGAAGCCGGTGCGGCGACGGTGGATCGCACCGTCGCCGCACCGGGCCTGGCTCAGGCGCGGTGGGTCTGTATCGACCGCGTCACCGTGTGCGAACGGTCTTTGCCGGCGTATTCTTCGGTTGAAGAAGAAACCATCGACGGGATGCATGCGGCTATTGCCAAGGCGGCCACCGTCGATGCGAGGATTGCCAGGCCGGCTGTGAATACGCCGCCGTTCTTCACTGCGTACTTGATGGTGCCTTTCAGCATTCTTTGTTTTGCTCCCTATTTGTTCATCGGGCGAGTGCTGGCAGTCAGATCGCCGTTCCGACGGGAGCAGTGAACCCGGTGGCGCCGGTCTTTGCAAGCTCAGGGTTTTTCTCCCGCAAGTGGCTTCCCGAGGCGTTCTCAATCTGGTAGAAGAACCAGGTGCGGAAAGTCAGGTGTAATACCCACGCTTACGGTCGGCCCCGGCGGCCTCCGCCTCGAGCGCTGCCAGGCTGTCACGCGCCTGTGCGGCCTCGCCCGCCGCGCCGATGCGGTCCGCGATCTCGATGGCCGCGGCGATGTGCCGGGCGGCGGAGTCCGACTGTCCCAGCCGGTGCTCGGATGCCCCCAGACCGTGGAGGGCCTGGGCTTCTTCATGCGCTGCCCCGATGCTTGCGGCGAGATCGAGGGCGCGGCGATGGTGGGCCGCCGCGTCATGAAACCGTCCGGCGGCATGGAGGGCGAGCCCCATTCCATGCTGGGTGATGGCGGCGTTGCGACGGTCTCCGAGGCGACGAAAAGTGGTGAGCGAATCCCGGTACAGATCCAGCATTTCATTCAGTTCACTCGGTGACGTCATACTGCCGGCAAGATTTATCCGCGTAATGGCGAGATCGGCAGGGCTCCCGCAGTCCGTGAGTACGTCAAGGGCTTCTTGGAGAAGAATCCGAGCGTATTGCGTATTTCCGGTGCGGAGGTGAAGGTCTGACAGGTTGTTCAATACGTGGGCGGCTTCCCTCATGTCTCCGGAGGCATGGAACCCGGTGAGTGCGGCATCGAAGTTTTCCCGGGCGCTCTCCAGGTTTCCCAGGTAGAGATGCGTGATGCCGAGATTGTTCCGGGAGCGCGCGATCTGCCAGACGTCCCCGGACAAGAGTCGAAGGGCCAGGGTTTCCTGCTGATGCGCGAGCGCCTCCGACAACTGGCCGGCGTTCCAGTGCAGCACACCGAGCCGGTGGAGGGCCTCCGCCCGTGCTTCGGTGTCGCCGATGTCCTGTGCGCCCTTGAGCGCTCGTCGGTGTGCGGCGTCCGCTTCCCTGTAGCGTCCGCAGTGCGACAGGGCGGTGCCCAGGTCGATGAGTGCGTACACCTCGGCCTGCTGTTCGCCCACTGTGCTCCAGTGGTGCGCGGCCGCCTCGTGCATGTACCGGGCTTCGGTCCAGTGCCCCTCCTCGTCGAGGAAGTCGGCCAGCGTCCCGGCGAGCAGCGCTGCTTCATGAGGGCGGCCGTTCGTACGGCAGTGACTCTCCGCCGCCAGGAGCCCGGCGCGCTCCGTGGCGAGCCAGCGTCTGGCGGCCTGGGCGTCGGGCCATGCGGGGACCGGGCGAGGCGAGGGGTGAGGCACTTCCGGGCGCAGGCGGCGAGGATGGAGGAGTCTGTCCGCCGCATCCGATGCCTGTATGTAGAAATCGACCAGTCGGTGGACGGCCGCTTCACGGTCCGCCTCCGAGTCCTCGACCGCCGCCAGCGTGCGAGAGTATTCGCCGAGAAGATCATGAACGGTGTAGCGCTCGGGCGTCGGCTCCTGAATGAGATGGGCGTCGAGGAGTGCGTCGAGGAAACGCTCCGCGCTGCCGACCGTAAGGTCCCCGAGCGCCGCGATCGTGAACGCGTCGAAGTCAGGACCGAGCCGAAGGCCGAGTGTGCGGAAAACCGTTCGTTCTTCGCTGGTGAGTGTTTGGTACGAGATTTCGAATGCTCTGGCTATCTCCCTTGATCCGTCCCGCAATTCCGTCAGCCGACTGCGTCCGGGAATCAGCTTCTGGAGGAGGTGGGCGGTTGTCCAGGCAGGGCGGGAGAGCAGGCGTCCCGCGGCAAGTTCGACGGCCAGGGGGAGATATCCCGACAGGCGGACGATTTCTGCTACTTCGTTCGTCTGGCGGGTGCGGTCCTCACCGGCAACCTTCCGGAAGAGCGCGATCGCATCCTCGGGCGGGAGGACGTCGAGTTGGATGGACTGGACGCCGGGCAGTCCCGTGATGCGGCGGCGGCTGGTGACGATCACCAAGGACGGTGAGGCGCCCGGCAGCAGCGGGCGCAGCTGTTCGGGACCCACCGCGTCGTCGAGGACGATGATGGCGCGGCGCGTGCTGAGCAGAGTGCGCCACAGGCCCACGAGGCCGTCCAGGTGGTCGGGGAGAGTCGTGGCCGGAACGCCCAGCACCCGCAGCAGACTGGTGAGAGCGGCCTGGGCGGTGAGCGGCTCCTGGCCGGGGGAATGGGCGCGAAGATCAAGGTAGAGCTGGCCGTCGGGGAACTCAGGACCGAGAGAGCGCGCGGCGTGGAGGGCGATCAGGGTCTTCCCGATCCCCGCCATGCCGGAGACGGCCTGCAGCGCGATCACCGTGCCGAGCGAGGAAGGCGCAGTCGACCAGGCGGATGCGCGGCGTGAGATCGTGGCCAGCTCCTCCCTGCGGCCCACCAGTTCGGCATGGCTGGGCAGGGTTCGCGGAGCGGCCACCGCGGGTTCCGGCCGCGGAACCAGTTCCTGAACCGGCGCACCGTGCAGGACGAGACTGTGGACTCGTTGCAGGGGTTCGCCCGGGTCCGTACCGAGATCTTCACGCAGGCGGCGCCGGACAGCACCGTAGATACGCAGGGCGTCCGCCTGTCGTCCGCTGCCGTAGGCCGCGGTCATGAGCTGGCCGGCCAGTGTCTCGTCCGTGGGATGTTGTTCGAGCAGCGCCGGTACATCGGCCGCGACTTCGGCGAAGTGGCCTCGGCGGAGTTCGATGCCGATGCGTGTCAGTTCTGCGGCGAGGCGCTTCTCCGACAGGACTTCGCGGAGGGTTTCCGCCCAGAGGCCGGGGAGGCCGGCGAGCGGCTCGCCCCGCCACAGTGCTGTGGCGTCCCCGAGCAGATCCAGAGCCTGAGAGTCCTGACCGTCGTCGGTCAGGGAGCGGGCCTGAGCCGCCAATTGCCGGAAGCGGTGGTAGTCGACCTGGTCGGGGCGTACGTCGAGCGTGTAGGCGTGCGCTCTCTGAACGAGGCATTCACCGACGTCGAGGTCGCGGAGTCTTCGACGTATGCGGGCGACGTACGAGTGGAGACTCGCGCGTGGCCTGGCGGGCGGGGCGTCGTCCCACAGGCGGTGGATCAGGCTGTCGAGAGCTACTGGTCGCCCGGCGTCGAAGGCCAGGGCCACGAGCAGCAGGGACTCTTTGGGCGAGCCGAGCACAACCGAGCGTTGATCTCTGCATAGTTCAACGGGCCCCAGCATGTGAATGTCCAAGTCCACCAGTGCCCCCCGGGCGATGGTTGGCCTGCGCTCTGGCTCCGGCAAAAGAATGGCATGTGGACAATTAACGTTCAAATAGCGGAACAACTTGATACGAGATCAGACTTATTTTGGCTGAATAGCTCGCTTGAGGAAGATATTCCGTCTGGAGGGACGACGGACGGGTAGGAGGAGTCGCGGCGGAAGTAGGGGGGCAGCATGAGGACGCGGGAATGAACCAGGTGACGGCCCTGGAACTCAGGGCTGCCCTCACTCTGGCGGCACAACAGCCGAAGGCGAGACATGCGCTTCTTGAGATCGCGTATGCCTCAGATCGACCCGCGATGGTCGAGTCGGTATCCGTGTGGGCGGCGGGAGAGACGGGACGGAGCGCCGATGACCGCATCCGGGCGCTGTCCGAGCTGCTGGCGGAACAGGCCGCGGCGCAGCCGTCGCTGGCGCGGGAGCTGAGGAACTGGCTGACCACTGTGGTCGCCTCCGGCGAGCCGTCGGCCCACGCCGGGCATGAAGTGGCCAACGCCATCGGCACGGCCGCCGAGATCACGGGAACGGTCGTCCAGGCGGGGGACATCCGCGGCGGGGTGCACATCCATCCCGTGCTCTCGGACCCCACGATCGCCCGCGCACCCGCGGTCCCGCGCCAACTGCCGCCTGTACCCGTCCACTTCACCAATCGCCGACGTGAGCTCGCGGAGCTGGACGGGCTGACAGCGTCCTCCCGGGACGGCCCTGTGATCGCTGTCATCAGTGGACCGGCCGGAGTCGGGAAGACCGCGCTGGCGCGTCGCTGGCTGCGCAGCCTGGCCGAGGTGTTCCCCGATGGGCAGTTGTACGCGGATCTGCGCGGCCACTCCGTTGAAGGTCCCGCCCGGCCCAGCGAGCTCCTGGCGGAGTTCCTGCGCGCCTTCGGGCACACGCGGATACCGGCGGAGCTGGATGAACGAGCGGCACTGTGGCGTTCGGTCACCGCCGGTACGCGGATCGCCCTGCTCCTGGACAACGTGCTCAGCGCGGCGCAGGTCCGCCCACTGCTGCCCGGGACGACCCACGCCCTGACGGCGGTGACCAGCCGAAGCCGTCTGACCGGCCTGGGCATGGACGGCGCGACCTTTCACCCGCTGGACGTGTTCGCCACCGGTGACGCGGTGGAACTCCTCAGCCGCAGGGTCGGGGTCGAGCGCGTACGGAAGGAGCCCGAGGCCGCCCTGGCGATGGCGAAGGCGTGTGCGGGCCTGCCGCTGGCCATGTGTGTCGCCGCGGCCCGGGCAGCGGCGCGCCCCCGCCAGCCCCTGGCAGTGATGGCGGGAGCGCTGGGCGATGAGGGCGGAAGCGCCCTCGACGCACTGCGCGTGGAGGGGAAGTACGCCGTACGGGCCGCGCTGGACGAGTCGTATCGCCTGCTCACACCGGAAGTGGCACGCGGCTACCGCCGGCTGAGTCTGGCACCGGTCCCCCTGCTCACCCCTCCGGTCGCCGCCGCGGCCTGCGCGGTGCCCGCAGCGGAAGCCGAGCGCCTGCTCGACGAACTGGCCGAGGTGAATCTCGTCGAGGATCTCGGACCGGAACTGCGCACCGGGCTGGGCCGCTACCGCTTCCACGATCTGATCAGGGCCCATGCGGAGGGTCTTGCCGGAGAACGGGAGACACCCGCCGACATGACGGCCGTGGTGCGGCGTGTCGTGCACTTCTATCTGTCCGCGGCGACTTCCGCCGAGTCATTGCTGACGCCCAGCCATCGCACGCTGCCTCGTGACTACGCGCGTCCGCCTGCCCCGCCGCCCTTCTCCGATGCGCCGGGCGCGTTGCGCTGGCTGGACGCCGAACGGCTGCATCTGATGGCCGTGCTGCGGACGGCGGCCAAGCGGAACTGGCACGCCCTCGCCTGGCAGCTCGCCGATGCCATGTGGCCCGCATTCCTGCGACTGCGCCCGTACGACATGTGGATCGAGGCCCACGAGATCGGGCTGGCCGCGGCCCGAGAGGCCGGACACCGGGAGGGAGTGAGACGGATGCTCACCTCCGGCGGCGCCGGCCTGCGCAACGTCGGCCGGTATCAGGAGGCCGTCGCCTGGTTCAGCGAGGCACTGGAGACGGCACAGGAGGACATGGCCCGCAGGGACGAGGCCCAGGCCCTGCACGGCTTGGGCCAGACGCACCGGCTCGCCGGGCGGCTGGCCGAGGCTCACTCGTACTTCGGCCGGGCCCTGGCCCTGCGCGAGGCGATGGGATACCGGCGGGGCGCCGCGCTGACCCGGCTCTGTCTCGGAGACACGGCCCTGGCCGCGGACCGCCCCGACGAAGCCGTCCCCTATTTGACGAGGGCCCGCCAGGACCTGCTCGCGGAAGACGACCACTACGACGCGGCACGCGCCCTGGCCTACCTGGGACGTGCCGAGGCGCTGCGCACCGACGGCAGCCAGGAGCTCGCGGAGCACCGACTGCGCCAGTCACTGGCCGAGTTCGAGATTGCCGGCTCTGTCCACTGGCAAGGGCGCGTACTGGAGATGCTCGGTGAAGGCGCCGAGGAGCGGGGCGACTCGGAGCGGGCCGGAGACTGGTACGAAAAGTCCCTGGCCCGCTATGCGACGGTCAGTGAGTCCGACAAACGCCGTCTGGAGAACCGGCTGCGGAACCTGGGGTCAAGCTAGCCGGAACGTCATGGCGCGCTTTCCCGCATCATGCTCGCGTGCAACACGCGGGCCACTTCCAGGGCGGTCAACTCTCCTGATTCATCGGGCAGTTGGAGAGTGACCCTGGCGCGAGTGAGAGCCGTGCAAGCGCCGTCCGGGCCGGGCACCACGACCAGCGCACAGCCCGGATAGCGTCGCAGTGTCCGCTCGGCCAGCACCCTCGCGTCGCCGGAGGGACGAGTACGGCTGCCGTACAGCACGTCGGCACACTGCCGCCAGGTCTCGCTTACGGCGCCGTCCAGGCAGACGATCACGACGTCACTCACGCCGGTACCTCGCTTGCGCCGACCTCGTGCCACCGTGAGGGAAGCGGCAGCTTGGGAAGCGACGGCTCGTGCGCGGGTTCGCCGAGACCGAGGATCCGGTACATCAGGCACCGGGCGTTCTGCCCGAACCGGCCAGGCTCCGAGGAGATCCGGCTCGCGATCGCCGCGTACTCCTCGGCGGGGTATTTGGCGCGTGCGTACGCGAGTTGCTCCGGCAGTGGGTGAGCGGGGGAGATCGCCGGAGCCACCCGGGCCAGCTGCGCACCGGGTGACGCGGGGTCCACGTCCTGCGCCGGAAACCGCGCCAGCAGAATGGCCGCGCGGGTCAGCGTCGCGTACAGCGTGACGGAACCGTGGTCGCCGATCACCCAGTCGGCGGCCACCAGCAGGGCACGCCAGTCCGCCTCCGGCGGTACGACGGTGATCCCGTGCCGCCTCGCCACCGACAGCCAGGAGCGAACCTGCCAGTCACCGTGCCCGGACCAGACGTTGGGGTGCACCAGCACTCCCACCGCGTACTCGTCCGTCGGCAGCTCCGTCAGCAGGCGCGGCAGAAGTGCGTCCAGCCTGTTGAAGGACGAGCCTGGCCCCCAGGTGGAGGTGGCCAGGAGCAGCTTCTGGCCGCGACGCAGCCCCAGCGCCGCGCGATACCGGCGCCGCAGGGGCATGCTCGCCACGATCCGGTCGTGGCTCGCGTCCCCGACCACCTCGGCGACGGGCACCGCCTCCGGACACCACCGCTCCAGGGTGACCAGATCGTCCCGGTGCGCCAGCGCCACCGCTTTCGGTACGACCTGCCCGTCCCGCATCAAGTACTGTCGCCCGAGCCCGCCGACGGTCCGAGGCGTTCCCGGGTTCCGGTCGTCCGTGAGCCGCGACAGCTTCATGTGCCCGGCGCCGTGCGGCAGCCGGATCAGTGGTCCGTGCAGCTGTTCCACGCCCTGCGAGCCGGCGGCCAGCACGAGATCGAACTCCGTGTCCAGTGCCTGTGGCCAGGGCAGCACCGAACTGCCCAGCGCATGCAGCGAGCGGGCGGCACCGGCGTTGAACGCGTGCGGCGCGATGGTGAAGTCGACCTGGATCCGGAGATCGGACTCCAGCAGCGGCAGCAGGTCCCGCAGCCGCTGTCCGTACACCTCGGTGTGTACGACGACCAGGACCCGCTTGCAGCCGGGCAGTGTGAGCCACTGGCCGCTCTTCGCGGCACCTTGGGCCTCGGGGCGTGCGGGCCCCGGGTTGCTGTCACCTGTCATTGGTTCCCCCGTTGGCGATGTGATTGGCCTGGACCGGGGGATGCCCTCAGACATTGACAGAACGCTTGCTGAGCGCTTGCGGAAACCTTGCAACCGCCGCAGGGGCGTCGGGGTGTCAGGCCGGGACGGATGTGCCGCCCCGGCCGTGTGACCGTCAGGTCAGGCCGTTGGAGGACAGCCAGGTCTTGGCCACGTCCAGGGGGTCCTTGTTCTCGTTCTGGACTTCGCTGTTGAGGGAGGTCAGCGTTTCCGTGTCGAGCTTCGCCGATACGGCGTTGAGCGCGGAAACTCCCTCCGCCGGGAGACCGCTCTTGTATGCCAACGGAGTTACGTTCTCGAAGCCGAAGAGATTCTTGGGGTCCTGGAGGATGAGGAACTTGTTCTTTTCGATACCGGGGTCGGTCGTGAAGATGTTCCCGGCCTGAATGTTGTTGCCCTTGAGGGCTGCCACCGTCAGCGGACCGCCGGCGTCCAGCGCCTTGAAGGACTTGAACTTGAGGCCGTAGTCCTCCTCGAGGCCCGGCAGTCCGTGGTGCCTGGTCTGGAACTCGGGCGAACCGCCGATGACCAGCTCCGGCGCCACGTCGGCCAGGTCGGTGAGCGTCGACTTCTCCGTGAGCTTGTACTTCTTGGCCGTGGCCTCGTTGACCGCGACCGCGTCCTTGTCCTGGGCCTCGGAGGACTCCAGCAGCGTCAGTTTCGAATCGAGTGCGGTGGTGACGGCCTTGTTGGTCTCCGCGGTCGTCTTCGCCTGCGCGTCCTTGTTCAGGTAGGCCAGCAGAGCACCGTTGTACTCGGGCAGAACCGTGATCGTACCGTTCTTGATCAGTCCGTACGTGGTCTCGCGGCTGCCGATGTTCAGCTTGTAACTGACCTTGATGCCCTTGGACTTGAGAGCTTCACCGTAGATGTCGGCGAGCAGGATGCTCTCGGGGAAGTTGTTGGAACCGACCACGACGGTCCCGCCCTTGGCCGCGTCTCCCTTCAAGGGGTCGTCGCTGCCGGAGGAGTCGTCGGAGGAACCGCAGCCCGTCAGGGCGGCCGCGGCCACAACCAGCAGGGAAACAGCGTACGTTGCGGATGTTCGGGGGCTTCGTGCGATGGTCACGGTGGTCATCCAGACTTGGCGTGTGTGGGCGGTGGCGACCGTAGTTGCGGCGTCGCGACGATCCAAGCGAGCCTGGTTGCGGACCGTCAAGACACGAATAGATCACCGATGGGCACGGTGCGGCTTCATCCCGTGGGCGCAACGGGGCTTATATGCGGGCGAATCCGGCGTATCTCAGTGTCTGTTTTTGATTGATCATGGCCGTAGTCTTGCGCCAGCCGCTAGTGTTGGCCGCGTCGGGGGTCCTGTTCCACTTGGTTCCACTTGTCGGCCTGAGCGCGCTGTCGCGACCCTGCAATCCATGCGATCCGGGCAGCGGGCTTCTCATGGGATGAAAGAAGTCAAGGAGGTTCGGTGCCCGCGCACAGAAAGGTTGCCCGGGAACAGTCACCCGTGGCTCCCCGCACAGGCCGGACGCCATCCCTCCTCGACCGTTGGCCTTTCCGCCGGAAACTCAACGTCCTGGTGACCGTTCCGCTTCTGGTCGTCTCGGCGATACTTGCCTACGTCATATACGCCCAAGTCGGCGAGGCCAGATCCGCCGCCACCACCGCCCAACTCGTGCGCGACAGCGCGCAGGTGACCAAGCTGATCGACGGTGTGCAGACCGAGCACCGGCAGGCGCTCCTGGTCTCCCTGCGCCATGAGGCGGCCCGCCCCGGCGACAGCCCGCCCGACACCTCCTCGTACGTCCAGGCGCAGCAGCGGGTGAACACCCAGATAGAGACGGTCCGTGACACCTACGGGGACCGGCTGCCGGAGGCCGAGGCCGCGGCGCTGAAGGAACTGGAGGGCCTGGACAGCCTCCGCCAGACCGTCGAGCAGGGGCCCATCCCCGCCGACAACATCGACCCCGCGTACGGATCGGTGATCGAGGGCCTGATCGGCGGCCTCGGGTTCGGCGAGTCGGGCACCGAGTCCTCGTCGTCCGCGGGCAATCTGCTCGACGCGCTGCTGCGGGCCGACACCGCCCACGCGTCCTTCGAGACCAGCGTCTTCGCCGCCAGGACCCGGGACCCGAACGCGCTCATCGAGTTCACCGCCGCCGTCGGCGACTTCGAGCAGTACACCCACCAGTCGGAGCGGTTCAAGCGGTTCGCCGGCCAGGAACAGGGCGCCGAACTCGAGGGGATAGAACAGAGCCCGTACCAGAGCGTCATCGCCCAGCACTACGTCGCGCTCCAGGTCGACCCCGGCGCTCTGGTCGCCGAGAACGACACACAGCTGCGCGCCGCCCTCGGCGACGCGCTGCAGGCCGAGCCCACGTACGAGCGGCAGGCCCAGAACCGGCTGAAGATCACCCAGTCGCTCATCGACCAGATCGCCGCCGACACCGAGTCCGCGTCGAGCAGGGCCTGGTGGCAGGTGGCCTGGCTGATCGGCGGCACGCTGCTCGCCTTCGGGGCCTGGCTGCTGTTCTCCGTACTCGTCCGCCGCTCCGTGGTACGGACCGTGCGGACCCTCACCGGCGCGGCCCAGCACGTGGCCGCCGCGGCCGAGACGGAACTGGCCCGGGTCGCGGACGACGACGCCGACGACGCGAGCCCGCCGCGTCTGGAAGCCGTACCCGTGCCCGTGCGCGACGAGCTCGGTGAGCTCGCCGAATCCTTCAACCAGGTTCAGGTCACCGCGACCGCCCTGCTGGAACGCCAGGTCATCAGCCGCCGCAACATCGCCGAGATGTTCGGCAACGTCGGCCGCCGCGTCAGCAACCTGACAGCACGTCAACTCGCCCTGATCGACTCGGTGGAGCGCGGCGAGACCGACCCGCAGGTACTGGACCGGCTCTACCGCATCGACCACATCGCCGTACGCCTCCAGCGCAACGCCGACAGCCTGATGCTGCTCGCCGGAATCCGGGAGACGGGCCTGAACACCGGGCCGATGCGGCTGAGCAACGTCGTCCGCGCCGCGCTCGGCCAGATCGAGGGCTACCAGCGCGTCACCCCGCACGCCGAGGGCGATGTCACCGTCGCCCCCGACATCGTCGGCGATCTGACGCTGATGCTCGCCGAACTGCTGGAGAACGCGGTGACGTTCTCTCCGGCCCATACGAGTGTCGAGGTGGTCCTGCGTCCCCGGCACGGCTCCGACGGCGGCGCCCTGGTCGAGATCATCGACCACGGGCTCGGGATGAACGCCGAGCGGCTGGCCGAGGAGAACGCGCGCCTGATCCGCCGTGAACGGCTCGACCTGGCACCGACCGAGGTCCTCGGCCTCTTCGTGGTCGGCGGCCTTTCCCGGCGCTGGGGCATCGAAGTCGTCCTGTCCCGCACCCCGGGCGGTGGCGTCACGGCCACCGTCGTGGTCCCGTCGGCCCATCTGCTGCTGGCCGACCCGACGGGTGCCGCGGCGCGGCCCGCGCAGATCCTGCCGCCCGCCCGCCACTCCGGTCCGGCCGAGCCGCGCCCCGCGATGGTGGAGCCGGCGCCCGGCCGCTCGGCGCTGCCCCGCAGGATTCCCGCGCGCGCCCGGTCAGAGCAGACCTCGCCCTCGCCGTCCCCGTCTTCGTCGGCCCCGTCCCCCAGCCATGCGCGCAGGCCGGAACCCGCCGGAGACAGCGGGCGCGAGCAGGCCATGGGTCACACCCCGTACGGACCCGGCACCCCGCTGCCCAGGCGGGGCGCCCCTTCGGGAACACCCATGTCCGGCATGGGAGTTGGCGGGCGCGAGACGGCCGGTCGTGAGACGGCCGGGCGCGACGGGGTCGGCCGCGAGATGGCCGGTCGTGAGACGGCCGGGCGCGGCATCTCGGGAACGCCCATGCCCGGCACGGGAGTCGGCGGGCGCGAGGGGGCCGGGCGCGACGGGGTCGGCCGCGAGGCGGCCGGTCGTGAGACGGCCGGGCGCGACGGGACCGGTCGCGAGATGGCCGGTCGTGAGACGGCCTGGCGTGGCACCTCGGGAGCGCCCATGCCCGGCACGGGAGTCGGCGGGCGCGACGGGGCCGGGCGTGAGCCGGTCGGCCGCGAGGGGGCCGGGCGTGGCTCCGGAGCCGACAGCGGCTCCGGGTCCGGTACGGCGCCGGCGAGGCCCGGTGCTCCCGGACCGCTGCGGCGCCGGGTGCGCGGTGCGACCCTGCAGGCCACCACCGCGTCGAGCCGCCTGCCCAAGCGGGCTCCCGTGAACCCGCGGCCGCGGGTCTGGCAGCCCAGCGACGCGGAGGCGGCGCGATCCGAGATCGACGAGTTCGAGGCCGCCGTCGAGCGGGCCCAGCGCGAGAGCGCGGACCAGGGCCCGGCGGACGGGCCGAACACAGCACAGAGAACAACAGATCCCCATTCCCGGAAGGCATGAGCAAGTGATGATGTGGACAGGCGGACCGGAATCCGGGGCCGTGGAGCCGGTGACGGACATGAAGGCCGCCGCTGCCGACTTCAACTGGCTGCTCAACCGTTTCGCCACCGAGACCGCCGGGGTCGTAGACGTGATCGGGGTCTCCTCCGACGGTCTGCTGATCGCGGTGTCCCAACTGCGAGGACACGCGGACTCGGAGCGGCTCGCGGCGATCGTCTCCGGTATCACCAGCCTCGCCATGGGAGCGTCGGGCAACTACGGGCTCGGTGGCCTGAACAAGGTCATCATCGACCTCGAGGACGGACACGTCCTGGTGTCGGCGCTCGGCGCGGGAGCGGTCCTCGGCGTGGTCGCGTCGAAGGAGGCGAAGCTCGGCAACATCGCGTACGAGATGACCCTCTTCGCCAATCGCGCCGGTGCCGCGCTGAGTCCGCAGCTGGTCATGGAGCTGAAGAACACCGTGGGGATCGCACCGGCCGGCTGACGGCTGCCGGCCGGCGGGGTCGTCGCCCGGCCATGACGACCCGTGAGGTGAAGGGGTGAGACGTGATGACGGCAGGTGAGCCACCGGCCGCCGAAGACGCCACGTGGGGGGCGGAACCCCCCGCGCCGGTCGTCCGCCCGTTCCTGCTGACCGCGGGACGGATCGCCGGCGGCGACAGTCTCGTACCGCCGATTCCGATCGAGACGCAGGTGATCGCGACCGACGTGGGTCTCGCCACGCTGGACGCCTTCGCCTTCGACCAGCACCGCGACATCATCATGATCTGCCGCCGGCCTCAGTCGCTGGCGGAGATCGCGGCGAAACTGCGGATGCATCTGAATGTCATCCGGGTGCTCGCCGACGATCTGCGCGCCGACGGTCAACTGGCCCTGTACATACCGCAGGCCAATTCCCACCGTGACGCCACTGTTCTGCGAAGGGTTATCGATGGTCTTCGAGGTATCCCCGACTCCCGGGGCGCGATCCGTGAGGGATGACGCCGTGGGGTCCCAGCCGCCGCTGCCGGTGAAGATGGTGATCGCGGGCGGCTTCGGCGTGGGCAAGACCACGACGGTGGGCGCCATCTCCGAAATAGAGCCGCTGACCACCGAGGCGTCCATCACCTCGGTCGCCGCGGGCGTCGACGACCTCTCCCACACCCCGGAGAAGATGACGACCACCGTCGCCATGGACTTCGGCTGTGTCACGCTCGACCCGACCCTGAAGCTCTATCTGTTCGGCACCCCAGGGCAGGAGCGGTTCGGGTTCATGTGGGACGACCTGGTCGAGGGGGCGCTGGGCGGGCTCGTCATCGTCGACACCCGCCGCCTGGACGACTGCTACGCGGCCGTCGACTACTTCGAGCACCGGCAGATCCCCTTCGCGGTGGCCGTCAACGCCTTCGACGGCAAGGTCGAGCACGACCTGGACGACGTACGGTGGGCCCTCGACGTCGCCGACCACGTCCCGCTCACCGTGTTCGACGCCCGCGAACGCGGCTCGGTACGGGACGCGTTGCTCGTCGTACTGGAACACGCCCTGGCGGCCGCCGAGCGGCGGTGAGCCGGCCGGCCGTCACGCCGTCCCGCGCCTGCGGACGCCCGGGGACACCCACACCCGGCCCGCGGCCCAGAACAGCACGAGGACGAGCAGCGCGAGTGCGGCGGTGAGGGTGGCACCGCCGACCACCTTCTCGTAGTCCCGCTGGTACAGGCCGTCCACGATGTAGCGGCCGACGCCGCCCAGACTCACGTACGCCGCGATCGTCGCCGTGGACACGATCTGGATCGCCGCCGAGCGCAGTCCGCTGAGGATCAGCGGCAGCGCGGCCGGCACCTCGACCTGGAACAGGATCCCCGCCTGCGACATGCCCATTCCGCGGGCGGCGTCGACGGGGGAGGGGTCCACGGTGCGTACCGCCTCGTAGGTGGTGATGAGGATCGGCGGGATCGCCAGCACCACGAGCGGGATCATCACGGGCAGCACGCTCAGTCCGAGCCAGACGAACATCAGCACCAGCAGCCCGAACGTCGGCAGGGCACGGGCCGCCGCCGCCACGAAGGCCATCGCGTTGCCACCACGGCCGGTGTGCCCGGTGATCAGACCGATCGGCAGGCCGATGGCCGCGGCGATCGCGAGCGCCGCGGCGGAGTACTGGAGGTGCTCCCACACGCGCTGCGGAATGCCGTCGTAGCCGCTCCAGTGGGCGCTGTCGCTGAAGAAGGCTTCGATGAAGTTCAGTACGTTCACGAGACGCGCTCCGGTGCGCGGGCGGCGCCCGCCGTAGTGGACGTGTCCGGCACCGCGGGTCCCGCGGCGGTCCGCAGGGCCGTGCGCCTGGCCTTGCTGTCGGACGGCGGCTGCCAGGGGGTGAGCAGTCGGCGCGCCAGTACGAGCAGGGCGTCGACGACCACGGCGAGTACGGCGGTGGTGAGCACCGAGTTCAGGGCCAGGACGGGGCGCTGGTAGAGCAGCGCGGTGGTCAGCAGATTGCCCAGCGCGCCCTGGTTGCCGATCAGCGCGCCGACGCTGACCAGGCTGATGCTGGAGGCCGCGGCCACCCGCAGTCCGGCGATGATCGCGGGTACGGCGATGGGCAGCTGGACCTGGAGATAGCGGCGTACGAGACCGATGCCCATCGCCGAGGCGGCGGCGTTCGTCTCCTCCGGAACCGACCGGATGCCGTCGACGACCGACGGGACGAGGACGACCAGGCTGTACAGGCACAGCGGGATCATCACCGTGAGCTTGCTCAGCCCCGTGTAGTCGATGAGCACCACGAAGAAGGCCAGCGAGGGGATCGCGTAGATCACCGTGGTGATCCACAGCACCGGCGGGTAGATCCAGCGGACGCGGACGCACAGCAGGCCGATCGGCAGCGACAGCAGGAAGCCGACGAGCACCGGGATCAGGGCCTCTTGAAGGTGCGTGGAGATCAGGCCGAGATAGCTGCTCTGGAGGTCGCTCGGGATGTCGAAGAAGCCGTTCATCGGGCGGCCTTCACCTGGGGCGGCTCACCGGACGGGTCCTGTGGCGAGTTCGTGGCCCTTTGCTGCCGGGCGGCGCGGATCGCGGCGGCGATCGTCTCCTGACCGGCGATGCCCAGGACCCGTCCCGCCCCGTCGACGGCGACCGCGTGACCGGTGGGCGACAGCACCGCCCGGTCCAGGGCGACCCGCAGTGAGTCCCGGCCCACCTGGAAGCTCTGCCCGTACGGCGTCAGAGTCCCGACGTCACCGTTCCACTCCGTGGGGTCGGCCCAGCCCAGCGGCTTGCCGGCGGCGTCGGTGACCAGGACCGGCGGCCGGGAGTCGGTGACCTCGGCGGCCTGCTGCCGGTCGGTGCCCACCGGGTGGATCCGGGAGCGGTCGAGTTCGAGGTCGCTCGTGGACAGGAACGACAGACCGCGGATGCCCCGGTCGCCGCCCAGGAACTCCTCCACGAACTCGTCGGCGGGCGACGACAACAGCTCGTCGGGGGCGGCGAACTGGGCGAGCTTGCCGCCGGTGCGCAGCACGGCGATGCGGTCGCCGATCGTGATGGCCTCGTCCATGTCGTGGGTGACGAACACGATCGCCTTGCCGAGTTCGCCCTGGATGCGCAGCAACTCCTCCTGGAGTCCGCGGCGGACGACCGGGTCGACCGCGGAGAACGGCTCGTCCATCAGCAGGATCGGCGGGTCCGAGGCCAGTGCGCGGGCGACTCCGACCCGCTGCTGCTGGCCGCCGGAGAGCTGGTACGGATAGCGGCGTGCCATGTCCCGGTCGAGGCCGACTCGTTCCATGAGTTCGGCCGCACGGGCCCGGGCGCGCTGCTTGGACCAGCCGAGCAGCCGCGGCACCGTGGCGATGTTGTCGATGATGGTGCGGTGCTGGAAGAGCCCGGCGTTCTGGATGACGTAACCCATGGAACGGCGCAGGGCGTTGACCGGCTGGCTCTGTACGTCCTCGCCGTTGACCCGGATCGTGCCGCTGCTCGGCTCGATCATGCGGTTGATCATGCGCAGTGTGGTGGTCTTGCCGCACCCCGAGGGACCGACGAGCACAGTGATGGAGTGGTTCGGAATCTGCAGCGAGAGGCGATCGACGGCCACAGTGCCGTCGGCGTATCGCTTGCTGACCTCTTCGATGGCTATCAAGCGTCGAGACCCTTCGGGAACGGCATTGCCCGTACGTGGCGCGATCAGGTGTACGAGGGTGCGAAGTCTAGCCAAGCGCTCCGCGGGAAGGGCGCGTGGGAACGGTGCGGGGAAGTGGAGTACGAGAAGGTGCGGGTCGGTTGTGGCTGGTCGCGCAGTTCCCCGCGCCCCTATGGGGCGCGGGGCGCTACTCGAAAGCCGCTGCCGCCTCCCGCAGTGCCCGGGTCACCGTCTCCGGTGAGTCCGGGCCGGGTGGGCCCGGGCGGTAAGTGACCGAGTGGAGGGTGCCGGTGTAGCGGAAGATGCCGTGGCGTTCGTACAGCGGCCAGGAGACCGGTGATTTGCGGTCTACTCCCACGCTGATGCCCTGGAAGGGGGCCATGCCGATCAGCTGGTGGACCGGGTCAGGGGTGGCGCGCCCTGTGTCGTCCACCGTGAGGGCGAAGCGCCAGCGCAGGCCCGGTTCGGCGGTGGCGGTGAGGAGGATGGTGCGGGTGCCGGGGTGCAGCGGGCCCGCGTCCGTCTCGCGCAGGGCGCCGTACTCGTTGTACGCGAAGCGCAGGCGGCCGTCCTCCACGTACAGGCTGTAGCCGCCACCCTGGTCGCCGTGCGATACCAGAACGCCGCTGTCGCCCGCCTCGTACGACTCCAGTTCCACCGCGACCGTGAAGGAGCGGAAGGCGATCAGCCGGGAGGAGCGGTAGCGCTCCAGCTCTGGGGTGCCGGGGAGCAGGGTGACCGGGCGGGCCAGTTTCTCCTCGGCGGGGCCGCGCAGGGCGAGGGCGCCCGAGGTGTCGGGGAGGGGGAAGACGCCGTTGCGCCAGGCTGCCTTCTCCCAGGCGGCGGCCAGCTCCTTGACCAGGTCCGGGTGCCGGTCGGCCAGGTCGTGGATCTCCGTCGGGTCGGTGCGGATGTCGTACAGGGCCCATTCGGAGTCGTCGTACGGTGTCCCCGGCCGGTGCAGGGTGACGAGTTTGTGGCCGTCGCGGTAGTGGCTGCGGTTGCCGGTCATCTCGCAGTACTGCTCGGGGTGGGTGCTGTCCGCCGCGGGGTCGGTGAGGACGGGGGCGAAGCTGAAGCCGTCCTGTTCCTGGATGCCGTCGCCCGACCGCTCGACTCCCGCCAGTTCCAGCAGCGTCGGCGCGATGTCGGTGACGTACTGGTACTGATGGCGGATGCCGTCGTCCGCGGGGGAGCGGTGCAGGCCCCGCGGCCAGGAGATCACGAGCGGTACGCGCACCCCGCCCGCGTACGTGTGGCGCTTGTACAGCCGGAACGGCGTGTTGGACGCCATCGCCCAGCCGCGCGGGTAGTGCACCAGGCTGCGCGGTCCGCCGATGAGGTCCGGGTCGCGTGCCACGTCCGTCGGCCAGTCCTCGGGCAGGCGGGGGTGGTGGGCGAACCGGCTGAAGTAGCTGCGGCTGCCCTCGGCGCCGCCTTCGCCGCTGCCGCCGTTGTCGGAGGTGAAGACGATGACGGTGTTGTCCAGCTCGCCCAGTGCCTCGAGGGTGTTCACGAGTCGGCCGAGGTTCTGGTCGACGTTGTCGACCATCGCCGCGTACACCTCCATGTAGCGGGCGTAGAGCCGCTGTTCGTCCGCGGTGAGGTCGTGCCATGCGGTCACGTCCAGGCCGTCTTCGGCGTTGCGGGCGGGGAGTTCGGTCTCCTCGGGGAAGAGGCCGTCGGCCTTCTGCTTGGCGAAGCGGGCACGGCGCAGTTCGTCCCAGCCGCCGTCGTAGCGGCCCCGATGGCGCTCTATGTCCTCCGGCTTCGCTTGCAGTGGGGCGTGTACGGCGTTGTGCGCCAGGTAGAGGAAGAAGGGCTTGTCCGGGTCGTGGGCGCGCAGTGACTTGACCATGGAGACGGCCTGGTCGGTGATGTCGTCGGTGTAGTAGTAGCCCTCCGGGAACTCGTCGATGTCCAACGGCGAGTTGTCCCGGACCAGTTGGTGCGGGTGGAAGAGGTTGGTCAGGCCCTCCAGGACTCCGTAGTACTGGTCGAAGCCCTTCTGCAGCGGCCAGTTGGCCCGGTCGGCGGCGGCGCCGGACGACGCGTCGCGCGCCAGATGCCACTTGCCGACCGCGTACGTCGCGTACCCGGCGCCGCGCAGTGTCTCGGCCAGCGTGGGGATGTCGTCCGCGATCTCCATCCCGTAACCGGGGAATCCCGGATCGGCGTTGGCGACCATCGCATAGCCGACCCGGTGCGGATTGCAGCCGGTCAGCAGCGCGGCGCGCGAGGGGGAGCAGAGCGGCAGCGTGTGGTAGTTGGTCAGGCGTACGCCCCGCCCGGCGAGGGCGTCGAGGGCAGGGGTCGGGACCTCCGCGCCGAACGGGCCGATGTCGCTGTAGCCCATGTCGTCCAGGTACACGACCACGATGTTCGGGGCGTCGGCCGGTGGGCCGGACTTCCGCGGCCAGGCGGGCTGCGACTCGGCGAAGGTGCGGCCGATACGGCCGGGGAAGTTCTCGTACGGGTCGCGGCGCAGGGGGCCGGTGGTGTCCGTCATGCGGAGGATTCCTTGGGCAAGTGGGCAGGGAGGATTCTTCGGGCAGGAGGGCCGGTCATGCGGCCGGTGCTCCCAGCGCCGCCGCCGGTACGGGTTCGGGAGCCGCGGCCAGCAACGCCTGCGTATAGGGGTGTTGAGGGGACTCGCACAGCTCGTCCGCAGGACCCGTCTCGATGATCCGGCCACGGTGCATGACCGCGATGCGGTGGCTGACCTGGCGTACGACCGCCAGGTCATGGGCGATGAAGAGCAGTGCGAGGCCGAGGTCCCGCTGGAGGTCGGACAGGAGGTTGACGATCTGGGCCTGGACCGAGACGTCGAGTGCCGAGACGGGCTCGTCGCAGATCAGGACCGAGGGTTCGGGGGCGAGGGCGCGCGCGATGCCGATGCGCTGGCGCTGGCCGCCGGAGAAGTCACGGGGGTGGCGGCCGGTGGACGCCGGGTCGAGACCGACGAGTTCCAGGAGCTCGGCGACGCGCCGCTCGCGTGCCGCGCGGTCCGGGTGGAGCCCGTGGACGAGGAGGGGTTCGCCGACGATGTCGCCCACCGTCATACGGGGGTTCAGGGAGGCGTACGGGTCCTGGAAGACCATCTGCACCTGGCGGCGCAGTCTGCGCAGGGCCGTACGGGAAGGGCGGGTGACGTCCTCGCCGCGCAGCCGGAGCGTGCCGCCGTCGGCCGGGTGGGCGTGGGCGAGCAGTCGGGCCAGCGTCGACTTGCCGGAGCCGGACTCGCCGACGACACCGAGGGTTTCGCCCGCCTCCAGACGAAGCGAGACCTCGTCGACGGCGAGGAGGGGATGGCGGCGGCCTGCCCGGCCGCGCCCCCTGAACTCCTTGCGCAGGGCGGAGGCCTCCAGCAGCGGGGCATCGTCGGCGGGGAGACGGTCGCCGGGCTCGCCCTCGGCCTCCAGCCGGACCTCCAGTTCGGCCTCGGCGCGTGCGAGCACGGCCGGATCGTACGGTTCGGCCCGTACGGGCGGCGGGGCGGCGATCATGGCGGCCGGCCCGTCCGCGTGCCAGCACGCCACGCGCCTTCCGTCCTCCCCCTCGGCGCCCCAGGATGCGTCCTCGGACGCCGCCGACGCCGGCTCCAACGGCGGCGCCTCGCTCCCGCAGCGCTCGTCGGCCAGCGCGCAGCGCGCCGCGAACGCGCAGCCGGCAAGCGGCAGTGACAGGTCGGGCGGGGAGCCGGGGATGCCGGTGAGGCGTGTGCCGGAGGGCGAGGAGAGTCGGGGTACGGCGGCGAGGAGGCCGGCTGTGTAGGGGTGGCGGGGGCGGGTGAGGACCTCGGCCGTGGGGCCGTCCTCGACGACCGTCCCGCCGTACATCACGAGCACGCGCGAGCAGGAGCGGGCGACGACGCCCATGTTGTGGGTGATCAGGACCAGCGCCGTACCGGTCTCCTCGTTGAGCTTGGCCAGCAGCTGGAGGATCTGTTCCTGCACGGTGGTGTCGAGCGCGGTGGTCGGTTCGTCGGCCAGCAGGACGTCCGGCTCGTTCGCGAGGGCCATCGCGATGAGGATGCGCTGGCGCTGGCCGCCGGAGAACTGGTGCGGGTGGTCGTCAAGGCGGCGTCGCGGGTCCGGGATGCCGACCAGGTCGAGGAGTTCCGCGGCACGCTCCCGGCGTGCCGCGCGGTCGCCCCGGCCGTGGGCGCGCAGCACCTCGTCCAGGTGCGTGCGGATCGAGAGAACGGGGTTGAGCGAGGTCATCGGGTCCTGGAAGATCATCCCGATCCGGGCGCCGCGCACCGTGCGCAGCTCCTCCTCGCTCGCGGCGGTCAGTTCGGTCTCGCCGAGGCGCACGGAACCGGCGGTGATCCTGCCCGAGCCCGGCAGCATCCGCATCAGCGCCAGCGCGGTGGTGGACTTCCCGGAGCCGGACTCGCCGACCACGGCGAGCGTCTCGCCGCGCCGCAGGGTGAAGTCCACCTCGCGTACGGCGTGGACGGCGGCTCCCTCCGGCGTACGGAAGTCGACGCTCAGGCCGCGCACGTCCAGCAAAGGGGCGGGCGGAGGGTCCGGTGAAGCGTTCGGCGAAGTTCCGAGCAGAGCGGATGTCATCGGCGTATCTCCCGGTTCAGGGCCTCGGACAACAGCGAGAAACCGAGGACGAGCAAGGTGACGGCGAGCAGCGGCCCGGCGGCGAAGTGCGGGGCCTGCGCGAGATAGGGCAGCGCCTGGCTGAGCATGCCGCCGAGCGTGGGCTCGGGCGGGCGGACGCCGACGCCGAGGAAGCTCATGGCGCCCTCCAGGAACACGGCGACGGTGAGCGAGACGGCGAGCTGCACCACCAGCGGATCGGCGCAGTTGGGCAGGATGTGCCGGACCAGCAGCCGGGTCCTGCCGGTGCCGCCGACCCGGGCGGCCACCGCGTACTCCCGTTCCCGCTGGACGAGGATCCCGGCCCGCAACTGCCGCCCGAACACCGGGATTTCGGCCAGCGCGATGACGACGACCACGGGCAGCCGGCCCGGTCCGAGTACGGCCGTGATGGCGAGGGCCAGGATCAGCCCGGGGAAGGCGAGCACCAGGTCGAAGACCCGCTGCACCACCGTGTCCAGGACCGGATGCACCGCCGCTAGGAGCGCGAACGCACACCCCAGCAGCGCGCCCAGCGGGACCGCGAGCGCGATCACCTCCAGGTCCGTACGGATGCCGTACAGGACCCGGCTCAGCAGATCGCGGCCCAGGTCGTCGGTGCCAAGAGGATGCCCTGGGCTGCCGGGGCCGAGGAGGGCCCCGCCGCTCTGGTCGGTCGGGTCGTGCGAGCTGAGCAGGGGGGCGAGCAGCCCGGCGAGGACGACGAGACCGACGAGAGCGAGGCCGATGCGCCCGCGGGCCTTGTTCAGGGCGGTCAGGTAGGGGTGGCGGGCGACGGTGCCCCGCTTGTCCCGCTGGCCCCGCTTCCGTACGTCTACGAGAGTCATCGTGGCGGTCACTCCCACCGGATTCGCGGGTCGAGCAGGGCGTAGACGACATCGGTCAGCAGCTGGACCACGACGAAGACCGCCACGAGGAGGAGCAGCAGATCCTGTACGAGGGGGTAGTCGCGGCGGGTCAGCCCTTGTTCGGCGAGCTGGCCGAGACCCGGCCAGGCGAAGATCGCCTCCACCAGGACGGCGCCGCCGAGAAGCTGGCCGGTCTGCATGCCGAGCAGGGTGACGACCGGTGGCAGGGCGCCCGGGAACGCGTGCCGCCACAGCAGCCTGCGCCGGGAGACGCCGGCCGCGGTCGCGGTGCGGATGTAGTCCTCGGCGAAGGTGCGCTCCAGGCTGTCCTTGAGGTAGCGGCCCAGTACGGCGGCGCTGGGCAGGGCGAGGCAGAGCGAGGGCAGCAGCAGGTACTGAAGCTCCAGATCGGGCGCTTCCAGCAGTCCGACCCGGCCGCCGGACGGCAGCACGCCGAGTCCGACCGCGAAGACCAGCACCAGCAGCACGCCCGTGACGAAGGGCGGCACCGCGAGCGCCCCGGTGGTGAGCGCCCGTACCGCCGCCCGGACCGGGCGCCGCCGGGACGTGGCGCCGAGCACGCCGAGCAGCAGGCCGAGGGTGATGGTGAAGAAGAGGGCGCCCAGGGTGAGTTCGGCGGTGGCACCGAGCCCGTCGCCGATCAGGTCGGATACCTGGCCGCCGATGGCGTACGACGGGCCGAGGTCGCCGCGGAGGAGATCGCCGATCCAGGTCGCGTACTGCGTCAACAGCGGCTTGTCCAGCCCGAGTTGGCGGCGGATGGCGTCGACGGACTCGGGGGACGCGTCCGGCCCGGCGAGCAGGGTGGCGGCGTCGCCGGGGACCAGCCGCAGGATGGCGAAGATCAGGAAGGAGGCGAGGAGCAGGACCAGGAGCGCCGAGGGGATCTTCTTGAGGAGGTAGCCGCGCATGGTCACACCAGGTAGGCGTTGTCGAGGTTGAGATACGAGAACTTGTTGAGCGTCGGTCCGTGCAGCCTCCTGGCGGCGACCTCCACCGAGTCCTGGACGGCGAGGTCGATGATGAACGCCTCGTCGAGCAGCAGATCGGAGAGCTTCTGGTAGCGGGCGTGCGCCGCGGCCCCGTCGGCGTCCTGCTGCTGCCAGGCGTCCTGGACCGTCTCGGTGTACTCCGCGGAGCGGAAGTGCGAGGTGTTCTTGGCCTCGTTGAAGGGGTACGCGCTCACCGCCAGCGTGGAGGGCGTCACCTGCGCGAAGGCGTGGCCGTTGACCCAGAGCGCCGGCATGGTGCCGGAGATCAGCTTCTGCTGGAACGCGGCCGGGTCGAAGGGCTCCAGCTCGGTCTTGATGCCGACCTGCTTCAGGTCGTACTGCACGATCTCGGCGATGGCGACGTGCAGCGGCGTGGTGGGGTGCCCCAGAGGAAGAGTGGCGGACCGCGCCACACCGGAGGACTTCAGCAGCTCACGGGCCTTGCCCGGGTTGTGCGTGTAGTGGCTGCGGTTGGCCTCGCTGTAGGCGGGCGAGGACCTGGGCCAGGGCGCGGCGGAGGCGAAGCCGTAGCCGCCGAGGGCCTGCTCGACGACCCGGTCCCGGTCCACCGCCCAGGCGACGGCCTGCCGGAAGGCCTTGGAGTCGGCCGGCGCCTCGTCGACGGTGGCCCCGACGTACACGGCCTGGTTGCCGGTGTCGTACCGCCTGATCGTGAAGTCCGGACTGCCCTTGATCGTGGCCAGGTGCTTGCCCGAGACGTGGTACGAGAGCTGCGCCTGACCCGAGCGGAGCGCGGACAGGAGGGCGTCGGGTTGGGTGTAGACGCGGAGTTCGACGGCGTCCAGATACGGGCGCTCGGGTATCCAGTACTTCTCGTTGCGGGTGAGGCTGAGCCCCGTCCCCGGCCGCCACCGCTCGAACCGGAACGGTCCTGTGCCGTTGAGCCGCTTGCCCTTCACGGCGTCCTCGACGGTGTGCCGGTCCGCGATGATCATGAACTCGAAGAGGTCGAAGAGATTGCTCACCGGGTGCGCCAGCTTCACCACCAGCTCGTGGTCGCCGCGCTTCTCGAAGCCGGTCACCGCTTTTGCGGTGGCCGCCAGTTGGGCGGAGCGCTCCGGCTTCCGCAGGTTCTCGACGGCGAAGATGACGTCGTCCGCGGTGAACTTCCGGCCGTCGTGGTATGTCACGTCGTCCCGGAGCGTGAGCGTGATGGCCCGGCCGTCGGCGGCGTACTCCCAGGAACGGGCCAGCTCCGGCTGCGGCTCGAGCTCCTCGTCGTAGCGGATCAGGGTGTTGTAGATCAGCCGCTGCTGCAGCGACTCGCCGCTCTGCGTGAACAGCAGGGCGGGCGTGAAGTCCTGGTTGATGCCGATGGTCAGCGTTCCGCCGCGCTTCGGCCCGCCCGACCCCTCGTCCTCGGACACGGCCGAGCGGCAGCCGGCCAGCGCACCGCCCGCGCCGAGCAGCAGGGCACCGGCGCCCGCGGCACGCAGGGCCGTACGCCGGGACGGGAAGTCCGGGGGCAGGGGGGAAGGTGTGTGCATGGTGGAAGACCTGTTCGTTTTCGTTTCGCTGCGGCAGGAAGTAATGACCCGTGCGGAGGATCGGCGGCGAGGCGCGCGGTCACTTGAGCGCGTACCGGAGGGCGCGTGCGGGACCCGTGCCCCTTTAGGGGCGCGGGGCTGTGACATATGCGGCTCCGCCGCGGGGCGCGACAAGCCACAACGCACCCGCAGCCAACAGCCGACCGCAGTTCGGGGAGAGGCGTACGGGAGAGAAGCGCCGGAAGAAGGCCCGTGAAGCGGAGTCCGGGTGGCCGGACGTGCGCGGAACGTCAGCGGAGAATCAACGGCGGACGGCACAGATCGCGCTGGACTGCCGACAGAGGTCGACGTGCCAGCGGGACACGAGGCGCAGGTCAGGATTCACGTCCAGCAGAATGACAGCGGTCGTGCGCGAGGGTCAACAGCCCTTCCGGCAGGGCGACTTGTCAGCCTGACGGGAGCATTGCGGCAGTGTTGCCGAAAGCTTGCAGCGGACTCCTGAACAGCGGGTTCAGGACCACCGTGGCAGCCGCCACCAGAAGCACCGCCGGTCCAGCATGTGGGATCAGGATCCGTTCCGGATCGTCGCAGACGTGCGAGTGGGCGGTCGCGGCCTCGCGGATCTCCTCCAGATACTCGGGGTTGAGCAGGCTCGACTGCTCGGTGACCACCACCAGGTCCGGGTTGAGCACGTCGAGGAGCAGCCCCGTCGCCCTGCCCACGCCACGGGCGCGCTCCCGCAGCAGCGCGTCGGCACGCCGGTCCCCGGCCGCCGCCGCGTCCACGAGCAGCGGGGCGCTGGGCTCGGGGACGATGCCGAGTTCCGCCGCCCGCCGGGCGAGGACCGTGTCGGAGACGGTCGCCTCCAGACAGCCGGTACGCCCGCACGGGCACTCCACCGTGCTCTCCGGGACCGGCAGATGCGCCACCTCACCCGCGCCAGAGCGGGGCCCGCGGTGCACCACCCCGGCGATGGCCAGCGCCGCGTCCACCACATTGCCCACGAACAGATGGAGCAGCGAACGCCGGGCGGCCCGCCCGCCGAAGAGCAGCTCGGACTGCGCGACGGCGCGCGCGTGGTTGTCGACCCGCACGGGCAGTCCTGTGTGCCGCCGCAGCTCGGCCCCGAGCGGGTGCTGGTGCCAGCCGAGGGCGTCATGCCGGACGACCGTGGCGGTCGCGGGGTCCACCCAGCCGCCGATGGCCGCGCCGACGCCGAGCAGCCTGCTGCCGGGTGCTGCCGCTGTCCTCGCCGTCGGTTCCGGTGCCGGTGCCGGTGCCGGTGCGCGCTCGGCGAGGAACGCGGCCAGCCCGCGGCCCACCTCGTCCGCGAGCGCGGCGGCGGGAATCCCGTCGTGCCGGAAATCCCGCCGGGCCACGACCGTGCCGCGCAGATCCGTCAGACAGAAGGTCGACCGCGGTACTCCGATGTGCACGCCCACGGCCAGCGGTCCGCCGGTGTCACCGGCGTCACCGGTGTGGAGATCCACCGGGATCTGCGGCCTGCCCACACCGCCCGCCGCCACGAGCTCCGGCATCTCCCGTACGAGGCCCAGGCGTGCCAAGTCGGTGCACTGCCGGGAGACGGCCGCCGGGCTCAGCCCCGACAGCCTGGCTATGCCGCTGCGGGCCACCGGGCCGTGGTCGAGCACGGCCCGCAGTACGGCGGCGGCGTTGGCCTCGCGGCGGCCGTCACCGGAGGACGTGCGGGTGGCGGGGGGA
>NZ_JAAKZY010000111.1 GCF_011045015.1 Streptomyces scabichelini | reverse complement strand
GGCGGGAGGCGGCGGCATCAGACCGGTCATCCGAGCTGGTGTGCTCCGAAAAGCCGGACATCCGGCTGTCGGGGCCGGAATCGGGACCAGGCTGCCAGCTGGCTCGTTGCGCGGCCGAGTCGGCCGAGTCGCTCGAGTCCCGCCAGATGTCCGGCCAGTCGTCCTCGGTCGGCTCCCGGCGGTGCGCGCCTTCACGTCCCGCGGTGGGACGGTCAGCACCGCCATACGCGCCGACGCGCCCATGGGACGACGTCTCGTCCGACGAATCCCCGTCCGACGAACCCCCGCCCCCGCCGAACGCCTCGTCGTCGACCCAGACCACGCCCCCGCCGTCGCCCGGCGGAATCGTCATCGCATCCCGCGCGTACCCGCCCGCGGTCCGGCGGTCCAACTCGTCCATGCGTGAACGGAGTTCGGCGCAGCGGGCGGTGGCGCGTTCGTGGTCGTCGCGGGCCCAGGCCAGGTCGAGGCGTATGGAGTCGGCTTCCTCGCGGGAGGCGACGGTACGGAGCAACTGGGCCAGTTCCGCATGGCGTTCGGCGGCGTAGCGCTGTTCGCGGAGCATGACGTCGAGGCGGTCGCTGAGGGCGTCCCGGCCGCCGGGGCGGGCGTCGTACGCGGCGAGTGAGGCTTGGTGGAGGACTCGCGCCCGCTCCAACTCCTGCGCGGCGGCCCGCTCGCCGTATTCCGCGGCGAGATCCCGCAGGAGCGCCTCCACGACGTCCCACGGGGGCACCTCCCAGCCGTCCAGGCAGGCCCGCATTCCCTCGGGATCGCGCTGCCAGAACACACCGCACCACCCGCCGCCCTGGTCAAGCCGGGTCAGCAGGCCTTTGAGGTACTGCGCGAACTCCCGCACCTGGCCCGGGAGTTGTTCCACCGCCATTACGTTCACCCCACGCCAGCCTGAAGTACTCAGGCCCCGTAGAAAACACCATTCGTGTTACGGAACCGCTACGAGAAGTTTGCGGACCGGACGCGGAGTGCTCCGCTCCACTCTCAACGTACCTGTGCGACATGGGCTTTTCGGCGCCACTGAGCCCCGTAACACGAAGGTCGTCTACACCCCAGCCAGAGCGCAGCTTCCCGCGATCTCGTCCAGCGAAAGGCCCAGCACTCCGGCCAGGGCCGCCACGGTAAAGAAGGCGGGGGTCGGGGCGCGACCGGTCTCGATCTTGCGGAGTGTCTCGGCGGAGAGGCCCGCGCTCGCGGCGATCTCCGCCATGCTGCGGCCGCCACGGGCGTCACGCAGCAACCGGCCGAGCCGCTCGCCGCGTTCACGCTCTTCAGGAGTCAAGGGGGTGCGCACCATGACCCCATTCTAATACCGGCAAGCGGTATAGTAATTGGCATGGTGGAACTGAAGACGGACACGTCCATCGACGCGATGTACGAAGCGGGCCAGGTCGTGGGCCGTGCCCTCACGGCGGTGCGGGAGGCCGCCGACGTGGATGTCTCACTCCTGGAGCTGGACGAGGTCGCCCATGACGTCCTGCGCCGTGCGGGTGCCGGCTCCCCGTTCCTCGGCTATCGCCCCTCCTTCGCCCCCACCCCCTTCCCGGCGGTCATCTGCGCTTCCGTGAACGACGCGATCGTGCACGGCATCCCGACCGGCTACCGCCTGCGCGACGGCGACCTCGTCTCCATCGACTTCGGTGCCGAGCTGGACGGCTGGGTCGGCGACTCGGCGATCAGCTTCGTGGTGGGCGAGCCGCGCGCCGCCGACGTACGACTCGTGGAGACCGCCGAGCGCGCGCTGGCGGCGGGCATCGAGGCGGCCGTCGTCGGCAACCGCATCGGCGACATCGCGCACGCGATCGGCACGGTGTGCCGTGCGGCGGGTTACGGCATCCCGGACGGCTTCGGCGGCCACGGCGTGGGCCGCCGTATGCACGAGGACCCGCCGGTCCCGAACGAGGGCCGCCCCGGCCGCGGACTCCCCCTCCGCCACGGCATGGTCCTCGCCATCGAGCCCATGCTCATCGGCGGCGGCACCGACGGCTACCACGCGGCCCCCGACGGCTGGACCCTCCGCACCAACGACGGCTCCCGAGCAGCCCACACAGAACACACAGTGGCCATCACAGAGACAGGCCCCCGAATCCTGACGTCCCGCTAAGAGCACGCTGACGGGCCCCGTCAGGGGCGCCCTTCAGGGGCGCGGGGCTGTGACAATGTGCGGCTCCGCCGCGTGGGCGCGACCAGCCACATCCAACCCGCACCAGTCGTACTGCCCTCCCACAGCGCCCCCACGTGTAAGCCGACGGAGTCAGGGGCACTCGTGCGGACCGGCACGTCACAGCAGCGAGCGCGTCCCGGCCGGCCGGCTCGGGACGCCGGAACGGATGGCCATGACCAGCGGCTTCACGGGTCCGCAGGGCTACGGCCCAGACCCCTTCGGAGAATTCTTCGCACGCTTCTTCGGCTTCGGCGGCCCCGGGCCACGCCCCAGCCCCCGGCACATCGACATCGGGCGGCTGATGAGCGGGCCCGCCCGCCAGCTGGTCGCCACGGCCGCGACGTACGCCACCGAGCACGGCAGCACCGACCTGGACACCCAGCACCTGCTGCGCGCCGCGCTCGCCGTCGAGCCGACCCGGAGCCTGCTGGCCCGCGCCGGCGCCGACCCCGACACACTGGCCACCGAGATCGACGAGCGAGTGGGCCCCCTCGAGGAGAAGTCCCAGGAGAAGTCCGAGGAGAAGTCCGAGGACCGACCACACACGCCTCTCGCCGTGACCCCGGCGGTCAAGCGCGCCCTGCTGGACGCCCACGCCTTGGCCCGAGCCGAAGGCGTCGGCTACATCGGCCCCGAGCACGTCCTCAGCGCCCTGGCCGCGAACCCGGACTCCGCCGCCGGGCACATCCTCAACGCGGCCCGGTTCACCCCGGCCTCCCGGCCGCCCGAGACTCCGGACGGTTCGGCCGCGGGCGCCCCGGCGCGCCCCGAACGGCCGCGCTCCTCGCCCACCCCGACCCTGGACAAGTACGGCCGTGATCTCACCGAACTCGCCCGCCAGGGCCGTATCGACCCGGTCATCGGCCGGGACGAGGAGATCGAGCAGACCGTCGAGGTGCTGTCCCGGCGCGGCAAGAACAACCCGGTTCTGATCGGCGACGCGGGCGTCGGCAAGACCGCCATCGTGGAAGGCCTCGCGGAACGCATCGCCGACGCTGACGTACCGGACACCCTCGCCAATCGCCGGGTCGTCGCCCTGGACCTGTCCGGCGTGGTCGCCGGGACGCGTTATCGCGGTGACTTCGAGGAGCGGCTGACCAACATCGTCGACGAGATCCGCGCGCACTCCGACGAGCTGATCGTCTTCATCGACGAGCTGCACACCGTCGTCGGCGCCGGAGGCGGCGGCGAGGGCGGCTCGATGGACGCGGGCAACATCCTCAAGCCGGCCCTGGCCCGCGGCGAGCTGCATGTCGTGGGCGCCACGACGCTGGAGGAGTTCCGCCGTATCGAGAAGGACGCGGCCCTGGCGCGCCGGTTCCAGCCGATCCTGGTCCCCGAACCGTCCACCTCGGACGCGCTGGAGATCCTGCGCGGCCTGAGCGACCGGTACGAGGCCCATCACCAGGTCCGCTACACCGACGAGGCCCTGGTGGCGGCCGTGGAGCTGTCCGACCGCTACATCACGGACCGCTATCTGCCGGACAAGGCCATCGATCTGATGGACCAGGCAGGCGCTCGCGTGCGGCTGCACGCCCGGACCAAGGGCACCGACGTACGCGCCCTGGAGCGCGAGGTCGAGCAGCTCGTCCGGGACAAGGACCAGTCGGTGGTGAGCGAACAGTACGAGCAGGCCACGCAGTTGCGCGACCGTATCAACGAGCTGAAGGCGAAGATCGAAGCCGGGCGCGACGGGGAGGCCGACGAGGGACAGCATCTGGAGGTCACCGCCGAGGCCGTCGCCGAGGTGGTCTCCCGGCAGACCGGCATCCCGGTCAGCAGTCTCACCACGGAGGAGAAGGACCGCCTGCTGGGCCTGGAGGAGCATCTGCACCAGCGGGTCGTCGGACAGGACGAGGCGGTCAGCGTGGTCGCCGACGCGGTGCTGCGCTCCCGCGCCGGGCTTGCCAGCCCCGACCGGCCGATCGGCAGTTTCCTCTTCCTGGGCCCGACCGGGGTCGGCAAGACCGAGCTGGCCCGCGCGCTCGCGGAGGCCCTGTTCGGCAGCGAGGAGCGGATGGTGCGCCTGGACATGAGCGAGTACCAGGAGCGGCACACCGTCAGCCGGCTCGTGGGCGCCCCGCCCGGCTACGTCGGCCATGAGGAGGCCGGCCAGCTCACCGAGACCGTGCGGCGGCACCCGTACTCGCTGCTCCTCCTCGACGAGGTCGAGAAGGCGCACCCGGACGTCTTCAACATCCTGCTTCAGGTCCTCGACGACGGCCGGCTCACCGACTCCCAGGGCCGCACGGTGGACTTCACCAACACCGTGATCGTGATGACCAGCAACCTCGGCTCCGAGGCGATCATCCGGCGCGGCACAGGCCTCGGTTTCTCCGCGGGTGACGCCGAGGCCGACGAACAGGCCCGCCGCGAGCAGGTCCTGCGTCCGCTGCGCCAGCACTTCCGGCCGGAGTTCCTCAACCGCATCGACGAGGTCGTCGTCTTCCGGCAGCTCACCGCCGATCAACTGCACCGCATCACGCAGCAGTTGCTGGAGCAGACCCGGCGCCGCCTGCACGCCCAGGACATCTCGGTCACCTTCACCGATGAGGCCGTCGACTGGCTCGCGCAGCGCGGCCACGAGCCCGAGTACGGCGCCCGGCCGCTGCGCCGCACCATCCAGCGCGAGATCGACAACCGGCTGTCCCGTCTGCTCCTCGACGGCCGGCTCACGGCGGGCAGCCGGGTGACGGTGGACATCGAGAACGGACAGCCGGCGTTCCGGACTTCCGGACCGGCGACACCCGCTCAGTCGGCTGACGTAGCCGACTGAGCGGGTGACTGAGCTTTACGGCGTATTACGCCATGTCATGTACGCCATGTCGTGGCGGCTTACGGCGCCGGTGTCACCACCATCGCCGAGCCGCCCCCTCGCCGTACCGTCTCCGCCGCCGCCAGCCACTTCCCGTTCGGCAGCCGCTGGATGCCCGTCGCCGCGCCGATCTCCGGGTTCTCGCGGAAACCGTGACCGATCGCTTCGAGCCGCGTCCTCAACTCACTGTTCCACAAGCCCGGTTCGAGCTCGGTCGTCGTCTGGTTGCGCTGA
This sequence comes from Streptomyces scabichelini, assembly GCF_011045015.1. Classification (GTDB taxonomy): domain Bacteria; phylum Actinomycetota; class Actinomycetes; order Streptomycetales; family Streptomycetaceae; genus Streptomyces; species Streptomyces scabichelini. Next base: position 28,607 of record NZ_JAAKZY010000111.1, on the reverse strand, counting down.
CTGGCGCGCGGCGCGGCGATCGCGTCGACCAGCGGGAGACCACGGTCGAGGAAGCCGGTCAGCGTCTGCAGCACGGTCGTGATGATGGTCGCGCCGCCCGGCGAACCGAGCGCCACCACGGGCTTGTCGTCCTTGTCCAGCACGATCGTCGGCGAGATCGACGAGCGCGGCCGCTTGCCGGGACCCGGCAGGTTCGGGTCGTGCACGCCGGGGCTCGCGGGCGTGAAGGAGAAGTCCGTCAGCTCGTTGTTGAGGATGAAGCCCCGGTCCGGGACGGTGATGCCGCTGCCGCCGGTCTGCTCGATGGTGAGGGTGTACGCGACGACGTTGCCCCACTTGTCGGAGGCCGTGAGGTGTGTGGTGTTCTCACCCTCGTACGTCGTGGGCGCCGCCTGTCCGCCGGTGGAGCAGGCCGCCGGGTTGCGCGGGTCGCCGGGCGCGAGCGGGCTCGTCAGCACCGCGTCGTCCTTGATCAGGCACTCGCGCGAGTCGGCGTACTTCTGCGACAGCAGTTCCTTCGTCGGTACGTCCTCGAAGGCGGGATCGCCCACCCAGCGCCCCCGGTCCGCGAACGCGATCCGGCTCGCCTCGATGTAGCGGTGCAGGTACTCGACGTCCGTGGCCTTCGAAAGGTCGGTGTTCTCAAGGATGTTGAGCGCCTCACCGACCGTGGTGCCGCCGGAGGACGAGGGCGCGATGGAGTAGACGCCCAGACCGCGGTACGTCGTCTTCGTCGGGGCCTGCCGGTTCGTCTCGTACGCCGCGAGGTCCTTCAGGGACAGCTCTCCGGGGCGCGCGTTGCGGCCCGACGCCGGGTCCACGGGCGGGTCGTTGACCGTGTCGACGATGTCGCGCGCCAGCTTGCCGTGGTAGAGCGCGCCGACGCCCTTGCGGCCCAACTCCTCGTACGTACGGGCCAGATCGGGGTTCTTGAAGGTCGAGCCGACCACGGGCAGTGCCCCTCCGGGCAGGAACAGCTCGGCCGTGTCCGGGAAGTCCTTGAAGCGCGCCTGGTTGGACTGCGTCTGCGAGCGGAACGTCGCGTCGACGGTGAACCCGTCGCGCGCGAGCCGCTCGGCGGGCTTCAGGAGCGGCCCGAGCGGCTTGCTGCCCCAGGCGTCGAGCGCCGTCTGCCAGGTGGCGGGTGTGCCTGGCGTTCCCACGCCGAGGCCGCTGGTCACCGCGTCGGCGAACGGGATCGGCTGCCCGTTCTCCAGGAAGAGCCCCGAGTCGGCGGTCAGCGGTGCCGTCTCGCGTCCGTCGATGCTGTGCACCGTACGGGACTTGGCGTCGTAGTAGACGAAGTAGCCGCCCCCGCCGATGCCCGACGAGTACGGCTCGGTGACGCCGAGCGCGGCAGCCGTGGCGACGGCCGCGTCCACCGCGTTGCCGCCCTTGCGCAGGACCTCGATACCGGCGGCGGACGCGTCCGCGTCGACGCTCGCCACGGCCCCGCCGTACCCGACGGCAATCGGCGTCTTCTCGGCAGAGGTGCCGGCCTCGGGCGGCGCAGCCCCCACCGAGACGACCGCGGCCGAAACCGCCAGAACCGCCAGTTTCCGTGCGACAGGGCGAGCCATCAGTACCTCCAGTCAACGGCTGTCCGCGCAGCGTAACGCGGTTGCCATGGGCGCGTCAGGGCTACTCCGGACAGCGTTCGGCGGCGCCCGCTAGCATGCGCGCCCATGAATGACGACGTGCGCAACATCGTTCTGGGCGTGGTCGTGGCCGCCGTCGGCGCCGCGCTGGGCTGGCTCGCCCGTACGTACCTGTGGAAGCGCAGACTGCGCCGCAAGCAGGCGTTCTTCGGGCTGCCCGAGAACTCCGAGTCACTGCTGGTGGTGAACCGCGATGCGGGCGGCCCCGATCTCACGGTCGTGCGCCACGATGTGCTGGCGCTGCTCGAACTCGCCGCGCTGATCAAGGACTGCGGGGCACACAACCAACTCGTCGCGCACGACGCGGCACAGCAGGGCTTCGGGGAGCGTACGGAGTTCTGCGTGGGCCATCCGTCGGCGAACCGCCGGATGGCCGCACATCTGCACTCGCTGCTGCCGGGCATCCGTCTGAACACGGACCCGGAGCCCGGCCCGGACCGCGGTGCCTTCCAGATCGGCGGCGAGACCTATCGCCTGGAGCCCGGCAAGAGCGAGTACGCCTTCCTCGCCCGGCTCACCGCCGGTCAGGGCCGCACAGCGCGACCCGTGTTCGTCTTCTGCGGCCAGCGAGCGATCACCAACCAGGCGGCCACCCGCTATCTCTCCCGCCATCATGAGCGGTTGTCGCGCAAGCACGGCAACAACTCCTTCGTCCTGCTCCTGAAAGTCGTCAACTCGCAGGCGTACGGCGCCGATGTCGTCGAAGTCGTCGCGGACGTCACGAAGGCCGCGCAGACCCCGATACCAGAGGCCGCTCCCCAGAAGGGACATCGCGCCTCCTAGGTTTCATTACATTTCAACGATCGTTACTGCCACGTAACTTACCGACGGGTTACTTGCGGTAAGGGACAGCGGTTACTGTCGGGTCACTTTGCACTGACACGAGTGAGGAGTGACCCATGGGAAGCCCTCGCAAGGCCCTGCGCACCACCACCGTCGGTGCCGTTTCGGCGACTCTGCTCGCCGGTACGGCCCTCGGACTCGCCCCCGCCGCACAGTCGGCGCCCGCCGTGTCGGCCGCGGCCGGCGTCCGGTTCGTCGACATCGCCGGCGACGGCGGCACCACCCTCAAGGCCAACGTCGTCACCCCCGCGGACGCCGACGGCACCCGCCACTACCCACTGATCGTGCTGCCGACGAGCTGGGGCCTGCCCCAGGTCGAGTACCTCGCCCAGGCCCAGAAGCTCGCCAACTCCGGCTATGTGGTCGTCAGTTACAACGTCCGCGGCTTCTGGCAGTCCGGCGGCTACATCGAGGTCGCGGGCCCGCCCGACGTCGCCGACGCCTCCAAGGTGATCGACTGGGCCCTCGCCAACACCCCGGCCGACGCGGAGAAGGTCGGCATGGCGGGCCTCTCGTACGGCGCCGGCATCAGCCTGCTCGCCGCCGCACACGACAAGCGCATCAAGGCGGTTGCCGCACTGAGCGGCTGGGCGGACCTGATCGACTCGATCTACTCGGGCCGCACCCAGCACTCCCAGGCTGCCGCCCTGCTGGACGGCGCCGGCACCATCACCGGCCGCCAGAGCCCCGAACTCAAGCAGATCTTCAAGGACTTCTTCGCCTCCGACCTGTCCAGGGAGCCGGAGCTCATCGCCTGGGGGAAGAAACGTTCCCCCGGTACGTACGTCGACCGGATCAACGCCAACGGCACGGCGGTCATGCTCGCCAACGCCTGGGGCGACACGATCTTCCCGCCCAACCAGTACGCCGACTTCTACGAGAAGCTGACCGGCCCCAAGCGACTGGAGCTGCGCCCCGGCGACCACGCCACCAACGAGGCGACCGGGCTGTTCGGCCTGCCCAACGACGTGTGGACCGACACCTCCCGCTGGTTCGACCACTACCTCAAGGGAACGGACAACGGCATCGACCGCGAGCAGCCCGTCCGGCTCAAGTCCCGTTCCACGGGCGACTTCGAGGGCTACCCGGACTGGAAGTCGGTCACCGCGACCCGGAAGAAGATCGACCTCGCGGGCACCACCACGATTCGCGCCAACGTCAACTCCGGCGCGGACGGCGGGATCATCTTCCTGTCCAGCATCCTCGACCAGGTGGCCCGGTTGCCCCCGATGGCCTCGATGCCCCTCCTGCCGCGCCGCTACGCCGCCGTATGGCAGTCGGAGAAGTACGCGAGCGCTGAGCGAGTGCGCGGGACGACGAAGCTGCACACCACGGTCACCAGCACCAAGGAGAGCGGCACCCTCGTCGCGTACCTCTACGACGTGGGCCCGCTCGGCCTCGGCAAGCTGGTCAGCAACGCGCCGTACACCTTCCACGGGCAGACGCCCGGCAAGCCGTTCGGCGTCGACCTGGAGCTGTTCTCCACGGCCTACGACGTCCCGGCAGGGCATCGGCTCGCTCTGGTCGTCGACACGGTCGACCCGCTCTACATCGAGCACAACCCGACCGGCGCGCAGCTGACCTTCTCCTCACCCGCGGCCGACCCGTCGTACGTGTCGGTTCCGCTGCGCGAGCAGTGATCTCCGGCTGCTGCCGGGCGGGCCATTGCCCTCCGCTACCGCACGCCCGGCAGCAGCGTCCCTGGTTCGGCGGGAGCGACGTCCACGATCCCGCGGCCGGCGGCCTCCCGGCGAATCTTCACGATCACGTCATCCGATCAGTGCTTGAGGATCTTGGAGAGGAAGTCCTTGGCGCGGTCGCTCTCCGGACTGGTGAAGAACCCCTCCGGGGTGCGGTCCTCGACGATACGGCCGTCGTCCATGAAGACGACGCGATTGGCGGCGGAACGCGCGAAGCCCATCTCGTGGGTGACGACCACCATGGTCATGCCCTCGCGCGCGAGCTGCCGCATCACCTCCAGAACCTCGTTGATCATCTCGGGGTCCAGTGCCGAGGTCGGCTCGTCGAACAGGAGCGCCTTGGGGTCCATGGCGAGGGCGCGGGCGATGGCCACGCGCTGCTGCTGGCCGCCGGAGAGCTGCGCCGGGTACTTCGGCGCCTGATCGGCGAGACCCACCCGGTCGAGGATCTGACGCGAGCGCTTGTCTGCCTCGTCCTTCTTGCGGCCCCGGACCTTGATCTGCCCGAGCGAGACGTTCTGCAGAACGGTCTTGTGCGCGAAGAGGTTGAAGGACTGGAAGACCATCCCGATCTCCGCGCGGAGCTTCGCGAGTTCCTTGCCCTCCTCGGGCAGCGGCTTCCCGTCGAGCCTGATCTCCCCCGACTGGATCATCTCGAGGCGGTTGATCGCCCGGCACAGAGTCGATTTGCCCGACCCCGAAGGGCCGATGACCACGACCACCTCACCCTTGCCGACGGTGAGGTCGATGTCCTGAAGGACATGCAGCTCGCCGAAGTACTTGTTGACGTCACGCAGCTCGATCAACGGATCGACAGCCATACCCAGCCCTACCCACTCTCAGCTGTGTCGCGATGGCCGCAAACTATCCAGACAAAAGTGATGCCAGTGTATGACACGCACCTCTCGGACATAAGCCGTATTTAACGTCGGATGGTGCAATTGAGGCTGCTTGAGAGGGAAGGTGAGGATGGGGAGCATGATGATGAGTTACGCCTCCGACACCTCGCCGTACAGCTGCGAGAGTTCCGGTACGCCGCTGGTCGCCCACTCGCGGCCGGCGGTGACCACGTCGATCTCCCGGCCGGATTCCAGCCGGACCACCGGCTGGCCGTTGGGCCACACCTTCCATGTCGCGCCGGGGACCGTGCGCAGAATGACCGTGCCGAGATAGAGGCCGGCGTCGTTGCCGAGCCAGGGCAGACTCTCCTCGTCGTCGCGCCAGCGCGGCAGCAACTGGTCGAGCGCCTCCAACGAAGCCGGGGAATCGTCGAGTTCGATCCCCGCCCGGTGCGCCTGGGAACGCAGTAGTTCACACTCGGAGAGAAGTTCGGCCACCCCCTCACGATCACTCTCACTGTCGGAGAAGACAGCGACTCCTCTGGCGGGGTCTCGCTTCTTGCGCCAGTTGCCCAGGAACGAGATGTTCATACTCCCAGCCTGTCATCCGTATCGCCCAACGCACCACAGGGCACGCGGAGCCGCCTGTTCCAGGGAATTTAGCCGGGAGTTCGCGTGTGGAACATTGACGGGTCCCTGCCGTCTCCTTAGCTTCGCGGAGCATCTGTCGTCTCGTCGGCATACGGGAGGGAGTCGGTCGTGCACCGACGCGTCTGGGGTCCGGCCATCACTCTCGCTCTTCTGATGATGGGGGTGCCGACGGCGTCCGCCGAGACCGTGCCGCCCACCCCGGTCCGGCCGCTCCCGCTGGAGCGGCTCTTCGACAACACGGCGGTCAGCGATGACACCCGGCCCGGAGCGGCGGACTTCGACGGCTCGGGCGGCTCCCTGTCGGCGCAGGACCTGACCGCCGCGGGCTGGACTCCCGGGCGCTCGCTGACGGTCCAGGGCGCCCGGCTGAGCTGGCCGGGCCGGGCGGCGGGCCGGCCGGACAACGTGCGCGCCGACGGCCAGTCCGTCCGGGTGCACGGCCGCGGCGACGCCCTCGCCTTCCTGGTCGCGGGCACGGGCGGCGACGCCGTCACGGGCACGGGTGTGGTGCGGTACGCGAACGGCTCGCACTCCTCGTACCGGCTGACCGCACCGGACTGGCGCCGCGGGCCCCTCGCCACGAAGGCCGTGGCGCTGCCGCACATCAACACCCCCGGCGGCCAGCTCGTCGAAAAGGCACGGCTGTACGTCGTGACCGTGCCGCTCGTCGAGGGCCGGGACGTTGCCTCCGTCCAGCTGCCGCGTGCCGCCGACCTGCATGTGTTCGCGCTGTCGGTGCGCGCCGACTCCCTTGGCTGGACGGGCAGTTGGGCCACTTCGACCTCCGGGTACACGGCGGTCGGGCCCTGGACGGACCGGACGCTGCGCCTCGTGGTGCACACCTCGGCGGGCGGACCGCGCGTACGGATCCGGCTCGACAACACCTTCGCGGCCGGCCCCGTACGGATCGGCAGTGCGACGGTGGCGGTCCAGGCGTCCGGCGCGAGCCCGCGGAGTGCTCCCGTGCCGCTGGCGTTCCGGGGCTCCGCCGGAACCGAAATCCCCGCGGGGGCACAGGAGTTCAGTGATCCTCTCGGCTTCGACGTGCCCGCGGACGCCAATCTGCTCGTGAGCTTCCATCTGCCGGGAACGGTGACCGCCGCGCCCGTGCACAGCCTGGCCGTCCAGCGGTCCTACCTCAGCGGGCCCGGCGACCATGCCGCGGACGCGACCCCGGACGCGTACACCTCGACGATCACCAACTGGCCGCTGCTGACCGGTGTGGACGTGGGCGGCGGGCCCGGTTCCGTCGTGCTGCTCGGGGATTCGATCACGGACGGCGAGAAGTCGACGCCGGACGCGAACCTGCGCTGGGGCGATGTGCTCGCCAGGCGGCTGCGGACCCAGGATGCGGTGCCGGGCTACGGCGTCCTCAACCACGGCATCTCGGCGAACCGTGTGGTCACCGACCGCTACACGGGCGACGGCGTCTCCACCGACACGGGTGGTGTGAGCGCCCTGAACCGCCTGGAGCGTGATGTCCTCGCCCAGACGTCGGCACGTACGGCCGTCGTCTTCCAGGGCGTCAACGACGTCCGTTGGGGCGCGAGCGCGGACCAGGTCATCGCCGGGCTCCAGGAGATCGCCGACCGGGCGCACGCTCGTGGTGTGCGGGTGCTGGCCGCGACGATCGTGCCCTGCGAAGGGGAGGCTCGCTGTACGGCTGCCGCCGACGCGGAGCGCTCCGCGGTGAACGCGTGGATTCGGTCCAGCTCCTCGTTTGACGGGGTGCTGGACTTTGATGCGGTGTTGCGCGACCCGGCGCGTCCCTCCCGGATGCTGCCCGCTTACGACAGTGGGGATCATCTGCATCCGGGCAATGCGGGGCTCGCTGCGCTGGCGGAGGCTGTGGATTTGAGGTTGCTGTAGCTGCAGCGGCGCCGCTTCGCGGGGAGGTCGTCATTCGGCTGCGGGGCCGTTGTGGCTGGGCGCGCAGTTCCCCGCGCCCCTTTGGGGCGCGCCCCTGCGGGGCGCCCCGCCACACGGGAAGGGCGCTCCGTTACACGTCCAAGTCCACTACCACCGGCGCGTGGTCCGACGCTCCCTTGCCCTTGCGCTCCTCGCGGTCCACGTACGCGTCCGTTACCGCCTTTGCGAAGGGTTCGTTGCCGTAGACCAGGTCGATGCGCATGCCGCGGTTCTTGGGGAAGCAGAGTTGGCGGTAGTCCCAGTACGTGTACGGGTGGTCGTACTTGAGGGGGCGCGGGACCACGTCCGAGAGGCCGGCCTCGCGGAGCTCGGTGAGGGCGGCGCGCTCGGCCGGGGTGACGTGGGTGGAGCCCTCGAAGGCGGAGATGTCGTGGACGTCGTCGTCCGTCGGCGCCACGTTGTAGTCGCCCAGCACCGCGAACGGGCGGCTGCCGCCAGCGTCGCCCGCGATCGCCGCCTTGAGGGCCTCGATCCACTGGAGTTTGTACGCGAAGTGGGGGTGGTCCACCTCGCGTCCGTTCGGCACGTACACCGACCAGACGCGGACCGGGCCGCAGGTCGCGGCGACGGCTCGGGGCTCCTGGACGCCGTCGTAACCGGGGTCGCCGGGCAGGCCCTTGACGATGTCCTCGAGGCCTATGCGGGAGATCACCGCCACGCCGTTCCACCTCCCCGTCGCGTGCACCGCCGACTCATAGCCCAGCTCGCGGAGTTCGGCGGACGGGAACTGCTCGGCGGTGGTCTTCGCCTCCTGGAGGCACAGCACGTCCGTGCCGCTGCTCTCCAGCCAGGCCAGGAGCCTCGGGAGACGGGCGGTGATCGAGTTCACGTTCCAGGTGGCAATGCGCATGCCTCACAACCTACCGGGAGGGTCTGACAACGGACCCGCAGGAGGCTTGTGCTCAGAGTTCGGCCGAGGCACCCGGCGTCAGCCGCAGATGCTCCGAACCGCCCAGGCCGCCGATCTGACGGTCGTAGACCGGGCGCGCGAGGTCGCTGAGGAGCGCGTCATGGATGTCGTACGCGCGCTGCGGCTTGACCGCTCGTACGTACTCGATGACCTCGGAGATCTTGTTCCAGGGGGCCATCACCGGGAGCATCAGCGTCTCGACCGGCTGGTCGGGGACGGTGAGGGCGTCGCCCGGGTGGAAGACGCGGCCGCCGTCGACGAGATAGCCGACGTTGGTGATGCGCGGGATGTCGGGGTGGATGACGGCGTGCAGTTCGCCGTGGACCTGTACGTCGAAGCCCGCGGCGGTGAACGTGTCGCCGTGGCCGACGGTGTGCACGCGGCCCGGGAACGCCGCCGCGATCTGGTCGGCGACGGACTTCAGAGTCCACAACTCGGCGGCGGGGTTGGCCTCGAGACCGGCCCGGAGCCGCCCCTCGTCGAAGTGGTCGGGATGCTCGTGTGTGACCAGGATCGCGTCCGCGCCGGCCGCGGCGTCCTCCTCGCTGAAACCGCCGGGGTCGATGACGAGCGTGCGCCCGTCCTTCTCGAGCCGAATGCAGGCGTGCGACTTCTTCGTGAGCTTCATGGTTTCCATCCTGCCCCGGACCCGGGAGCTGTCTCAGTCCCGGCTGGTCATTCGTGGGGCATCGCTCCCGGGTGCTCACTCCTGGGGCGTGGTCTCCTCGCGGATGACCTGCTGCGCCACTTTGAAGGCGCTGTTCGCGGCCGGTATGCCGCAGTAGACGGCCGCCTGGAGCAGTACTTCCTTGATCTCGGCCGGAGTGAGGCCGTTGCGGAGGGCGGCCCGGGTGTGGAAGGCGAGTTCGTCGAGATGGCCGCCCGCGACCAGGGCGGTGAGTGTGACACAGCTGCGCGAGCGTCTGTCCAGACCCGGCCGGTCCCAGATCTCGCCCCACGCGTAGCGCGTGATGAGCTCCTGGAAGTCCCCGGAGAACTCGTCCGCCTGGGCCAGCGCCCGGTCCACGTGCGCGTCGCCGAGCACCTCACGGCGGACCTTGATGCCCGCGTCGTACGGGTCGGGCCTGCCCAGGGCCTCGGGCTGCTCGGCGGCGGCGATCTCGGCGACGGGCGCGACCGGCGATCCCGCCGCCAGGACCGGCTTCACCGGGGGCGCCACGATCGCCATCTGGCCGGAGGTCGCGTCGATGGCGGGCAGCCAGGCGCTCGTGAAGTGCCGTACGAGGAGGTCGGTGACCGCGGCGGGCTGTTCCACGGGGACCAGGTGCGAGGCGCCGGGTACGACGGCGAGGCGGGCGTCCGGTATGCCGGCGACCAGTGTGCGGGCCTCGGCGGGGCCCGTGACCTGGTCGTCGGAGCCGACGAGGACGAGGGTGGGCACGCCGACGCGGCCGAGCTCGGGGCGTACGTCGAAGGAGGCGAGCGCCTCGCAGGCCGCGATGTAGCAGCCCGGGTCGGTGGTGCGCACCATCTGCACGGCCCACTCGGTGATCGCGGGCTGGGCGGCGGCGAACCCGCTGGTGAACCAGCGCTCCGGAGACGTCCGCGCGATGGGGTCGAGGCCGTTCGTCCGTACGATCACGCCGCGCTGGCGGAACTCGTCGGCCGTACCGAAACGCGGGGAGGCGGCGATCAGGGCGAGCGAGGCGATCCGCTCGGGGTGGCGCAGCGCCAGCTCGGTGCCGACGGCACCGCCGAGCGCGCAGCCCGCGTAGCCGAAGCGCTGCACGCCGAGGCTGTCGAGTGTCGTCAGCAGCCGATCGGCGAGGTCGGCGACCGATGCGGCCGGGTGCGCGGGCGCGCCGCCGTGGCCCGGCAGGTCGAACCGGAACACCTTCCAGTGCTTCATCAGCTCCGGGACCTGTCGGTCCCACATGTGCCACGTGGTGCCGAGCGAGGGGCCGAGAACGAGGACCGGGGCGTCTTCCGGGCCGTCGAAGCGGTACTGGAGGGCAGGGGACTTCATCTCACTCACCGCTCCACGCTAACTTCCGCACCTGTGACGGCGAAAACGGGCCCGGTTTGTCCACATTGCCTGCACGGAGTCGCCACATGTGAGGCGACGTCATGCTTCGGCTCATTGGTCGCCCGGTGAGCCCAGGCCGGTGAGGGCGCCGACCGGGTCGAGGTCGGGGGTGCCTCGGGGCCACCAGTCGTCGTGGCCCGGTTCCGATTCGTACGCGTACCAGAGGCCGTCGTGGCCGAGGCGGAGCTGTATGTGGCCGCGAGGGTGGGTGAGGTGGTTGTGCCAGGGGCGGAAGGCGGGGAAGTCGGCGGCCAGGAGGAGCGGACGGGCACGGTCGAAACGGCCCGCCGGTGGGTCCCAGGGCTCTTCGAGGACGGCGAGCCCTTCGAGTCCGCCCTGGCGCCAGGCGGCGACCGCGCGCGCCAGCTCGGCCGGGGTGCGGCCGGCGGCGGAGGCGAGGGAAGCGTAGAGGGAGCGGGTCGTGGCGGTGAGGCCGGAGCCGGGCCGGGTGGCCGCGAGGCGGACGGCGTCCTGCCAGAGCGTCAGCTCCGCGACCGGGTCACGTCCCGTCGTGAGGAGCGCGTGCGCGCGGGTGGCCGCGTCGGTGGCCAGCTGGTCGAGCGCGAAGGGGTCCGGGCCGCCGGGGGCCGCCGGATAGACCGGGGGCTGTTCGGGGTGTGCGGGCGTCGGCAGCGGTTCCGGCAGGGGCGGGAGTGTGCGGGGCGCGAGGGCGTCACGGGCTCGTACGCCGGGGAGTGCGGGTTCTCGGCCTCCGCGGGCCGAGCGCGCGGCCAGGGCGGCGTTGCGTCGCGACAGCGCGTCCAGCAGTTCGCGTTCGCCCCGGCCGCGCAGCAGGAGCAGGACGAAGGGGTCTTCGTCCAGCAGTCGTGCGGTCTGGTAGCACAGGGCGGCCGCGTGCTTGCAGGGGTGGCCGAAGTCGGGGCAACTGCAGTGCGGTTCGAGATCACCGGGGCCGGGAAGCAGTTCGACTCCGCACTGGGCGAGCGACTGGGGCATGTCCTTGTCGAGCAACGCCGCGATGTGCCCCGGCCGTTCGGCGGCGGCGTCCAGGAACCGCTCCCAGTCGTCGTCGGCGAGCGTACGCATCCGGATCTGCACCCGGTACGGCCGCGGCCGGCTCCCGTGCACATACGCGAGTACGAGCCCGGGCGTGACGGTGACGGCGTCCACGTGCCCCTCCCCCGCATAGACCCGCCCGCGCGCAAGCCGCGCCGGGTCCAACGCCATCTCCTCCAGCGCACTCACCCAGGCGTTGCCCCACCAGGTCCCGGCGAACCTGTCCACACCCGGTGGCCGAGGCGGAAGCGCGGGGAAAGTACGCCGCAGGTCGCTGTCACGGGCCGGGGAGGCTCCACTCGGCATGGTGCTGTCCTCGTCGAGCGCGGGCATGGTGGGTCGCACACGGGCGCCTCGGCCCACGGAACCGACAGCGGTCGCGGGCACGGCGCCGCGTGGTTCGTCAGGCTTCGTCGTCCAGGCTTCTCCGTCGGGCCACGGCGGCTCTTCGGACGCGTCGCCCAACCGGTCGGCCAGGTCCTTGGCTCGAGCCGCCGCGCGGCGGCTGGGGTGGCTCGGGCCACCGACTCCCTTGGTCCTGGCGGAGGTACGAGTGGTCCTGGCGGAGGTACGAGGGGCCCGGCCCGCTTCGGATCGCGCGGAGCGCAGTGCCTCGCGGGCCACGTCACCGGGGCGCGGCGTACCGGACGCCCCGCCGTCTTCGGGACGGCCGGCGTCCGACGGCTCGGACATCTCCCCGGAGCGCACGGCGTCCTCGGCGCCCGCCACTCCGGGCCCGTCCTCCGCGCGAGTCGCAGCGCCCGCGGCCCGGCCGGCCGCGCCGCGCAGAGCCTCACGCGCCACGTCGCCCGGCCGGGGCCCCCGCGGCATCGCCCGCCGCCCGTCAGCGATCGTCCCGGTCGCCCCCTGGTCCGTACCCCGTGCTGCCGGTCGTGCCTGAGGCGCGGCGGAGCGGCCCTCCTCCGCGTCGCCCGCCGAGGCCCCGGCCTCGCCGCGCCGCGCAGCCCAGAGGGCTCGGCGGGCCACATCGGCAGGCCGAGCCTCTCCGGACGAGCGCGACGGGTCCGTCCGAACAGCTCCGTGCGGCTGCCACGGCGACGGACGCGGCTCGGCCGACGTGCCAATCCCCACCGACGTGCCGCCCTCCGCCGACGGGTCAGGCTCCGCCAACACGTCAGGGTCCGCCGACACACCAGGCTCGACCAACATGTCAGGCTCCACCGACGTACCGCCCTCCGCCGACACGCCAGGTTCCACCAACACGTCAGGCTCCACCGACGTGCTGGGCCCAGCCGACGTGCTGAGGTGCGGCACACCAGGCTCCGCCAACGTGCCAGGCCCTGCCAACGTGTCAGGCTGCGCCGACATGCTGAGACCGGCCGACGTGCCGGGCTCCGCCAACGGGTCAGGCTCCACCGACGTGCCGGGCTCCACCAGCACGTCAGACTCCGCCGACGTGCCGGCCCCCGCCGACAGGCACTCGTCCGACGTGCCGGGCCCTCCCGAAAGCCCCGTACCCGGCCCCGGCACAGCGGACTCCTGCGACGCGGGCTCGTCCACCCCGTCAGGGGCGCCAGGCAGACGCCCACTCGCCGTATCCCGCCGATCCGTCGGAGACATCACGCAGACCTCCGGAGCGAGACCAAGTCCGACAGCTCGCGGTCGGTGAGCTCGGTGAGGGACGCCTCGCCGGAGCCCAGGATCGCGTCGGCCAGGGCCCGCTTGGATTCGAGCATCTCGGCGATGCGGTCCTCGACCGTGCCCTCGGTGATGAGGCGGTGGACCTGGACGGGCTGGGTCTGGCCGATGCGGTAGGCGCGGTCGGTGGCCTGTTCCTCGACGGCCGGGTTCCACCAGCGGTCGAAGTGGATGACATGGCCTGCGCGCGTGAGGTTGAGGCCCGTGCCGGCCGCCTTCAGGGAGAGGACGAGGACCGGTGTCGCTCCGCTCTGGAAGCGGTCCACCATGTGCTCGCGCTCGGCCACCGGCGTGCCCCCGTGCAACAGCTCGACCGGTACCGCCCTGGCCGCGAGGTGGGACGTGATCAGCCGGGCCATCCCCACGTACTGGGTGAAGACGATCGCCGAGCCGTCCTCCGCGAGCAGCGTGTCCAACAGCTCGTCGAGCAGGGCGAGTTTGCCGGAGCGGGCGGCGAGGCGGGCCGCGCCCGGGCCGTCGGTCCGGACCGCTGAACCGCCCGTGGAGCGGCCCCCTGCCGCAGTGGTTCCCGCGTCCTCCCGCAGATACAGCGCCGGGTGATCGCAGATCTGCTTGAGCGAGGTGAGGAGTTTGAGGACCAGGCCGCGCCGGGCGATGCCCTCGGTCGTCTCGATCGCCAGCATCGACTCGCGGACCACCGCCTCGTAGAGCGAGGCCTGTTCACGGGTGAGGGGGACGGGGTGGTCCGTCTCCGTCTTGGGCGGGAGCTCGGGCACGATGCCCGGGTCGGACTTCTTGCGGCGGAGGAGGAAGGGACGGATCAGGCGGGCCAGGCGGGTCACCGCCTCCTGGTCCTCACCGGTCTCCACCGCGCGCGCGTGCCGGGCGCGGAAGGACTTCAGCGGACCGAGCAGTCCTGGAGTCGTCCAGTCGAGCAGGGCCCAGAGCTCGGAGAGGTTGTTCTCCACGGGTGTCCCGCTCAGAGCGACCCGGGCCGGCGCGGGGATCGTCCGCAGTGCCTTCGCGGTCGCCGAGTACGGATTCTTGACGTGCTGCGCCTCGTCCGCGACGACCATGCCCCACCGCTGCTGGGCGAGCCGGGGCGCCCCCGACCGCATCGTCCCGTACGTGGTGAGGACGAAACCGCCGTCCAGGTCCTCCAGGGTGCGGTCCGGTCCGTGGAAGCGGCGGACGGGGACGCCCGGGGCGAACCGGTTGATCTCCCGCTGCCAGTTGCCGAGCAGCGAGGCGGGGCAGACGACGAGGGTCGGCTCGCCACGCGCCCTCTTCAGGTGGAGGGCGATGACGGTGACGGTCTTGCCGAGCCCCATGTCGTCGGCGAGGCAGCCGCCGAGGCCGAGCGAGGTCATGAGGTCGAGCCAGGCCAGCCCGCGCAGTTGGTAGTCCCGCAGCCGCGCCGTCAGGCCGGGGGGTGGCTCGGCGGGCCGCACGCCCGCCGTCAGCCGGTCGCGCAGCGCAGCCAGCGCGCCGACGGGCACCGCCTCGACCGTCTCGCCGTCGACCTCCGCGCTGCCGGTGAGCGCGGCGGAAAGGGCGTCGACCGGGTCGAGCAGGCCCAGTTCACGCTTGCGGGCCTTGCGGACGAGGGCCGGATCGACGAGCACCCACTGGTCCCGCAGCCGTACAACCGGCCGGTGCGCCTCGGCCAGCGTGTCCATCTCGGCCTCGGTGAGCGGATCGCCGCCGAGCGCCAACTGCCAGCGGAACTGGAGCAGTTCCTCACTCTCGAAGAACCCGGTGCCGTCCGTGGCCGAACCGGGCGCGGGACGCACCACCGCCGCCGCGCTCAAGTCCTGCGCGAGGTCCCTGGGCCAGTGCACCGCGACCCCCGCCGCACCGAGGCGGGTCGCCGCGACACCGAGCAGATCGGACAACTCGTCCTCGGACAGCGCGAGTACGTCCGGTACGTCCTGCGCGGACAGCCGGTCCAGGGGCGGCCAGACGCGGGCCGCACGCCGCACGGCAAGGGCGGCGTCCACGCGCGCACGTGGCCCGAACGTCGCGTCGGCGTCGCCCGCCCACAGGGCCGCGGCGTCGACGACGAGGGTCGGATCGGCGAGGCTGTGCACCTGGACGACGGCCGCGCCCGCCCGCCGCACGGCCTCGCCGTCGTCGCTGTCGTCGAAGAGGTCGTACGCGGACAGGTCGAGGCGCAGCGAGATCCGTACGCCCGCGTCCATGCCCGCGGCGACCTCCGCCGCCCAGTCCTGGGCGCCCGGCAGCCGCTGGGGCTCGCGCGCGGCGAAGGGTTTCCCGACGGCGTACGGCGCGGCCTCGGTGCGCGGCAGTGTGTCGGCGACGGCGTCCAGGAAGGCACGCATCAGCGCTTCCGGGTCGGGCAACTTCAGTGGGCTGCGGCCGGGCAGCGGTACGGCATGTCCCTCGTAAGGAAGGGCCGCGGCCACCGCCCGCAGGTGGGCGATGTCGGCCGGATCCAGCGGCCCGGCGCGCCACGCGTCGTGGCCTTCCGGCGTCAGGCCGGGCAGCAGGCGCCCGCGCGCGACGAGCCGCAGCGCGTGCAGCGCGGCGGCGCCCCAGCACGCCGTGGCGGGATGTGCCGCGGGGTCCCGCCTCGCCCGTACGAGCAAGGGCAGCGCCTCGGCGACCGCGAGGGTCAGCGCGGGCGCCGTGCCGCGCCTGACTCCGGTGCCGTGCCGCCGTACGACCGTGAGCTCGGTGTGCTCACCGTCCGGCAGCGTCCCGGTGTCCGGGTCCCAGAAGGCGATCCGCCCGTCCCGCGGCAGGCCGGCCGGCAGAAAGACGGCAGCGAGCCGAACCGGCACCGCGGTCTGCGCGGCTTCTCCCGCGCGCCCCTCGACCACCCCCGCACTCATGCTCCCGGCCACCTCCCTCGCCCCGGTCGGACTGCTCGGATCACAGGTCTCGGACCAGTCGGACCACACATCTCGGACCAGTCGGATCACTCGTCTTCGACTCTACGGGCCGGGTCTGACAATCGGGATCGGCGGCGAAGCCGGGAGGATCAGGGCGTCGTTCTGGAGACCACGTACACCATGGGATGGCCGGGCTTCGACCAGTTCACGACGATGTCCAGCGTGGGTGTCGGGTTGTTCCGCTCACGCCTGAGGCCCGACCAGGGACCGGGGCCCGTGAAGTCCCAGCGGACGATCTTCTGGTGGCGGGCGCTGATGGGAAGGTCGTCCTTCTCCAGGGCGGCACGGCTGGTGCCGATGTTTTTGAGGAAGGTGTCGAGGCCGTCGTCGCTGGTGAGGAACTGGGCGTACAGACGGCTGGTCTTCCAGTTGTTCGTCTCGTAGTACGCGACCCTGTCCGAGGCCCGCGGGATCGGCACATGGTAGAGGCGGCGCTGGACGCGCGAGGGCCAGTCCGGGGTGAGGCCCCTCGCGGCGTACTTCTCTTCCTTGGTCCTGCCGCTGTCGCGGCTCTGGTTGGCGGAGATCACCAGATAGCCGGCCGGGACGCCGATGAGCAGCACGATGATCAGCAGCGTCAGCGCGCGGCGGCGGATCATGTGGCTGCGGGCCTCGGGCGGGCGTGGGTCGTCCGGCGACGGCGCCTGGTGAGGCAGCGAGGCGGCCGTCACAGCGACCCCTGCGTCGTACGGCGCGACTGCACATACCGCTCGTACCGCTCATAGCGCTCCACCCGGCGCCGATTGGCGCGGCGGAAGCGGCGGGCGACGAGCCGGGCGAGGTCGGCGGCGCCGACCATGCCGGCCTCGGGGCCGAGCTGGGCGCGGGCGATGCGGGCCTCGGGGCGGTAGCCGCGGCCGGTCAGATGGCGCCGGAAGGCGTCGCGCGCGGGGCCGATCAGCAGGTCGTCGGCCGCCGAGACACCGCCGCCGATCACAAAGCAGGAGGGGTCGAGCGCGGCCGCCAGGTTCGCGATGCCGACGCCGAGCCACTGCCCGATGTCCTGGAGCAGCTCGACACACATCGCGTCGCCCTCACGGGCCAGCTCGGTGATCATCGGGCCCGTGATCTCGGCGATGTTGCCCTTGACGTGCTCGATGATGCCGTACGCCACCGGGGAGTCGGCGGCGGCGAGTTCGCGGGCCTCGCGCACCAGCGCGTTGCCGGAGCTGTACTGCTCCCAGCAGCCGCGGTTGCCGCAGGGGCAGCGGTGGCCGCCGGGCACGACCTGCATATGGCCGAACTCGCCCGCCACGCCGAACTTGCCGCGCTTGACCTGCCCGTCCTCCAGGATCGCGCCACCGATGCCGGTGCCCAGCGTGATCATCACCAGGTGGTCCTCGCCGCGGCCCGCGCCGAAGCGCCATTCGGCCCAGGCGGCGGAGTTGGCGTCGTTGTCGACCAGGACGGGGACGGCGAGGCGCCCGGAGATGCGGTCCCGGAGAGGCTCGTTGCGCCACGACAGGTGGGGGGCGAACAGGACGCGGTTGCGGTCGGCGTCGACCCAGCCTGCCGCTCCTATGCCGACGGCGTGCACGTCGTGCCGGTCGGAGAGGTCCAGGACCAGCTCGACGATGGTGTCCTCGACGACCTTGGGGCTCTTGGACTTGTCGGGCGTCTCGGTGCGGACCTTCTCGAGGATGTTGCCGTCCGCGTCGACGACGCCCGCCATCACCTTCGTACCGCCGATGTCGATGCCGACGGTGGGCACGCGGGGAGCCGTCAGATGCGATCGGCGCTCACGCGTGCCGACGGTCCGCAGGACGGTGGCCCGTGCGGAGCCGCGGTGTGCGAGGGCTAGGTCGCGGTAGGTGCTCATCGCGCCGATTCTGCCGCACGCCGGCGCTGGCTTGCACATCACGCTGGCGCCGGCTTGCACATGGGGCCCCTTTGCTTCGCTTGGGGCGCCTGGGGGACTGCGGGTCGTTTGTCGCGTACTGGCGCGTCGTGGCTTGTCGCGCAGTTCCCCGCGCCCCTACGGGGCGCGTCCCCGTGTCGCCTGCGGGAAAGGGGCGCTCAAGGGCGTACCAGCAGCTGGAACTCGAACGAGTAGCGCGACGCGCGGTACGTGTGCGTGCCGTACTCCACTGCCCTGCCCGTGTCGTCGAACGTGGTGCGTTGCATGGTGAGGAGAGGGGCGCCCTCGGGTTCGCTGAGGCGTTCGGCTTCCACGAGGGTGGCGGCGCGGGCTCCGACGGACTGGCGGGCGCTGTGCAGGGTGATGCCCGCGGCCCGCATCAGCCGGTACAGACCGGTGGCCTCCAGCTGTGAGCTGTCCAGGTCGAACAGTCCTGGCGGCAGGTAGTTGCAGAGGTACGCCATCGGCTCGCCGTGGGCCAGGCGCAGCCTCTCCACCCGGTGTACGTCGCTGCCCTCGGCCACCGCCAGGGCGGCCGCTATCTCGGCCGACGCCGGGACGACGGTGTTGACGAGGACCCGGGTCGCCGGGCGCTGACCGGCCGCCTCCAGGTCGTCGTAGAGGCTGCTGAGTTCCAGCGGGCGCTTGACCTGGCTGTGCACGACCTGGGTGCCGACGCCTCGGCGGCGTACGAGGAGGCCCTTGTCGACGAGCGACTGGATGGCCTGGCGGACCGTCGGCCGGGACAGGCCGAGCCGCGCGGCGAGCTCGATCTCGTTGCCGAGCAGGCTGCCCGGGGTCAGCGCGCCGTGCTCGATCGCCGCCTCGAGTTGCTGGGACAACTGGAAGTACAGCGGCACCGGGCTGCTCCGGTCGACGCTGAGCTGGAGCGTCACGGTCGGATCCACTTCTGGTTTGGCCACGGGGCGAGCGTAGCTCTGGTGAATGATGACGGGAAGTTGTGAAGTTCGATTGTCAGGACAAACAGTTGACAGGCGGCGGGTTCCGACCTCAGTTTGTTCCCATGCGCATCGGACTCATCGGAACGGGCCGTATCGGCACATTCCACGCGACCGCCCTCAGCCGTCACCGCGAGGTCAACGGCTCCCTCATCGTCACGGACGCGGACACCGCCCGGGCTCGTGAGCTCGCGGACCGCCTGGGCGCCACGGCGGCGCCCACTGTGGACGAGATCTTCACCTGGGGTGTGGACGCCGTGGTCATCACGGCCGCCACGTCGGCCCACGCCGAACTGATCGGTCGGGCAGCACGCGCCGGCCTCCCGGTGTTCTGCGAGAAGCCCATCGCCCTCGACCTGCCGGGCACGCTGACGGCGCTCGCCGAGGTCGAGGCGGCCGGAACGGTCCTCCAGCTGGGCTTCCAGCGCCGCTTCGACGCCGGCTACACGGCCGCGCGTGAGGCAGTGCGCTCGGGCCGGCTCGGACGGCTGCACACCGTTCGGGCGATGACGTCCGACCAGACGCCGCCCCCGGCCGCGTATCTGCCGCTCTCCGGCGGCCTGTACCGGGACTGTCTGGTGCACGACTTCGACATCCTGCGGTGGGTGACGGGCCGTGAGGTCACCGAGGTGTACGCGATGGGCTCGGACGCCGGGCCCGCGATGTTCCGCGAGGCGAACGACATCGACACGGCCGCGGCCGTCCTCACCCTGGACGACGGCACGCTCGCCACGGCGACGTCGACCCGGATGAACGGCGCCGGATACGACGTACGCATGGAACTGGCCGGTGAGCTGGACCAGGTCGGGGTCGGCCTGGACGACCGTACGCCGATCGCCTCCACGGAGCCGACCGGGCCGCCGGCCGCCTCCAAGCCGTGGACCGGGTTCCTGGAGCGCTTCGGGGCCGCGTACGAGGCGGAGCTGCACGCCTTCGTGGAGGTCGTGCGCGGGGAACGGGCCAACCCGTGCGACGGGCGCGAGGCGCTGCACGCGCTGCGGATCGCCGAGGCGTGCGAACTGTCCCGGCTCGAACGCCGGTTGGTGTCCGTGGCGGAGATCCCGGGCGGCCAGGACTGAGCTGAGCGGCCTTGGTTAAGTCCGGTGCGGTACCGCGCCCCGTAAGGGGCGCGGGGCAGTGCCGATATGCGGCTCCGCCGCGTGGGCGCGACCAGCCACAGACGGCCCGCACCCTTCGTACTGCACTTCCCGCGGAGCGCTTAGTGCCCGTCGCCCTCCAGGAGCCCCGCGTCGTATGTCAACAGGGCGATCTGCACACGGTTGTTGAGGTCCAGCTTGGCGAGGATGCGGGACACGTGTGTCTTGACGGTGGCCACGCTCATGAACAACTGGCGCGCGATCTCGGCATTCGACCGGCCCTGGCCGACCGCGACGGCGACCTCGCGTTCGCGGTCGTTGAGCGCGGCCATGCGGGTACGGGCGGTCGCGCGCCGTGTGTCCGGGCCGCCGCCCGCGGCGTGCTCCATGAGCTGCCGGGTGACCGTGGGCGACAGGACGGGGTCGCCGGCCGCGACCCGTCGTACGGCCTCGAGGATCTCGGCCGGCGGAGTGTCCTTGAGGACGAAGCCCGCCGCGCCTGCGCGCAACGCTCGCAGCACCTGTTCGTCGGCGTGAAAGGTGGTCAGTACGACGACCTGCGGTGCGTCCTTGCGCCCCCTGAGCCGTTCCGTGGCGGCGAGTCCGTCCACGGCCGGCATGCGGATGTCCATGAGCACCACGTCGGGGCGGGTCCGCTCGACAAGCTCCTCCACCTCGTCCCCGTCGGCGGCCTCGCCCACGACCTCGAGATCATCGGAACCTCCCATCATGAGGGCCAGGCCGGCGCGGACCAGCGGGTCGTCATCGACGAGAAGGAGGCGGATCGGAGTCATGGGCTCCACGTAATCACGAACTGGGTGCCCCTAACTGCCGGAAGCCCATGGCAGGTACGCCAGGACCTCGAAGCCCCCGTCTCTCAACGGCCCATGCGAAAGCCGTCCCCCCGCCAGCATCGCCCGCTCGGTCAGCCCGATCAGTCCCTGCCCGGACCCGGGAACGAGCGGGACCTCCCCCGGCGGAGCCGGATTGCGTACGGACACGGTGAGGCCGGCTCCCGCCGCCCCCGAAACGGAAACCGTCACCTCCGCCCCGGGCGCGTGCTTGCGTGCGTTGGTCAGCCCTTCCTGCGCGATCCGATACGCGGTTCGTCCGACAGAGGCGGGAACGGAAGCGGCATCGGCAACACGGTTGTCGAGGCTCACCTTCATCCCGGCCTCACGAGACTCGGAGACGAGTGCCTCCAGCGCCCCGAGAGTCGGCTGCGGCCTCCCGGGCTCGCCCGACTCCCCGGCCCCGGTCCCCGCGCCGGCCCCGGTCCGCAGCACCCCGATGATCTCCCGCAGGTCCTGCAACGCCTCGTGCGCACTCTCCCGAATCACTCCGGCGGCCCGAGTCACTTCCTCCCGAGGCGCATCCGGCCGGAACTCCAACGCCCCGGCGTGCACGCTCAGCAACGTCAGCCGATGCGCCAGCACATCGTGCATCTCGCGTGCGATCGCCTCCCGGGCCAGCCGCTGCGCCTGCTCGGCCCGAAGCACGGCCTCCGTCTCCGCCCGCCGGGCGCGATCGCGCAGGCTCAGCAGCAGCTGACGGCGGGAGCGGACGAACATGCCCCAGCCCATGACCGCGGCGGTGAGCACCAGCCCGAGGAGCACCGACGGGACGTAGTCGAGATCGGGCTCGGGCCGCAACCAGAACAAGAGCGGAAGCAGCACGGCGTTGACGCCGCCGACCCAGGCGACGTACTTGAAAGGCCGGTGCACAGCGAGCGTGAACAGCGCGACCAGGCCCACTCCACCCGACGTGGCCGAGAGGAAGCTGAGGGGAACCATGACCGCAGCGAGGCCGAACGGCCAACGGCGGCGCAGCCAGACCGCTGCACAGGCGAACGCGCCGATCCACTGGTCGGCGACCTCCAGTGAGTAGGGGAGGTCGGTGTGGGACAGGGAGTCCGCCGTGAGCAGGCCGACGACGACGGCCAGCAGGAAGGCGGCGAAGTCGACGACCCAGTCCCGGCCGGTACGCCGGGGCCGACCCGTCCTGCCGACGCGCGCCACCCGGTCGGGGTCGATCTCGACGGCGACTGCCGAGGGCAGCCAGCGCCGCCCGGGCAGCGGCCCCGGCTCCGGCGTCAGCCCCGCCCCTGGACCTGCCCCCGACACCGGCGCCCGCTCATTGCCACTCACGGTCGACAAATCTACGCATCGACGGCCACCTCCACCGCACGATGCACACGATCACCGACCAAAGTCGCACCACCGAAGACTTTCGACGCGCCGCCTCCGTACAGACGCGCGACTTCGGTCGGACATACCTCGCCCCGCGGCCGATGGGCGTGGGGGGTCCGCGGGGCGAGGATCCTCATATGAAGCAGGTGCTGGAGGTTCTCGGGTTTCTCTCTCTGGTCCAGGGCGTCGGGGGCCTGGTGCACGAGTTCACCGACTGGGACGTGGGCCTCGTGCAACGGGTCGGCTTCCTCGACGGCTACGAGATCTACGCGAGCGTCGCGCTGCTGGTCCTGTCGTTCGCGCTGTTCGCAGTCGCCGAGAGCCGGAAGCACGGATGATCGGCAGCTGCTGATACGGCTGCCCACTTGGGTGGCGTGGGCGATCTCGTCGGGTGGTTCCGAAGTTAACTCGCGGAAAACTCATGGGACGTGACGGTAAAAATCCCAGCGTTTGTCATTGACATGCCATGATCTACGCGCGTCATCATGAGGGCATGAAATTCCCCCCACGAATCACCCGCATCGGCGCCGCAGCCGCCGTCCTGTCCGCCCTTCTCGTCGGCGGCACCGTCACCGCAACCCCGGCGGCCGCCGCGGTCGGCAGCATCTGCTACAACGACCTGCCCTCGCAGGCGTACGACACGCTCGAACTGATCGAGCAGGGCGGCCCCTTCCCCTACGAACAGGACGGCACCGTCTTCCAGAACCGGGAAGGCATCCTGCCCAGCCAGTCCACTGGCTACTATCACGAGTACACCGTGATCACGCCCGGCTCCTCCGACCGCGGCGCCCGCCGCATCGTCACCGGCGAGGAGCATCAGGAGGACTACTACACCGCAGACCACTACGAGTCGTTCGACCTGATCGACTACAGCTGCTGAGGAAGCCTGTACGGTCGGCCGGGAGCCTGCGAACAGCCAGGCTCCCGGCGGCAAACGGCACGGACGAGGCACAACACAGCCTGTACGACGCTCACAGAGATCTCGCAGCCGCAGAGCTCGCCCCACTTCCCGTTCCAGGACCCTCGCCCCGCGGACCCCCCACGCACATCGGCCGCGGGGCGAGGTACGCCCGACCCACGTCACGATCCGGACGATCCGGTGCGACGGACCGCCCCCGACTGACGCCGGCCCGGATCCCTCGGGCGTGGCCGTGGCTGAGGAAGCCGGCCGAAACGGCGGCGCGCCGCCGTTTCCGGGGTGCTGCGGAACCGCGAGCGGCGGCTGCGCGAGTATGCCCCGCACGGATCAGAGAAAAAACTTCGGCCGGAGGCGAATCCTCTGCGGACCTCCCCGCCTCTTATCCGTGTACCGGCCGAAGGCGCCGGCAGTACCGGGAGGAACATCGATGATGGTCACTGTCTTCGTAGTGATCGGAGCCCTGCTCGTGGGAGCGTGCAGCTGGCACCTGATGCGGCGCTACAAGAGCCGAAGCTGACCAGCGCTCTGCGCGCGGGGTGCATTGCGGGTATGAGTAGCACATGAATCAACGCTTCCCATGGCCGGACGAGCGGCTGATCAAGGCCGCTCAGGATGGCGACGTCACTTCGCTCACAGCCGTCGTCATGGAATCACAGCCTCATGTGCGCAAGTTCGCCATTTCGCTGTGCGCCTCGCCGCAGGACGCGGAGGACGCGGCGCAGGAGGCGCTGATCATCCTCTACCGGAAGATCGGTACCTTGCGGGCCACTGGCGCGCTCGCCTCATGGATGTTCCGGATCGTGCGCAACGAATGCCTCCGGCAGGTACGGCTGCTCGTCTCGCGGCGCAACGAGGCGTCGGCCGAACCGGAGGCGTCGGCGGAACCGTCCGCCGAGGACGCGGTGCTGCACAGGCTGGAGGTGGAGCGGATCGCGGCCGCGGTCAGCGCCCTTCCCCGTGACCAGCGGCAGATCCTGATCATGCGGGACATACAGGGCCTGCCCGGCAAGACCGTCGCCAATTCGCTCGGCCTGAGCACCGCCGCGATGAAATCGCGGCTGCACAGAGCGCGCGCAGCACTGCGTCACTCACTGGAAGTGACCGACCGCACACCCGATCAAGCCATCGACCGACAAGCCGGAGGAGGCCCACGACTGTGAGCACCGTGAAGCCCGCACAGGGCGTGAAAGCGGGGGCGGCCGCACAACCCGCGGCGCCCGAGATGAACTTCGCCAGCAAGTCCGTCCCGCGCCATCTGGCGCGCGGCGCCATCGGCTTCGGGCTGATCATCGGCTCGATCGCCCTGGTACCCGTCGCCGGCCCGGCCACCCTGCTGGCGGCCCCGCTGGCCCTGATCGCCTTCCGCGGCTGCCCCACCTGCTGGATGGTCGGCCTGGCGCAGACCATCTCGCGTGGCCGTCTGGAGCGCCAGTGTGCGGACGGCGTCTGCACCCTCACCAAGGCGCAGCCGGCGGCGAAGGCCGCGGAGGAGCCGACAGCCGACATCAACGTCCCGGCCGCCTCCCGGTGACGAGGCCACGGCCTGTCTGGTGGACCGATGAGGCCATGGGGGGCCGGCCAGCGCACGTCCACGCTGTTTCACCTGGTTGACGCGTCGATTACGAGCGACGCCGACCCCCTCAATTATCCGCCATATTCGTTTGCTATCCAACTCCATTCCGTGATCATTGGTTTACGGCGCATCGACTCGGTGCTAGGGTCCAATGGGAATCAGGCTGGACCGCCGAGTCGGCGACGCCAGTTGATTGTGCTTCACGGGGGGAGCAAGAAAATCATGATCCGCCATGCCCGGATTGAGGCGGCAGCACCACCATCAGACAGCGCGTTACGAAGCCCATCAGGCGGTGCGGCGAAAAAGCGGAAACAGCCGGTCCGGAATGAGCGGCCACAGCGGAGACCCGATCAGATCGATGATCGTACAGTTGCCGTCGTAGGCCTTTCCTGCCGCTTTCCCGGTGGGGAAAGACTTACCGAATTCTGGGACCTGCTGAGGAACGGCCGCGACGCCATAACGGAGCCGCCCGCGGATCGCGCGCATCTTGCCTCCTTAGGCGATGGGGCTCCGCGCCCCGGCGGTTTTCTGCCCCATGTCGACACCTTCGATGCAGAGTTCTTCGGCATATCCCCGCGCGAAGCCGCCGCGATGGACCCGCAACAGCGGCTCGTACTCGAGCTCGCCTGGGAGGCGCTGGAGGACGCCGGCATCGTCCCGGCCACGCTCGCCGGCACCGCCACCGGTGTCTTCGTCGGCGCGATCGCCGACGACTACACGACCCTCACCCACGCGGCCGGCCCCGGCGCCACCTCCGCGCACACCGTGACCGGGTTGCACCGCGGCATCATCGCCAACCGGGTCTCCTACGTCCTCGGCCTGCGGGGCCCCAGCATGGTGGTCGACACCGCTCAGTCGTCGTCGCTGGTCACGGTGCATCTGGCCTGCGAGAGCCTGCGCCGCGGCGAGTCCGTCGTGGCGCTGGCCGGCGGCGTCAACCTCAACCTCGCACCGGAGAGCACCCACGCCCTGGAGTCCTTCGGCAGCCTCTCGCCCGACAGCCGATGTTTCGCGCTCGACGCCCGGGCGAACGGCTATGTCCGGGGTGAGGGTGGCGGTGTGGTGGCGCTGAAACTTCTTAGCCGGGCCATAGCCGACGGGGACCGCATCCACTGTCTGCTGCACGGTGGTGCCATCGGAAACGACGGCGCGAGCGACACGCTTCCGACCCCGAACGGACAGGCCCAGGAACGCGTCATCCGCGACGCCTGGGAAAACGCGCGCATACCGCTGGAACAAGCGCAGTACGTCGAAATCCACGGATCGGGCACCCGGGTCGGCGACCCCGTGGAAGCTTCAGCTCTGGGCGCTGTTTTCGCCTCTTCCCACACTCCGGAGAACCCGCTCAGGATCGGCTCCGTCAAGACGAACATCGGCCACCTCGAAGGGGCCTCAGGCATAGCGGGACTCGTCAAGACGATTCTCTGTCTCAAAGAGCGGGAACTCGTCCCGACCTTGAACTACCGTACCCCCAATCCACAGATACCTTTCGCCGATCTACGGCTCGCCGCGGTCACGGAATCCGGGCCGTGGCCGAATCCCGACGGGCCACTCGTCGCGGGTGTGACATCGGTCGGAATGGGGGGCACCAACTGTCATCTGGTGCTCAGCGAGTGGCCGGACGGCGACGCCGCCGTGACCGTCGCGAACAAGCCAGAGAAGTCAAAAGAATCGGGCGAATACAATTCTGTCGCCTGGGTGCTGTCCGGACGCGGTGAAAAGGCGCTGCGCGCCCAGGCGGCCCGTCTGCGTGAACACCTCGCCGCACACCAGGATCTCGGTGCCGCCGAGATCGCCCGGGCCCTGGCTCACGACCGCACCGCCTTCACCCACCGGGCGGTTCTGGCCGGCGCCGACCGGAACGAGCTGCTGACCGCTCTTGACGCGGTCGCCGACGCCCGGGGCACCCAGGCCGCGGTCGAGGGCAGCACCCACCAGGCCGTCCGCGAAGCGGTGTTCGTCTTCCCCGGCCAGGGCTCGCAGTGGGCCGGCATGGCAGCGGAACTCCTCGACAGCGCCCCCGTCTTCGCCCAGGTCATCGAGGACTGCGAGCGCGCGCTGCGCCCGTATCGCGACTGGTCCCTGACCGATGTGCTGCGCGGACGCCCCGGCGCGCCCGCTCTCGATCGCGACGACGTCGTGCAACCCGCCCTGTGGGCCGTGATGGTCGGGCTGGCCGCACTGTGGCGGTCGGCAGGTGTCGAACCGGCCGCGGTCGTCGGCCACTCACAGGGCGAGATCGCCGCCGCCACCGTCAGCGGCGCCCTGACCCTGGACGACGCGGCCCGGCTGATCGCCGTACGAAGCGCCGCCCTCGGCGCGCTGGCCGGCCGCGGCGGCGGCATGCTCACGGTGTCGCTGCCCGCCGACCGGGTACGCGAAGACCTCGCCGCACACCCGCGGTTGAGCGTGGCCGCCGTCAACTCGCCAGGCATGACCGTGGTGGCCGGTGACGGAGCCGCCCTGGACGCACTGGCCGCGCAGTACGGCGAGGACGTCCGTACCCGGCGCGTCCCGGTCGCGTACGCCTCGCACAGCCCGCACGTCGACGCCGTACGCGACACGCTGTCGGCCGACCTCGCCGGGATCGCGCCGCGCAGCGGGAGCGTGCCGCTGCACTCCACCGTGACCGCCACAGCGCTGGACGGTTCCGAGCTGGACGTCGACTACTGGTATCGCAACCTGCGCGAACCCGTGCGGTTCGAGCCCGTCGTCAGGGCACTGCTCGACGCGGGGCGCGAGCTGTTCATCGAGATGAGCCCGCACCCCGTTCTGGCGCTCGCCGTCCAGCAGACCGCGGAGGCCGCGGACGTGCCGGTTGCCGCGCTGGGCACGCTGCGCCGCGAGGAGGGTGGAGGGCAACGGCTGCTGCTCGCGTTCGGCGAGGCGTTCTGCCATGGCGCGGAGGTGGACTGGTCCGCCGTCCTGCCCGCCGGCACCGCCCGCGCCGAGCTGCCGACGTACGCCTTCCAGCGGCGCCGTCACTGGATCTCCGGGCAGACTGACGTCGCCCGGGGCTTGCCGTCGGCCGGCACCGCACCGACGCCGCAGGCCGCGGCACTCCCGCAGGACACGGAGGACGGACACGAGGCCGAGCCGAACCGCTCGCTGACCGGCCCGGCCGCCCTGGAGTTCGTACGGGCGCACACCGCCGCCGTTCTCGGCCACGACTCCGCCGCCGAGATCGAACCACGGCGGACGTTCAAGGAGCTGGGCATCGACTCGGCCATGGTCGTCGAGTTACGCAACCGGCTCGTCACCGCCACCGGGCGCAAGCTGCCCACCACGGTGGTGTACGACCACCCCAGCCCCGCCGAGCTGGCCGCGCTGCTGGCCGAAGCGCCGCGTGAGAAGGCGGCCCTCGAGGCCCGTGCCGATCAGGACGACCCCGTCGTGATCGTCGGAATCGGCTGCCGTTTTCCGGGCGGGGTGGACTCGCCCGAGGCGCTGTGGCAGGTCGTCGCCCAGCAGCGTGATGTGATCTCGGGTTTCCCGGCCGACCGTGGCTGGGACCTCGACGGCCTCTACGACCCCGACCCCGCCCACATAGGCACCACCTACGTACGCAGCGGAGGCTTCCTCGAAGGCGCCGCGGACTTCGACGCCGAACTGTTCGGGATCTCGCCGCGTGAGGCACAGGCGATGGACCCACAGCAGCGCGCCTTCCTCGAAGTGTGCTGGGAGTCCCTGGAGCGGGCCCGAATCGCCCCGGACTCCCTGCGCGGCACCCAGACCGGGGTGTTCGCCGGTGTCATGGCCCAGGAGTACGGTCCGCGGTTGGGTGAGGCGGGTGCGGGTGCCGCCGGGTTCGGGTTGACGGGCACGACGTCGAGTGTGGCGTCGGGCCGGGTGGCTTACACGCTGGGGTTGCAGGGTCCGGCAC
>NZ_JAAKZY010000110.1 GCF_011045015.1 Streptomyces scabichelini | reverse complement strand
GCACCGGCGGGCGGCCCCAGCGGCCCCTCCCCGGTGACCGGTCCGCCGGTCGGCCCCGAGGGACCATCCTGGCCACCCCGGCCCCCCTCGGCGGAGGAGCCGGAGTAGTCGGAGTACTCGGAGAAGTACGGAAGATCATCGCGCCGCGACGCATCGCCACCGTCGCCGGCACCACTCGCACCGTTCGCGTTAGGCGGACCGCCCCCGCTGCCGGGACCCAGCGGCCCCGCCGCCAGCACACCGGACACGTCGAAGGACCCGGTACCGCCGCCGTGCCCCGGCGCCACGGGACCGGTGCCGCCGGCACCGGGCAGCCCCGCGCCGTTCGTACTGTTCGCACCACTGGGCCGGGGCGCCGCACCAGGACGCGCACCCGAGCCACCGGGCCGCGCGCCACCGGCACCGGGCCCGCCGGAGACCCCTGAACCCGAAGCACCAGAAGCACCCGAACCCGGAGAACCCGAACTGCCGGAGACGCCCGCCCCGTTGGTGCCGCCACCGCCCTGACCGCCCTTGGGCGCACCGGACTTGCGAGGCGCGAACCAGTCGCTGGTCTTCTCCCCGGCGGGAGCGGACGGGCCGGACGACCCGGACGAGGGCGCGGATTCCGAAGGCTCGGGCGTGGCCGAGGAGGCTCTCGGCCCAGGCTCTGCCGCGGCCGACGCCGGCCCGTTCGGGGCCTTCGAACCGTTGTCGGAACTCTCGGTGTCCGCGACGGGCGTCCGTACGACGACCGGCGGAATGGGCCTCGATCCAGGGATGTTGATCCGGATCCGCGTCGTCAGCGTGGTCTCGGTCTTGCGCTCCTCCGGCCGGTCACCGGCGGAACGCCCCACGTCGGCACCGTCGTCGGACGCCGTGGGGGTCCCGTACGGCGGCGTACCCGACGGGTAGGCGGCTCCGCCGCGCCCGTTGGGCCCGGAGGACGAACTGTCAGTTTCACGACTCAAGGCAGGTTCTCCCGATTGGCTCCGCCGCCCGTGTACTCGACCTCAACCTCGTTTCGGGCGGCTCGGCGGCGCGCACCACCATACTGGCCACCACTGGCGTGTATCCGGCGACCGCTGAGGAAACCCACACCGGACCCGCACCCGCGTTCTGCGGCGAAGTAGTACGTCACTTGGCAAGTCGGGCGGTGGAGCCATCCGGTTGCCGCCCCGGGCCAAGGGTGGCGCACATCACAGCCACAGCCATCCCGCCGAGGAGGAAGAGATAGGAGCCGGCTCCCGCGGCGAAGAGGAAATCGCCCTCCGGGCGGCTGGCGGTGAGCAGGATGACGGCGATCATCCAGCCGGCCGCGGGCGCGACCGCCCCGGCCCGGCTGCCGAGCGCCCGCGCCCCGCCCAGGAAGAGCCCTGCCGCGCCCGCGAGCGCGAGCAGCAACCCGCCAGGGAACCAGCCGTCCTGGACCAGCCCCCCGGCCACCCCGACCACGGCACCCAGCACAAAGAGCCCCAGGTAGGCGGCGATCCGTCCGGCCGACGGCGGCCCCAACGGCTGGGCGAGCATGCTTCCCGCACCGGCGCTTCCCGTACCGGATCTCCCCGTACCGGACTTGCCCGCCCTTGACCTGTCCGCCCCGGATCTGTTCGCCGTACTCATCACGCACTCACCTCAGAAATCCCCGCGAACAAGTCCGTCTCACGCACGCCTGAACGCACGCCTGAACGCACCCCTGCCTGCGCCCCGCCACGCTCGCCCCGCACCAGCTCGTAGTACTCCACGACGAAAATCGGCTGCGCGAGCTGATTCGACAGCGCGAACCACGGCTCGACGACCTCGATCTGCGTGGCATGCGCCCGCATCGCCGCGGCCTTGGCGCCGGCGAAGGCCGTGCCGTCGATCTCGGTGGTGATGAGTGAGTCGTCCACCACACCGGGCACGTCGTCGACGGCGGCAGAGGCGGAAAAGGGAAGTTCGTCCAGTACGTCCTTCAGGCGGGCGAAGCTCTCCTCGGCCACGGAGCGCGGCACGCGGTTCCAGTAGATCTTCGTGATCGTCCAGGGGGCGCCGAGATCCGGGCGGAAGTCCGGCTCGGCGGCCAGGTCCGCGGCCCGCATCGCGACCCGGTGGGCCTGGATGTGGTCCGGGTGGCCGTAACCCCCGTTGGGGTCATAGGTGATCAGCACCTGGGGACGTGTCTCGCGGATCACCGCGACGAGATCCGCGGCGGCCTCGTCGACGTCCGCCTGCCAGAAGGAGCGCGGGTCGTCGTTCTCGGGGAGGCCCATCATCCCGGAGTCCTGGTGACGGCCGGGGCCGCCGAGGGAGCGGAAGTCGTGCACGCCGACCGCGTCCATCGCCGCCGCGAGTTCCGTGCGGCGGTGACTGCCGAGGGCCTCGCCCGTCAGATGGGCGATCTCGGGCGGGATGACCTCGCCCTGCTCGCCCAGAGTGCAGGTCACCAGCGTGACCTGGGCGCCCTCGGCCGCGTACCGGGCCATGGTCGCGCCGTTGTTGATCGCCTCGTCGTCCGGATGCGCGTGCACCAGGAGCAGACGACGGCCGGGCAGTTCCGTCATGGCCCCCACCCTATGAGCCCCGCCCGTACGAGGCCCGACGAGCCCCGAACCTACGGGACCCGGCGCATGCCTATGAGGCGGGGGGTCAGAACTTGATGTCCCCGATCATGCCCGCGATGTTCGTCGTCAGCTCGTTGATCGTGGGCGCGATCGTCGAGCTGGCCAGATAGAAGCCGAGCAGGACGCAGACGACCGCGTGCCCGGCCTTCAGTCCTGATTTCTTGACCAGCAGGAAGACGATGATCGCCAGCAGCACCACCGCCGAAATCGAGAGTGCCACGGCGGTTCACCTCCAAGGATCCCAGGGACGCGGGTCGTCAGTACGGCAGCCAGCAGGTTCATACCCAGGCAGCGCCATTGATCATAACTATCCAGACCTGCGCATTGATCGGCGCACGGCCGCACAAGGGGGCGCATGGCCAATATGGTCGGGGGCATGACGACCGAGCCTCTCTCTTTTCCGCGCCGGCAGGCGCGCACCCTGCGCTTCACGCTTGGCGCGCCCCGCGCATTCACCGTGGCGCCCGACGGTTCCCGGGTCGTGTTCCTGCGGTCCCGCTCGGGTACGGACCGGGCGAATCTGCTGTGGGTCCTCGATGTGGCGAACGGAGAGGAACGCGTCGCCGCGGACCCGCAGGCGCTGCTCGGCGGCGTCTCCGAGCGGCTGTCGGCCGAGGAGCGGGCGCGCCGCGAGCGCAGCCGGGAGGGCGGCGCGGGCATCGTCGGTCATGCCACCGACACGGCGGTCGAGCTGGCGTCCTTCACCTTGTCGGGGCGGCTCTTCACGGCCGAGCTGCGGGCCGGTACGGCACGTGAACTGCCCGTTCCCGGCCCGGTCCTCGACCCGCGTCCGTCCCCCGACGGACGGCTCGTCGCGTACGTCGCCGGGGGCGCCCTGCGGGTCGTCGGCGCCGAGGGCGAGGGCGACCGGGCGCTCGCGGAACCCGAGTCGGAGACGGTCACGTACGGCCTGGCCGAGTTCATCGCGCAGGAGGAGATGGGCCGTTCACGCGGCTTCTGGTGGTCGCCGGACTCGGACCGGCTGCTGGTCGCGCGGGCCGACGACGCGCCCGTACGCCGCTGGTGGATCGCCGATCCGGCGCGCCCGGAGCAGGCTCCGCAGCAGGTCGCGTACCCGGCGGCAGGAACCGACAACGCGGACGTACGCCTCTTCGTGATCGGTCTCGACGGGGCGCGTACGGAGGTCGTCTGGGACCGGGCGCGCTACCCCTATCTGGCACGAGTGCACTGGTCAGCGGCCGGAGCGCCGCTCCTGCTCGTGCAGGCTCGGGACCAGCGGAGCCAGTTCTATCTGGCCGTGGACCCCGACACCGGGGTGACCCGGATGGTGCACGCGGACGAAGATCCACAATGGCTGGATCTTTTCCCCGGCGTGCCGTGCTGGAGCCCCGGCGGACAGCTGGTGCGGATCGCCGACGAGGGCGGGGCGCGGGTGCTCGCGGTGGGTGAACGCCCTTTGACGGGACCGCAGCTGCATGTACGCGCGGTGCTCGACGTCTCGGACGAGGACGTGCTGGTGTCCGCGTCGGCGGGCGAGGCGGCGACGGCTCCCGAGATCGGCGAGGTCCACGTCTACCGGGTCAACGACCTCGGCATGGAGCGGCTGTCGCAGGAGCCCGGGGTGCACTCGGCGGTCCGCTCGGGTCCCGTGACGGTGCTGGTCTCCGCCGTGCCGGACCAGCCGGGCGCCCAGGTGCAGGTGCTGCGCGACGGCAAGAGGGTCGCGGCGGTGGCCTCGTACGCCGAAGACCCCGGCCTGCGCCCGCGCGTGACGCTCACGGAGGCGGGCGAGCGCCGTGTGCCCTGCGCGGTGCTGCTCCCCACGGGCCACTCGGACGGCGACGGTCCGCTGCCGGTCCTGATGGACCCGTACGGCGGCCCGCACGGACAGCGCGTGCTGGCGGCGCACAACCCGTACCTCACCTCGCAGTGGTTCGCCGACCAGGGCTTCGCGGTGATCGTCGCGGACGGGCGCGGTATGCCGGGCCGCTCCCCCGCCTGGGAGAAGTCGATCAAGGACGACATGGCCGCGATCGTCGTCGAGGACCAGATCCACGCGCTCCAGGCGCTCGCCGAGCGCTTCCCGCTGGACCTGAGCCGGGTCGCGATCCGCGGCTGGTCCTTCGGCGGCTATCTCGCCGGGCTCGCGGTGCTGCGCCGCCCGGACGTCTTCCACGCGGGCGTAGTGGGCGCGCCGGTCACCGATCAGCGGCTGTACGACACCCACTACACGGAGCGCTACCTGGGCGATCCGAACCGGCAGCCAGGGGTGTACGCCGAGAACTCGCTCATCGACGACAACGGCCTGGTGAACGCCGCCGAGCCGGCCCGCCCCATGATGGTCGTCCACGGCCTCGCCGACGACAACGTGGTGGTCGCCCACACCCTGCGCCTGTCCTCTGCGCTGCTGGCCGCGGGCCGCCCCCACGAGGTGCTGCCGCTCTCCGGGGTCACGCACATGACCCCTCAGGAACAGGTGGCGGAGAACCTGCTGCTGCTCCAGGTGGACTTCCTGAAGCGCTCACTGGGCATGGCCTGAAGCTCACCGGGCATGGGCCCGAACGTGCGACCGGCCGGGGCGACATGGCGCGCCCCGGCCGGTCTACGGCACCCGCACGGCCGTACGCTGTCGAGCTTGACGCGTCCGTATATCGGCATCGGGTCGACCAAGTTGCCTGCGTGTTAACGAAGTTGATGCGGGTTTGTGCCGCTATGTCGGCTCGCCCGTGCGCTCCCTGTGCTCCCCGCGGTCCCCACGCTCCACACAGAACTCGTTGCCCTCGGGATCGGTCAGGGTGACCCAGCCCCCGCCGTCCGGGCACGTGTGGCCGAGATGAGCGCCTCCGGGTCCCCCGGCTTGTCGTCGTCGGCCAGGGGCCGATCGAGGAGCCTGCTCCAGAACAGGCCCAGGTCGTACGGGTCTCCGGTGCAGTCGAAGGTGATCTTGTCGATGTTCAACCCGGTCAGGCCTTCGTGGCTTTGGTGACGGAGTCGTCCGCGGAGTTGTCCTCCAGCGCCTTCAGCGCCGGGTCCAGCACGACGTCCTCGTCGCGTGCCTCCGTGGTCGGCTCCTCCGGGAAGTGGCAGGCCGTCAGATGGCCGCCGCGGTTGCCGGAGAGCTGGATGAGCGGCGGTTCCTCGCTGGCGCACTTGTCCTGTGCCTTCCAGCAGCGCGTACGGAAGCGGCAGCCGGACGGCGGGTGGATCGGCGAGGGCACGTCACCGGCGAGGCGGATGCGCTCGCGGTCTTCGTGGTCCTCGGTGACGACCTCGGGGACCGCCGACAGCAGGGCGTGGGTGTAGGGGTGCCGTGGCCGGTTGTAGATCGAGTCCCGGTCACCGACCTCCACGATCTTGCCGAGGTACATGACCGCGACGCGCTGCGAGAAGTGGCGCACGATGGCGAGGTCGTGGGCGATGAAGAGGAAGGCGATGCCCATCTCCTGCTGGACCTTCTGCAGCAGGTTGACGACCTGCGCCTGGATCGACACGTCCAGGGCCGACACCGGCTCGTCCGCGACGATCAGCTTCGGCTTGAGGGCCAGGGCGCGGGCCACGCCGATGCGCTGGCGCTGGCCGCCGGAGAACTCGTGCGGGAAGCGGTTGTAGTGCTCGGGGTTGAGTCCGACGAGTTCCAGGAGTTCGCGTACGCGCTTCTCGCGGCCGCCCTCCGGGTTGATGTCGTTGACCTCCATCGGCGACTTGATGATGGTGCCGACGGTTTGCCGCGGGTTCAGCGAGGAGTACGGGTCCTGGAAGATCATCTGGATCTCGGACCGTACGGGGGCGAGCTGCCTGCGCGAGGCGTGCGTGATGTCCTGGCCCGCGTACGTGATCTTGCCGCCGGTCGGCTCCAGGAGCCGCGTGATGAGCCGGCCGGTGGTCGACTTGCCGCAGCCCGACTCGCCGACGAGGCCGACGCTCTCGCCGACCCCGACGGTCAGGTCGACTCCGTCGACGGCCTGCACGGCGCCGACTTTCCGTTTGATCGGGAAGCCGCCGTAGATCGGGAAGTGCTTGGTGAGGCCCTCGACGCTGAGGAGCGTCTCGGCCGACGTACCGGTCGAGTCCTGCGGTGCGGGGAGGGTGAGGTTCTCGCTCATGTCTCGGTTCTCCCTAGCGCAGCCGGGGCTGGATCTGGTCGATGAAGATGGTCTGCTTCTGCTCGCCGGTGAGATGACACGCGGCGGCGCGGCCCTCGGCCAGCGTCGGCCGCTCGTCGGCGCAGCGGTTGCCCCCCACCTCGTCCGTGAAGGTGCACCGCGGGTGGAAGGGGCAGCCGGACGGCGGGGTGAGGAGGCTGGGCGGCGAACCCGGGATCGGTGTGAGCGCCTCGCTGAGGTCGCCGCCGAGCCTCGGCATCGAGCTCAACAGGCCCCAGGTGTACGGGTGCTGGGGCTGCCTGAGCACCTCGCGCGTGCTGCCGCGCTCCACGGCCCGGCCCGCGTACATCACCAGCAGGTCGTCGGCCATGTGCGAAATGACGCCCAGGTCATGGGTGATGAAGACGATCGCGGAGCCGAACTCCTGCTGCAGGTCCCTGAGCAGGTCCAGGATCTGCGCCTGCACGGTCACGTCGAGCGCGGTGGTCGGCTCGTCGGCGATCAGCAGGTCGGGGTCGCACATCAGCGCCATGGCGATCATCGCGCGCTGGCGCATACCGCCGGAGAAGTGGTGCGGGTAGTCGTCGAAGCGCGCCTTGGGCTGCGGGATTCCGACTTTGTCGAGCATCTCGATCGCCCGGGCCTTCGCCTCCTTCTTGGAGGCTCCGGTGTGCTTCATGAACGGCTCGGACAGCTGGCGGCCCACCGTGTAGTACGGCGAGAGCGCGGTCAGCGGGTCCTGGAAGATCATCGCGGCCTTGTTGCCGCGGAGCTTCTCCATCTCCTTCTCGGAGGCGGTGATCAGCTCCTTGCCGTCCAGGACGATCTCGCCCTCGACGGTGGTGGTCTTGGGGCTGTGCAGCCCGAGGATCGTCAGGTTGGTGACGGACTTGCCGGAGCCCGACTCACCGACGATGCCCAGGGTCTTGCCGCGCTCGACGTCGAAGGAAAGGCCGTCCACCGCCTTGACGACGCCGTCCTCGGTGGCGAACTGCACCCGCAGATCCCGGACCGAGAGGAAGGCGTCCGACCCGGTCGGGTTCGGGACGTCTTCGACCTTGGTCAGTGTGGTCACGGTCGTTCTCCTAGCTGAGGCGCACGCGCGGGTCGATGAACGCGTAGGCGATGTCCACGAGGATGTTCAGGATCAGGATGAAGAAGGCTCCGAACAGCATGGCACCCATCGTCAGCGGCAGATCCTTGGTCAACGACGACTCCACCGCGAGGCGTCCGATGCCCGCCAGGTCGAAGGTGAACTCGGTGACCACACCGCCCGCGAGCAGCGAGCTGAGGTCGATGCCGAGGATGGTGACGATCGGGATGAGTGAACCACGCCAGGCATAGCGGAAGAACACGTACTTCCGCGACATGCCCTTCGCTCTGGCGGTGCGGACGTGCTCTTCCTGCAGCTGCTCGATCATGGTGGAGCGGGCCATACGCGTGTACTGGGCGGTGAAGATCGTGGCCATCACGACCCAGGGGATGAGCAGTCCGACGAACCAGGCGCCCGGGTCCTCGGTGAACGGAACGTACTTGGGGTTCTCCATCCAGCCCGTCGAGTAGACGAAGAGGCCGAGCACGATCGGGCCGAGCAGGTAGATCTGGAACGAGCTGAGCACGATGGACGCGCTGCTGGCGATCTTGTCGACCAGGGTGCCGCGCTTCCAGGCGGCGAGCATGCCGGTGCCGAGGCCGAACACCAGGAAGACGACGAGACCGCCGAGGGTCAGCGACAGCGTCAGCGGGAACCGGTCCATGAGGGAGTCCCAGACGAAGTCGCCGGTACTGAAGGAGACGCCCAGGCACGGAGCGTCGCAGTGCCCGACGGGGAAGTCGCGACCGGCCACGATGCCGACCATGAAGTCCCAGAACTGCGCGGTGATGGGCTTGTCCAGACCGAGGTTCTGCCGGATGACAGCGAGGTTCTCCGGCGAGCAGTTCTTGCCGCAGGAGAGGGCGGCGAAGTCCTGGGGGACTGCGTAGAACAGGAAGAACGTGAACGCGGCGATCAGGAACATGATCACGACCGCGCCGATCGTCCTGCGGATGAGGAACTGAAGCATGGCGGGCGGCTGCTCTCTTCGGAAGCGGCGGTGCGGTGAAGGGGTGGGGGTGTCCGTGGGGGTGCGCTCCGCCTGGCGCGCACCCCCACGGATCAGCCGTGGCGCTTGGCTACGGCTTCTTCAGGAACACATTGTTGATGTCGATGTAGCTCGACTCGGTGCTGTACTTCGCACCGCCGATGTTCGACCCGAACAGCTGGATCGTCTTCGAGTAGTACACCGGGGCAGCCGGGTTGATCTCCTCGAGGATGCGCTTGTGCGCCTCCTCCCACTTCGCGGCGGCCTCGGCCGGCTCCAGCTTCAGAGCCTCTTCGATCAGCTTGTTGACCTGCGGGTCGTTGATGTGCGAGTAGTTCGGCGAACCGTCGGCGACCTGCGTGCCGTCGTAGACCGGGGTCACGACCGTGGACTGGGACGGCCAGTCCTGGCCCCAGCCGGTCATGTAGAGGTCGTACGGGTTCTTGAGCTTGCCGACCTGCTCGTAGAACGTGGCGCGGTCGATCTCCTTGGCCTGTACGTCGTAGCCGAGCTTCTCGAGCGCGTCCTTGATGATGACCTGCTGCGCCTGGCCGCGCGGAGTGTTGGAGTAGGCGTAGGTGAGCTTGGTGCCCTTCTTGACGCCCGCCTCCTTGATCAGCTCCTGGGCCTTCTTGAGGTCGCCGTTGGGCGCCTTGAGCTTGCCGTACGGGTCGTACTTCGCGTCGAAGCCCGGCAGGGTCGGGGCGAACAGACCACCGGCGATCTCACCGCCGTACCGGCCACCGTCGGCCTGGACCATGGCCTGGCTCGGGATGGCGTACGTGATGGCGTCGCGGATCTTCTTGTCCTTGACCTTGTCAAGGTTGAAGCTCAGCTGCCAGACGTAGGGCTGGTAGCCCTTGACCGTGCGCTTGTTGACCACCGGGTCGGTGACGACGTCCTGGATCTGCGCCGTGTCGACCGGGTCGGTCCACTGGATCGCGTTCTTGGCCTCGCCCTGGTCGGCGATCAGCCGCTTGGTCTGGCTGGCCTGGTCGATCGTCGTGGTGAAGTTGTAGCCGTCGACGTACTGGTGCCGGACCGAGTCGGTCTTCGGGTCCCAGTTGGTGTTCTTGACCAGCTTCAGGGACTTGCCGGCCTTGTACTCGGAGATCTTGTACGGGCCGAGCGCGGCCGGAGCCTTGTCGTACTTCGCCTGGGTGTCCTGCTTCTCGGGCACGATGGCGTAACCGGCCATGGAGAGCGCCTGCGGCAGGTCGGGACGCGGCTGGTTGAAGTGGAAGACGACCGTCTCGTCGTCCGGCGTCTCCAGAACGGTGTCCGGCAGGTGCTTGCCCTTGAACGGCCCGTCCGGCAGGTCCTTGCGGTAGTCGGCACCGGAGAGCCAGGTCTGGACGTAGGTCGGACCGTCGAAGATGAACTTCGCGTACTGGCGCTCGATGGTGTGGCGGACGTCCGCGGACGTGATGGCGTTGCCGTCCTCGTCCTTGATGCCCTTCTTGAGCTTGTACGTCCAGGTCTTGCCGCCGTCGGACGACTGACCGGAGTCGGTGGCGATGTCGCCGACCACCGTCAGGTTGCCGTTCTTGTCCTCCTGGAAGTTCGTCAGCCCGCGGTGCACGAGGTTGGCGAACTGGCCCGCGTCACTGACGTAGATCTGACCCGGGTCCATATGGGACAGGTCCGACTGCATGTAGACGTTGATCGTGCCGCCGGACTTGGCGCCCGCGACCGCCGCCGCGGGGCCGTTGGAGGCCGCGGCGTCGGCGTACTGGACGGGCTTCTGCTGCGATGCGGCGTCGTCCTGGGTCTTCGCCCGGTCCTTTGATTCGTTGCCGCTGTCGCTGGAGCAGCCGGTGAGCGCGAGCGAGCCGGCCGCCGCAATGGCGACAACGGCTCTCACAGAGCGCGATCGGATGGGCTTCATGATGCTTATTGCACCTACCTGTCGGTCGTTATCCAGAAGTGCTGCCTGGCCATCCGGTTGCCCGGCGCTGGGGGCGGCAGCCACCCCCCTGCTCGTGGACGCTTTCACCGTCCGGTCTTCGGGTCGAAGGCATCGCGGACGGAGTCACCGAGGAGATTGAAGGCGAGAATGAAGATCACCATTGCCGCACCCGGGAAGAGCAGGAACGCCGGGTCCTGTTCGTAGATCTCGGCACCGATGCGGAACATCCGGCCCCAGTCGGGAGTCGGCTCGACAAGGCCGACCCCGACGAAGGAGAGGAACGCGATGTTCAGAATGAAGTTGGGCAGTGTGTACGTGGCCTGCACCAGGATCGGGGTGACGACGTTCGGCAGGATCTCCTTGCGGACGATCCGCCACCGCGAGGCGCCGGAGACCTTGGCCGCCTCGACGAACTCGCGCTCACGCAACGAGAGCACGGAGCCGCGGACGAGCCGGGCCATGCTCATCCAGCCGAGGAACCACATCACCAGGATGATCGCGACCACGCGCAGGTAGGTGGGGGTCTCATCCGTCGGGGAGACGAACATCGCGGTGACGACGGGCATGAAGGCGATGAAGAACAACTGGTTCGGGAACGACAGGAAGAAGTCCGTGACCCGACCCAGCCAGTAGTCGACCTTGCCGCCGAAGTAGCCGCCGACCAGGCCGATGAGAACTCCGGTGATGACGCAAAGGAGCGTCAGCACCAGGGCCATGAAGAGCGAGTTGCGGATGCCGTACAGCAGCATCGTGAACACGTCGCGGCCCAGCTGGGGCTGGACACCGAACCAGAAGTCACCCGAGACACCGCCGAACGACCCGGTCGGCATGGCGAAGTCGTCGAGCAGGAACGGATACTCCGGCTCCTGCGCGTACAGGGTGTACGGGTCCTTGCCGTACAGCTTGGAGATCACCGGCGCCAGCGCGGACACGACGAAGAAGAAAATCACTACACCGGCGGAGACCATGCCGGTACGGTCACGCTTGAAGCGCTGCCACATCAGCTGGCCGGGGGAACGGCCCTCAAGCTTCTTGGGCCCCGCGCCATCGGTGGTCGCCGCCAGCTCAGGGTCCAAGGCGACCGACGGGCCGGAGCCCTCGGCCTTGGTTGGACTTGTCATGTGTGTTCTTCCCCCGGGGGACGGAAAGTTGAGCGCAGCACAGATACCGGCAGGTTCTGTGGTTTGGGGGAACTTTCGCCAAGGGAATCAACGCGCGTCAAGCCCGGAAGACATAGGGATCTCCCTACCGTCGATATTTTGAGCAAAAATTGCAAAGACTGACACCTGATCGCGCTTGACAGGTGAAACAGAATTCCCCCATAACGGACATAGGTGGAGCGTTTTCCGTTTACATGTCCGAAACTTGATCGCACGCACTCCGATATGCGAACGGCACCGACAGCGCATCGACAGCACACCCGAACGGATCACGCCAGCACGCCCCGCGGCCGAGGCCCCGGAGCACACCGAAGGCCCGGCTCTCCTCGAAGCGGAGAGACGGACCAACCGGGTTTGCGAAGACCCTCGGTGAGAGGGCGTCAGCCGTGCTTGGCGCGGCTCGCGGCGCGGGCGCGCTCGCGGGCGTCCAGGTTCACCTTACGGATGCGAACGGACTCCGGAGTGACCTCGACGCACTCGTCGTCGCGGCAGAACTCCAGCGACTGCTCCAGCGAGAGCTTGCGCGGCGGGACGATCGCCTCGAACGAATCGGCCGAGGACGACCGCATGTTGGTGAGCTTCTTCTCCTTGGTGATGTTCACGTCCATGTCGTCGGCGCGCGAGTTCTCACCGACGATCATGCCCTCGTACACCTCGGTGCCCGGCTCCACGAAGAGCACGCCGCGCTCCTGAAGGTTCGTCATCGCGAACGCGGTGACGGCGCCGGAGCGGTCGGCGACCAGTGAACCGTTGTTACGGGTCTGGAGGTTGCCGAACCACGGCTCGTGGCCCTCGTGGATGGAGTGCGCGATGCCCGTACCGCGGGTCT
The DNA here is from genome assembly GCF_011045015.1 of Streptomyces scabichelini. GTDB lineage: Bacteria > Actinomycetota > Actinomycetes > Streptomycetales > Streptomycetaceae > Streptomyces > Streptomyces scabichelini. Next base: position 21,316 of record NZ_JAAKZY010000110.1, on the reverse strand, counting down.
GGGTCAGGAACTCCGTCCGGAATCCGATGAGTCCACGGGACGGAACGACGAACTCGAGGCGCACCCAGCCGGAGCCGTGATTGGACATGTTGTCCATCCGGCCCTTGCGGACGCCCATGAGCTGCGTGACCGCGCCCATGTGCTCCTCGGGTACGTCGATCGTCATGCGCTCGACCGGCTCGTGCAGCTTGCCGTCGACCTCCTTGGTGACGACCTGCGGCTTGCCGACGGTCAGCTCGAAGCCTTCCCGGCGCATGGTTTCGACGAGGATCGCGAGCGCGAGCTCACCGCGGCCCTGCACCTCCCAGGCATCGGGCCGCTCCGTCTCGAAGACCCGGAGGCTGACGTTGCCGATCAGCTCACGGTCCAGGCGGTCCTTGACCTGACGTGCGGTCACCTTGCGGTCCTTGACGGCCGCCTTGGCGTCCGCGCCCTTGCCGGTGCCGCCGCGGCCGACCAGCGGCGAGGTGTTCGTGCCGATGGTCATCGAGATCGCGGGCTCGTCGACCGTGATCAGCGGCAGCGCGATGGGGTTCTCGGGGTCCGCGAGGGTCTCGCCGATCATGATGTCCGGGATACCGGCGACGGCACAGATGTCACCGGGGCCGGCCTTCTCGGCGGGCTTGCGGGTCAGCGCCTCGGTCATCATCAGCTCGCTGATGCGTACGCTGCTGACGGTGCCGTCGCGCTTGATCCAGGCGACCGTCTGGCCCTTCCTGAGCTCGCCCTGCTCGACGCGGAGCAGCGCGATACGGCCGAGGAAGTTGTCGGCGTCCAGGTTCGTGACGTGCGCCTGGAGGGGGGCCTCCTCGTCGTACGTCGGGGCCGGGACATGCGACAGGATCGTGGAGAAGAACGGCTCCAGGCTGTCGCTGTCGGCGGGGACGGTGCCGTCCTCCGGCTTGGTCAGCGAGGCGACTCCGTCACGCGCACACGCGTAGACGATCGGGAACTCGATCTGGTCCTCGTCTGCGTCGAGGTCCAGGAAGAGGTCGTATGCCTCGTTCACGACCTCGTCGATACGGGAGTCCGGGCGGTCCGTCTTGTTGATGCACAGGATGACGGGCAGCCTGGCCTGGAGGGCCTTGCGCAGCACGAAGCGTGTCTGCGGCAGCGGGCCCTCGGAGGCGTCGACGAGCAGGACGACCGCGTCGACCATCGACAGACCGCGCTCGACCTCGCCGCCGAAGTCGGCGTGGCCAGGGGTGTCGATGATGTTGATGGTGATGACGTCGCCGCCATCCTTCGGGTGGTACTTCACCGCCGTGTTCTTGGCGAGGATCGTGATGCCCTTCTCACGCTCCAGGTCGTTCGAGTCCATCATGCGGTCGTCGAGCGACTCGGCGGCGTGCGCGGCGAAAGACCCCGCCTGCTTGAGCATGGCGTCGACCAGGGTGGTCTTGCCGTGGTCGACGTGGGCGACGATGGCGACGTTACGAATGTCGTGGCGCGTGGCCATAGTGAGGCGCTTCTCCCGGAGTGAGTGAACGGCCGACGCGTACATCTGCGTTACGCGGGCCCTGCCGGGCGGAACATGCCACGGCCTTACCCCATCGTACGGGCACGCTGGCCGCTGGGGCTCGACGGGTTCTGCCGGTACCCACCGCGCGGGTCCGTTGGGGCTGGTCGCGCCCACGCGGCGGAGCCGCAAATGTCACAGCCCCGCGCCCCTAACGGGGCGCCCCTACCGCGAGGGCTCGCCTAAGATCTCTTGCCCTTCTTCAGGTAGCCCATGTCCTCGTACACCGGTGTCTCGAAGCCGAAGGCGCCCGCGTTGGCCAGGTTCGGGCGGGCCGCTACGAGCTGGGGGCGCTGGTAGAGGGGGATCGAGCCGGCGGCGGCCCAGATGCGGGCGTCGGCCTTGCGGACCAGGGAGCGGGACTCGAACTCGTCCAGTTCGGCGATGGCCTCGTCGAAGAGCTGGTCGACCTGGTCGGTGCCGACCCGCGTGTAGTTCTGCTCGACGCTCAGCGAGCCGTCCGCCGCCGGGACCGGCTTGGCGTAGATGGGGCGGGCGTCGGTGGCGGGGAAGGCGGACGCGGGCCAGGAATAGAGCGCCAGGTCGTACTCCCCCGACGCGATGTGGTCCTTGAAGTAGCTCTCGTCGGAGACCTTGGAGATCTCCGTACGGATACCGATGCGGTCCAGCATCCGCGCGATGCGCCCACCGACCGCCCGCAGCGACTCCGTGCCCGGCCCGGACGGGAGCACGAAGCGCAGCGACAGCGGTTTGCCGTCCTTGGCGAGTGGACCGGCCGCGGCACCCGCGGGAGCGGCGGTGCCTTTCGGGGCGTACGCACCCGGCGCCCCGCCGCGCTTGATCTTCCCGTCCTGCGCCAGTTCCTTCTTCGTGTCCTTGTCGGCCTCGCGGCGCGCGGCCTGCGCGGCGGCCTGGTCGAGAAGGGCCCTGCGCAGCGCGGCGACGGGCGCGGGCGCGAGCACGGTGGAGCGTCTCTGGTCAGCGGGCTTGTCGTCGTCGCGGGAGCCGGAGCTGTCGTCGCCGGAAGCCGGGTCGTAGGCCGCGCCCGGCTTGTCGTCCTCGCCGACGATGTACGTGCCGTCGTCGTCCCCGGAGCCGTCCGGCTTCTCGGAGGCCTCGCTGCCGGCCCCCTTCGCCGCCTTCTTCTCCTTGATGGGCCCGCCCCGGACCCATCCCGCGTCGGACAGCAGTGCCTTCGCCTCGTCGGTGTCCTGGTCGCCGAGCGCGCCGCTGTTGTCGGCGTACGCGGCCTGTCCGGCGAGGGCGAGATGGCTGCCGACGGGTTCGGCGGGCAGGCCGAGGGGCTTGAGCACGACCCGGGCGAGCTCGTCCCGGTCGAGGGCACGGGCCACGGCCCGGCGGACACGCTCGTCGGCGAGCGGGCCCTCGGCGCCGTTGAGCGCGAGCTGCGTGTAGGCCGGTTCCAGGGACTTGCGGACCACGAAACGGCGCAGGGCCGACTGCTCGTCGGCGTACTTCGCGATCGCCTTGCCGCGCTGCTCGCGGGCGGTGATCTCCTCGTCGGCCGCCTCCTCGTCGGAGCCGTGCGCGATCGCCCAGGAGCGCAGCGCGTTGCCGGGCGTGAGCGCGGCGCCGGGGCCGTGGGTGAGCGGCGTCCCGCCGGCCCCCTTGCGGCGGGCGGCGAGCGTGATGCGCCGTGCGTCGGCCGGCTCGATCTCGGCCAGATCGAGCCGGCCTGCGGCGAGCTCGGCGGCGCGCTTCGCTCGCGGTACGGCCCGCAGCACCAGCTCGGAAAGCCTGGCCTGGCTGCCCCACCAGCGCGGATTGCGCTTCAGTGTGACGTCGCCGGCCTTGCGGTCGATCTCGTCGATCGCGAAGGGACCGGCGGTGACCTTCAGCTTGCGGCGGGCGCCGTCGTTGAAGGTGTCCGGGGTGCCCATGACGTCCTTCGGGTACAGCGGCGAGAAGAGCGACCGCCAGTCCGCGTACGGCTTGCTGAAGGTGACCCGTACCTCGAGGTTGCCGTCGCCGCGCTCGATCTTCTCGATGCGGTCGTAGCCGGCGTTGCGGGCCGTCCAGTACGCGGTGTCCTTGCCGGACAGCGCGCGCCACTGGGCGGCGAAGTCGGCGGCGCCGATCTCGCGGCCGTCGCTCCAGACGGCCTGCTGGTTGAGCTTGTAGAGCACGACCTGCTTGGGTTCGCGCTCGACGACCCTCGCCGACTCCAGGTAGTCGGGGTTGCGCTCGGGCCGGCCCGACTCGTCGAGCCGGTACATGGAGGGCAGAACCGCGCCCGCGACCCGGGAGGTGGCCGCGTCGGCGTCCGCCTGGAAGGTGTTGAGGGTCTCCGGGACGGTGTCCACGGCCCAGCGCACAGTGCCGCCGTCGGCGATCCGGTCACGCCCCGCCGGGGCGATGTCCTGCCCCGCGAGGGGCCGTCCGGCCGGGTCCTCCTCGCTGCACGCGGCGAGGGAGGGCACCGCGAGCACGCCCGCCGTGAGGAAGGCGACCGAGCGCATGACCGCGCGCAGTCCGACGCCGTCGTGGGACATGACTGGTACCTCCGGGGCGGTTCTGATCACGTGGGGTGTCACATTTTGGTGATGTAGATCACGTTTGGCCGTATAATGGGGCTGATCAGATCTATCGCCCTACTGAAGGGGCAAGCCCCCGGGTCGGGGTGGCGCCACGGCGATGGGTAAGCGAAAGCTCACCCGTCCGGCTCAACGGAGCGCTTTCCTCCGGCTGAGGGGGCGCGCGTACGGCGCGTTGGCGCGACACGATCCGTTAATCCGTGCAGATCCCTTCACAGGGGCCGATGTGACGCGCGACACTCGCAGGCGCATGAACGTTGCCGCCTTGGACCACAGGGTCCGTGGAAGTGAGGGCACGCCATGTCCGTGCAAGACGACCTGACAACAGTCCAGCGCGCTCTCGACGACCTGTGCCGGTCAGTGGGGCGCCTGGAACAGCAGATGGGTGGCGGTCTGGAGATGCGCCGGGTGCGCACCGACGCCGATCACCTGCGCGAGAGCGTGGCGCTGCTGCGCGAGGCCGCCCCCGGCCTCAAGGCACCGCGGCGACCCGACCTCGTCTCCATCCCCGACACCCCGTACGACAGCACTCTGTGGACGGACTCGGACGACGAGGGTCTCGGCGCCCGCGACCGGCACGCACCCTGATCCGACTGGAGTCCACCCCCTTGGCCACTGGTACGGAACCAAATCTGAACAGCGGCGGCGTAAGAACCGGTACGCGCGCCGCGATCGCCGCCCCGCACCTGCGGACCGACCGCTGGTGGCTGGCGCCTGCCACCACCGCGGCCGGGCTGCTGGCGTTCATCGTCTACTCGACGTGGCGGGCGTTCGCGAACACGGACTACTACGCGGCGCCGTACGTCTCGCCGTTCTACTCGCCCTGTCTGGCGGAGAACTGCGAGCCGATGCGGGCGGGCCCGAACTGGGAGATCTTCGGCGGCTGGTGGGGCCTGTCCCCCGCCCTGCTCATCCTGATCTTCCCGCTCGGCTTCCGGCTGACCTGCTACTACTACCGCAAGGCCTACTACCGGGGCTTCTGGGCCTCGCCCCCGGCCTGCGCGGTCGCCGAGCCGCACAAGAAGTACACCGGCGAGACCCGCTTCCCGCTGATCCTGCAGAACATCCACCGCTACTTCTTCTACGCCGCGATCCTGGTCGCCGGCATCCTCACGTACGACACCGTGCTCGCCTTCCGCGACGAGCACTACGAGTGGGGCCACATGGGTGTGGGCACCCTGGTCTTCCTGGTCAACATCGTGCTGATCTGGGCGTACACCATCTCCTGCCACTCGTGCCGGCACATCGTCGGCGGGCAGCTCAAGCACTTCTCCAAGCACCCCGTGCGATACCGGATGTGGCAGTGGGTCGGGAAGCTGAACGCCCGGCACATGCTGCTCGCCTGGGCGTCGCTGGTGAGCGTGGCGCTCGCCGACTTCTACGTGTATCTGGTCGCGTCCGGTGCCTTTGACGATCCGAGGTTGTTCTGATGCCCGTAGTTGACCGGCAGGAGTGGGACGTCGTCGTGGTCGGCGCGGGCGGCGCCGGGCTGCGGGCCGCCATCGAGGCGCGCGAGCGGGGCGCGCGTACGGCCGTGATCTGCAAGTCGCTGTTCGGTAAGGCCCACACCGTGATGGCCGAGGGCGGCATCGCGGCGGCGATGGGCAACGTCAACGCCGGGGACAACTGGCAGGTCCACTTCCGCGACACCATGCGCGGCGGCAAGTTCCTCAACCAGTGGCGAATGGCCGAGCTGCACGCGCAGGAGGCCCCGGACCGCGTCTGGGAGCTGGAGACCTGGGGCGCCCTCTTCGACCGTACGAAGGACGGGCGGATCTCGCAGCGCAACTTCGGCGGACACGAGTATCCGCGGCTCGCGCACGTCGGCGACCGTACGGGCCTGGAGCTGATCCGCACGCTCCAGCAGAAGATCGTGTCGCTGCAGCAGGAGGACTTCAAGGAGACCGGCGACTACGAGTCGCGACTGAAGGTGTACCAGGAGTGCACGGTCACGCGGATCCTCAAAGACGGGGATCGGGTGTCGGGGGCCTTCTGCTACGAGCGCGAGTCCGGCCGTTTCTTCGTCCTCGAAGCCCCCTCGGTCGTGGTCGCCACCGGTGGCATCGGCAAGTCCTTCAAGGTGACGTCGAACTCGTGGGAGTACACCGGGGACGGTCATGCGCTGGCGCTCCTTGCCGGGGCACCCCTCCTCAACATGGAGTTCGTGCAGTTCCACCCGACGGGCATGGTCTGGCCGCCGTCCGTGAAGGGGATCCTCGTCACGGAGTCCGTGCGCGGTGACGGCGGGGTGCTGCGCAACTCCGAGGGCAAGCGGTTCATGTTCGACTACATCCCGGACGTGTTCAAGGAGAAGTACGCGCAGTCCGAGGACGAGGGCGACCGCTGGTACGAGGACCCGGACAACAACCGGCGTCCGCCCGAGCTGCTGCCGCGCGACGAGGTGGCCCGGGCCATCAACGCCGAGGTCAAGGCGGGCCGTGGCTCGCCGCACGGCGGGGTCTTCCTCGACGTGTCGACGCGTATGCCCGCCGAGGTGATCAAGCGGCGGCTGCCGTCGATGTACCACCAGTTCAAGGAGCTCGCCGACGTCGACATCACCGCCGAGGCGATGGAGGTCGGGCCGACCTGTCACTACGTGATGGGCGGGATCGCGGTCGAGTCCGACACGGCGGCGGCGCGCGGGGTGCCGGGTCTTTTCGCGGCCGGGGAGGTCGCGGGCGGCATGCACGGCTCCAACCGGCTCGGCGGCAACTCGCTCTCCGACCTGCTGGTGTTCGGCCGCCGGGCCGGGCTGCACGCGGCGCGGTACGCGACCGATCTGGGCGAGCGGCCCGCGGTGGACGACGACCAGATCGACTCGGCGGCGGCCGAGGCGCTGCGGCCGTTCTCGGCGGAGGGCCCGGAGGCGGTCACGGAGACCGGACGGCCACCGGAGAATCCGTACACCCTCCACCAGGAACTCCAGCAGACGATGAACGACCTCGTCGGCATCATCCGCCGGGAGGCGGAGATGGGGGCGGCGCTGGAGAAGCTGGCGGATCTGCGCGTACGGGCGCGGCGGGCGGGTGTCGAGGGGCACCGGCAGTTCAACCCGGGCTGGCACCTCGCTCTCGACCTGCGCAACATGCTGCTGGTCAGCGAGTGCGTGGCACGCGCCGCCCTGGAACGTACGGAGTCGCGCGGCGGCCACACCCGTGAGGACCATCCGACGATGGAGCGGGAGTGGCGGCGTATCAATCTGCTCTGCCGGCTGACCGATCCGACGGGCGGGTTGGCGGCCACGGACCCGGTACGCGGCCAGATCGATCTCGCCCGGGAGACCACCGAGCCCATCCGCCAGGACCTGCTCGCCCTCTTCGACAAGGAAGAGCTGGTCAAGTACCTCGCCGAAGAGGAGCTGTACGAGTGAGCAGCTATGAGGCCCGCTTCAAGGTGTGGCGCGGGGACGCCGACGGCGGTGGCCTGGAGGACTTCAAGGTCGAAGTGAACGACGGCGAGGTCGTGCTGGACATCATCCACCGGCTCCAGGCCACCCAGACGCCCGATCTGGCCGTGCGGTGGAACTGCAAGGCGGGCAAGTGCGGTTCGTGCTCGGCGGAGATCAACGGGCGGCCGCGGCTGCTGTGCATGACGCGTATGTCGGTGTTCGAGCCGGAGGAGACGATCACCGTCACTCCCCTGCGGGCCTTCCCCGTCGTACGGGATCTCGTCACGAACGTCGGCTTCAACTACACGAAGGCACGGGAGGTGCCGTCCTTCGTGCCGCCGGCCGATCTCGGTCCCGGCGAGTACCGGATGATGCAGGAGGACGTGGACCGCCCGCAGGAGTTCCGCAAGTGCATCGAGTGCTTCCTGTGCCAGGACACCTGCCATGTCGTCCGCGACCACGAGGAGAACAAGCAGGCGTTCGCGGGGCCCCGGTTCCTCATGCGGGTGGCGGAGCTGGACATGCACCCGCTGGACGCGGCCGCCGAGACCGGCCTGGACCGCAAGACCACCGCCCAGGACGACCACGGCCTCGGCTACTGCAACATCACCAAGTGCTGCACGGAGGTCTGCCCCGAGGGCATCAAGATCACGGACAACGCGCTGATTCCCTTGAAGGAACGGGCCGTTGACCGCAAGTACGACCCGCTGGTGTGGCTGGGGTCGAAGATCAGGAGGCGTTCCTCCTGATCTTCGACCCCGGCTTCGACCCGGCCGGTCCCGCCGTCAGAACAGGCTCAGCAACGCCTCCGCCGGGTCCGTGAGTCCCGTTTCGCCGTTCGGCAGGGGCAGTTCGAACCACACCGTCTTGCCGCGGGGCGTGCGGCGGGAGCCCCAGGCCGCGCTCAGGAGACCGACGAGCTGGAGACCGCGGCCGCCCTCGTCCGTGTCGCGGGCGCGGCGGCGGCGCGGCTGGACGAGGCCGGCGTCCCAGACCTCGCAGACCAGCGTGCGGTCGAGGAGGAGCCGGAGTCTGATCTCGCCCTCGCCGTAGCGCAGGGCGTTGGTCACCAGCTCGCTGACCAGGAGCTCCGCCGTGTCGACCAGAGGCTCCAGGCCCCAGCTCACCAGCTGGCCGCGGGCGTACTCGCGTGCGCGGCCCACACTGCGCGGCTCGCGCGGCAGGGTCCAGTCGCCGACGGACTCGGCGGGCAGCCCCTGGACACGTGCCATCAGAAGCGCGATGTCGTCCTCGCCGTGGTGGGTGTCGAGGGTGTTGAGGACGTGGTCGCAGACGTCCTCCAGCGGGAGGGAGGGCTCCGTCAGTGCGCCCACGAAGGCCCGCAGGCCCTCGTCCAGCGGATGGTCGCGGGATTCGACCAGTCCATCCGTGTAGAGCGCCAAAAGAGCACCCTCGGGAAGTTCGACCTCCACCTCCTCGAAGGGCTCGCCGCCGACGCCGAGCGGCATGCCCGGCGGTACGTCGAGCATCAGCGCGGTCTCGCCGGGTTCCACCAGTACGGGCGGCAGATGGCCCGCGTTGGCGAAGGTGCACCGGCGCGTGACCGAGTCGTAGACCGCGTACACACAGGTCGCGAGGTACACCTCGGAGAGGTCGGCGTCGCGCTGCGCCTGGCGGCCCGCGGTACGGGTGGCCTGCTGGATGCCGCCGGGCGTGCCGAGGCCGCGGGCGATCTCGTCCAGCGCCGAGAGGACCTCGGCCGGTTCGAGATCGAGCAGCGCCAAGGTGCGTACGGCCGTCCGGAGTTCACCCATGGCGACGGCGGCGCGCAGACCGCGGCCCATCACGTCGCCGACGACCAACGCCGTGCGGTGGCCAGGGAGTTCGATGACGTCGAACCAGTCGCCGCCCACCTCGGTCGCGGCGTTGCCGGGAAGGTAGCGGCAGGCGATGTCCAGCCCTGAGGCCTCCGGATCGCCCGGGGGCAGGAGGGAGCGCTGCAGTATCAACGCGCGTTGGTGCTCGCGGCGGTACAGGCGGGCGTTGTCAATGCAGACGGCGGCGCGCGCGGCGAGTTCGACCGCGAGCGCCCGGTCCCGTTCCCCGAACGGCTCGCTGCCCTTCGTACGCGAGAACTGGACCAGGCCGACGACCGTGTCGTGCGCGACCATCGGGACGGCGAGCGTGGACTGGATGAGGCCGCCCTCGTCGCCGGGGACGGTTTTCGGGCGGGCGGTGCGCAGGGCGTCCGCGCAGGCCGAGGTGAACGCGAAATGGTGGACGGCGCCGACGTTCACCGGCTCAGGGCCGCCGATGAAGGGCGCGTCGGAGACGGCGCTGGCGAAGGCGACCCGGCGCAGCTCGGCGCTGCCGTCGGCGAGCCCGGGCGGGGTCTCGTCGCCCGCGAGGAGCCCCTGGTAGAGGTCGACGGAGGCGAGGTCGCAGAAGCCGGGGACGGCCACGTCGAGGAGTTCGCGGGCCGTGGTCTCCAGGTCGAGCGAGTTGCCGATGCGCGCCCCGGCCTCGTTCAGGAGGGCGAGATTGCGCCGGGCGGCGGCGGCCTCGCGCGCGGCGGCGCGGCGCGAGGTGACATCGGTACCCAGCCAGGCGATACCGATCGGCCGGCCCGAACCGCTGTGTACGCGATAGAGGTAGACGGACCAGTTGCGGCGCTCGGAGGAGCCGGGCAGGGTGCCCGTGACCTGCATGTCGGTGACGGAGTCGCCGGTCTCCAGGACGCGGCGCAGCGTCGCGGCGACCCGCTCGGCCTCACGGGGCGGCAGATAGTCCCTGACGGTGCGTCCGCGGTGGTCTTCGGCGCTGCCGCCGAAGACCGAGGCGAACCGATCGTTGGCACGGCGAATCTTCAGTTCTGTGTCAAGCAGCAGAAAACCGAACGGGGATTGACCGAAAACCGCCTGCGAAGCGGCAAGATCTGTCTCGATCCCCCGCAGGGTGCGCACGTCGACGACGATGCAGAGGGCGGCTCGCTCGCTCTCCTCCGTGCGCGTCGGCATCACGTAAACCTCGGCGAGTCCTTCGGCGCCCCGCCCTGACTCCTCGCCGTCCGGCAGCCGGAAGGGGACCACACCGGTCCATTCACGGCCGTCGAGGATCTCGGCCATCTTCCGCTGGCCCCGCTCGCGCAGATCGGGAGCGACGAAGGTCTCGATGGGATCCATGCCCACGGCCCGGTCCGCGCTGATGCCGAAGAGCTGCTCCGCGCGCAGACTCCACTGGTCGATCAGGCCGTCGGGGCCGATCGAGAACGAGGCGACCTTGATGTAGTCGTAGATCGAACCGGGTGGACTGCTCTGCCACACCACCCCGTCGACCTCGCCCTCGACGTCACCGACGTCGCCGTCTGACGCATCGGCCATCGCGTCGCCCCCCGGGTCCTCGGACTCCATGGACTCCGCAGTCTCCGTGGCCTTCGCTGGTATCTCGCTCACGCGAACCGTCCCCTCCAGCTCACCGCGTCCGGCATCGGTCACCGGGGGCGGCTGCCCGCAGTATCCCGAACTACGGCCCCGCACAACACGGTGTTCACGATCACAGCACGGTCCCGATGTTTTTAGGACCGGCCGCGACACACACTCCCAGTCTTCTAACCAGGGCGCACCCCGTCGAATCACAGACTCCGGTCAACCCCCATGGCCGATGGGCGCTGACCGGACCGGAAGCCGCTCCCGCTCAGCCGGGCAGGGCCAGTTCGAACCACACCGTCTTGCCCGTCCCGCCGGGCCGGGTGCCCCAGCGCCGCGAGGAGCATGCCACCAGCTGGAGCCCGCGGCCCCCCTCGTCCTCGGGGCGTGCGGCCCGCTCGTGCGGCAGGTCCGGCAGCGGGTCGGAGACCTCCACCCGCAGGGCGCCGAGCGGCTCCTGAGGACGTACGAGACGTACGCCGATGGGACCCGTGGCATGCCGCAGGGAGTTGGTCACCAGCTCGCTGACCAGCAGCGCGGTCACATCACTGAGGGAGTCGAGCCCCCAGGCGCACAGTGTGCTCCGGACGACGGTACGGGCGGTCCGTACGGAACCGGGATCCGCGGGAAAGGTCCACTCGGCGCGTTCGCCTTCGGTGTGGATCACGCGGATCACTCCCGGAGCAGAAGCGGAACATGTCCGTTTTCACGGGGTTAAAGGGCACATACCCGGTATGAGGGATGGAGTACCGCATGCGGGGGCGCACTGTGGCACGAACGGCGTACGGGGTGATCACCTCGTACGTCACACACGTCCCACGCCCGCGCGTCGAGCGTCCCACGACCGGCGGTCGCCGCACACCCCAGAGCGTTGCGTATGTCACAGCTCCGCGTACGCAGTCACGTGCCCGGCCACCCGCGTACCCCTCAGCGCGGCGCTCACGCCTCCGGCGTCGGGCTCCCCCAGGCCTGGCGTACGACCTCCATGACGGCCGGTACGTCCTGATCCAGCCAGTCCACGTCCCAGACCTCGTCCGGGGTCAGCCAGCGCAACTCGTCATGATCCTCAAGGGGCTTCGGGTCGCCGGAGCCGGGGAGCAGTCGGGCGGTCCAGACGTGGAGGGCGTCCGGCGGCTTCAGGGGCCACTCCCCCGGGATACGCGCCAGTGGCTCCGCCTCGACGCCGAGTTCTTCGCGCAGCTCGCGCACGAGGGCCCGCTCGGGAGTCTCGCCGGGTTCGACCTTGCCGCCGGGCAACTCCCAGCGTCCGGCCAGCTCCGGCGGCGCGCTCCGGCGCGCGGCAAGGAGGCGCCCCTCGCTCAGTACGGCGGCTCCGACCACCACGATCCGTTCCGTCATGCGCCGGAGCCTACGGGAACCGTGCGGGAGCGATCACTTGCTCCCGTTGCTCCCGTTGTTTCCGTTCTGTTCGATCTGCTCGATCCAGTAGAGCTGCTTGTGGCCGTGGGCGTCGAGGCTGTCCGCGATCTTCTGGGCCTCGGCCCTGGTCGCGTACCTGCCGACGCGGTAGCGATTGCCGTTGTCGTCCTGTCGGACGACGAGCCAGGGAAGCGCGATCGTGCCGTCGCTCATCGCACCCCTCCGCTCTCCGCCCCCGGTCCGCTCCGTACGCCGCTCGGTAAGGAAACCGCACTCCGCATATGCCCGAGCCTACGCCTAACCTTTACGGAGCGAATACGGCTTTTCACAAAGAGGTGTTGGGTTCGTTGTCGGGTGCGGGTGGGTTGGTGGCTGGTCGCGCAGTTCCCCGCGCCCCTAAAAGACCAAAAGACGAGCCCTCAGCCACCACGCACCGGAACTTGCCCACCGGCGGGAGGGGGCGTGGGTCGGTGCGTCGTATGCCCGTCGCGTAGGTTCGGTCTCAGGTCACCAGGGCCGTGTACCAACACCGGGCCGTATGCCCACCCGGCGACGGGCTGACGCACCGGCCCACGACCCCGCACCCACCACAAACCCAGGGGCGCGGGGAACTGCGCGACCAGCCACAACGAACCCCGCACCCACCCAACCGCCGGAGGCAAGACGCATGACCGCCCGTACAGCGGCCGGAGACGGCGAACGCCCGGGTGCCGCAGCGGCCCGGCTCACCGGGCGCCCGGTCACCGCTGAGCGCCCGCTGTCCGGAACGCTCGCCGAAGTCACCCTCGACGGCGGGCGAGTCGTGATGGTCAAGCGCGGTGACGACCCCGGCGCGGTACGGGCCGAGGCGGCAGGCCTGCGCTGGCTGGCCGACGCCGCTGCGGTCCGCATCCCGGCGCTGCACGGCCACGACGCGAGCTGGCTGGTGACCGACCGGGTCCCGCCCGGCCGACCGAGCGCGCAGGCCGCCGCCCGGTTCGGCCGTGACCTGGCCGCCCTGCACGCCACCGGCGCGCCCGCGTTCGGTGCCCCGCCACCCGGCGGCCCCGAGGACGCGTACATCGGGCTCGCGCCGATGCGCAACGTCCCCGGCACCGACTGGCCGCGCTGGTACGCCGAGCACCGGGTGCTGCCCTATCTGCGCCGCGCGGTCGACGACGGCACGGTGCGCCCTGCCGAGGCGACCGCGGTCGAGCGCGTCTGCGAGCGGCTGCCCGAGCTGGCAGGACCGGCCGAGCCGCCCGCCCGGCTGCACGGCGACCTGTGGAACGGCAACGTGCTGTGGGGCGCCGACGGACACGCCTGGCTGATCGACCCGGCCGCGCACGGCGGACACCGGGAGACGGACCTGGCCATGCTCCACCTGTTCGGCTGCCCCCACCTGGACCGGGTGCTGGACGGCTACCACGACGCGGCGCCGCTCGCCGAGGGCTGGCCGGACCGCATCGGGCTGCACCAGCTGTTCCCTCTGCTGGTGCACGCGGTGCTGTTCGGCCGCGGCTACGCCGAGCAGGCCCTCGCGGTGTCCCGGTCGGCCCTGGCGGGGTGACCCGCTGACGGAACGCCCCGCTGATGGGACGCCCCGCCCGCACCAGCCTCCCGCTCATCGGCGTCATGGTGAATCGGTGTCGCCGAGCCGGTCAGTGGAACCCCCGAGCCGCCCTCTCGTACCGCGACGATCTCGGCGGCGATGGACAGGGCCGTCTCCTCGGGCGTTCGGGCGCCGAGGTCGAGACCGATGGGGGAGCGCAGGCGGGCCAACTCCCGCTCCGTCAGGCCGACTTCACGCAACCGCCGATTCCGGTCCTCGTGGGTGCGACGCGAGCCCATCGCACCGACGTACGCGACCGGGAGCCGCAGGGCCGCCTCCAGCAGCGGTATGTCGAACTTGGCGTCGTGGGTGAGCACGCACAGGACGGTGCGGCTGTCCGTCTCGGTGTGCCGGAGGTAGCGGTGCGGCCAGTCGACCACGATGTCATCGGCCTCGGGGAAGCGGACGCGGGTGGCGAAGACGGGACGGGCGTCGCACACGGTCACGTGGTAACCGAGGAACTTGCCCGCTCTCACCAGCGCCGCGGCGAAGTCGACGGCACCGAAGACGATCATGCGGGGCGGCGGCACGCGCGACTCGACGAACACCGTCAGGGTGGCCCCGCCGTGCGACTCTTCCCCAGACTCCGTCCGGGGGGACCTCCATCTCGCTGCGCTCGCGGAGGTGTCGAACGTGCCCGTGCGGCCGGCGCTCAGCAGGGCGCGCGCCTCGTGCACGACCGTGTGGTCCAGCTCAGGACGCCCGCCGAGTTCGCCTTCGTACGATCCTCCTCCGGACTCCGCTTGGGAGGACCCTGATCTCGCTTCTCCCCCAGCCTTCGTCCTGGGGGACCCGGACCCCCATCCCGCTTCGCTCGGGCGCACGAGCAGCGCCCTGCCCAGCAGTTCGGCCGGCCCCCGGACCACTCGGGCGAGCGCCGCCGCCTCGCCCGCGGCGGCGGCCGACAGCGCCGACGCGAACACCTTCCCGTCCGGCGCGTCCGCACCCACCGGCGTGACGAGGACCTCGACGACCCCGCCGCAGGTCAGTCCCACCGCGAAGGCGTCCTCGTCGCTGTAGCCGAACCGCTCGCGCACCACCTCGCCGTCCTGGAGCGCCTGGACGCACAGGTCGTACACCGCCCCTTCCACGCAGCCACCGGAGACCGAACCGATGGCCGTGCCCTCGCTGTCGACGGCAAGGGCCGCGCCAGGGCTGCGGGGCGCGCTGCCGCCCACGGCCACGACGGTGGCGACGGCGAAGGCGCGGCCCTCTTCGACCCACCGGTTCAACTCGTCGGCGAGATCAAGCACTCCTGGCTCCCTCTGCCGTCAGCAGGACCCGGTCCGGCCGGATCGGGAGCTGCCGATGGCGTACGCCGGTCGCGTGCCAGACCGCGTTGGCGATCGCGGCCGCGGCTCCGACGATGCCGATCTCGCCGATTCCCTTGATCCCGACGGGGTCGTCAGGGTCGGGGTCGTCCACCCAGTCCGCCTCGATCAGCGGGACGTCGGCGTTCGCGGCGAAGTGGTAGCCCGCGAAGTCGGCGCCGACCGTGGCGCCCGACGCCGGGTCCCGGAACGCCTCCTCGTGCAGAGCCATGGACAGTCCCCAGACCATCCCGCCGACGAACTGGTTGCGCGCCGTCAGCGCGTTGACGATCCGGCCCGCCGCGAAGATCCCGAGCATGCGCCGTACGCGGACCTCGCCACTCGTGACGTCCACGGCGACCTCGGCGAACTGCGCCCCGAAGGAGTGCCGTTCCTTGCCCTCCAGCGCGCCGACGGCCTCCGTCGTGTCCGACCGTACGGTGATCCCTTCCGGCGGAACGCCGCCGCCCAGGGCCAGTCGCTCGCGCAGCTCGCGGGCCGCCCGCATGACGGCCCACGCCCAGGAGCGGGTGCCCATCGAGCCACCGGCGAACATCGCCGGGCCGAGGTCGCTGTCCGCGATGCGTATCCGGATGCGTCCCGGGTCCACCTCCAGGGCGTCCGCGGCGACCATGACCATCGCGGTGCGCGCTCCGGTGCCGAGGTCCGTCGCGTTGACCCGCACGATGAAGGTGCCGTCCGCCTCGGCGGTCACGGCCGCCGTGGACGGGCCGACACCCGCGTGGAACGATGCCGCCGCCGTGCCGGTCCCGAGCAGCCAGCGCCCCTCGCGGCGCAGGGCGGGACGTGGATCGCGGTCCGTCCAGCCGAACCTGCGGGCGCCCTCCTCGAAGCAGGCGAGCAGTTTGCGGCTGCTGAACGGCAGCCCGGACACCGGACCCAGCTCGGGTTCGTTGCGGGCGCGCAGCGCGATCGGGTCGAGGCCCAGCTTCTCGGCGAGTTCGTCGAGCGCCGACTCCACCGCGAACGAGCCCGGCGCCTCGCCGGGCGCGCGCATCCAGGTCGGAGTCGGCACATTGAGCCGGACGAGCCGGTGGGCGGTGCGGTGCGCGTCGGCGTCGTACATCACACGTCCCACAGCGGCGCTGGGCTCGACGAATTCGTGCACGGTCGAGGTGAGACTGTGCGCCTCGTGGTCGAACGCGCGCAGCCGCCCGTCGGGGTCGGCACCGAGCCTGACCCGCTGGGCCGTAGGGCTGCGATAGCCGACGAGCGAGAACATCTGACGGCGGGTCAGGACGACCCGGACCGGGCGCTGAAGGACGGTCGCGGCCATCACGGCGGCCACCTGGTTCGGGCGCATCCCCTTGGACCCGAAGCCGCCGCCGACGTGTTCGGACCGCACCCGTACCGAGGCCGGATCGAGGGAGAACAACTGCGCGAGTTCGCCCGCGATCCACATGGTGCTCTGGTTGGTGTCGATGACGTCGAGCCGGCCGCCGTCCCAGTGAGCCGTCGTCGCGTGCGGCTCCATCGAGCTGTGGTGTTCCTCCGGCGTGGCGTACTCGGCGTCCACGACGACGGCGGACGCGGCCAGTTCGGCCTCCATGTCGCCCTTCTCCGTGTCCGCCGGCCCGATGACGGTGCCCTCTGGCGTGTACGCGCCCGGATGCCCTGCGGAGAACGCGATGTCGTGCGGCTCCTCGTCGTACTCGACCACGAGTGCCTCGGCGGCCTCCCTGGCCTGCTCGGACGTCTCGGCCACGACCAGCGCGACGGGCCAGCCCACGTAGGACACCTGGTCGTGCTGGAAGAGCGCGAGGACCGGGTCCGGCCGCCCCACGATGCCCACGTAGTCGGTGGTGACGCGCGGTGCGTTGCCGTGGTGCAGGACGGCGAGGACGCCGGGCATCGCGAGGACGGGGCCGGATTCCACCGAGCGGATGCGGCCGCGGGCGACGGTGGACAACACCAGCCAGCCGTGGACCAGTTCGTCGAAGCGGAACTCTCCGGCGTAGCGGGCCGCTCCGGTGACCTTGTCCCGGCCCTCCACACGGGTGTACGCGCTTCCGACGGCACCGGTCAGCGGGGTGACCTGGGTGGTCGTGGTCATCGGGCAGCCTCCTCGGTGAGTTCGGCCAGCACGGCCACGA
The DNA here is from genome assembly GCF_011045015.1 of Streptomyces scabichelini. Classification (GTDB taxonomy): domain Bacteria; phylum Actinomycetota; class Actinomycetes; order Streptomycetales; family Streptomycetaceae; genus Streptomyces; species Streptomyces scabichelini. The sequence continues at coordinate 4,112 of NZ_JAAKZY010000110.1, read as the reverse complement.
CCAGGTTCCGCATCAGCGTCACCTTGTATCCGTTGTGGGGCAGGGGAGTGGCGGCCGACAGTTCGGCATCCGCGGCGGCGCCGAAGGCGTCCGCCGTCGCCGGCCCTCCGCTCAGGACCCGTTCGGCCTCCCGGGCCCGCCACGGCCGGGACGCGACCGCCCCGAAGGCGAGGCGTACGTCCCGTACGACCCCGTCCTCGACGTCGAGTACGGCGGCGATCGAGCCGATCGCGAAGGCGTAGGAGGCGCGCTCGCGCACCTTCCGGTAGCGGGAGGGGCCGGCCATCGGCGGCGGCAGGGTGACGCCGGTGATCAGCGCGCCGGGCGGCAGGGCGGTCTCCAGGTGCGGGGTGTCACCCACGGGCAGATAGAACTCCGCGAGCGGCAACTCGCCCGGCCCGTCCGCTGTTTCGTACGACACGACGGCATCGAGGGCGGTGAGCGCCACCGCCATGTCCGAGGGATGGGTGGCCACGCAGTGCTCGGAGGCGCCGAGGATCGCGTGGTTGTGGTGCTCGCCCTCGACGGCGGGGCAACCGCTGCCGGGAACCCGCTTGTTGCACGGCTTGGTCACGTCGGTGAAGTAGCCGCAGCGGGTGCGCTGGAGCAGATTCCCGCCGACCGTGGCCATGTTGCGCAGCTGGCCCGAGGCACCGGCCAGCACGGCCTGCGCCAATGCCGGATAGCGGCGCCGTACTTCGGGATGGGCGGCGAGATCGCTGTTGGTGACGGTGGCACCGATGCGCAGACCGCCGCTCCGCGTCGACTCGATGCGGTCGAGGGGAAGTTCGCGAACGTCGACGAGGAGCGCGGGCCGTTCCACGCCGGTCTTCATCAGGTCGACGAGATTGGTGCCGCCGCCGAGGATGCGCGCGTCCGGGTCGGCGTCGAGCAGCGCGACCGCGCCGGAGACGTCGAGGGCACGCTGATAGCCGAACTCCCTCATGCCGCGGCCTCCTCGGCCTCGGTCGCGCGAGCTTCGGGTGTCTGTGTCCCGGCCGCCTGCGCGACCGCCTGCACGATGGACACATACGCACCGCAGCGGCACAAGTTGCCGCTCATCCGCTCCCGGATCTCGTCCGCGCTGAGCGGCGGGGGTCCCGCTTCGGGGCGTACGTCGTCGGTGACGGCGCTCGGCCAGCCGGCCGCGTGCTCCTCGATCACCCCGAGGGCCGAACAGATCTGCCCCGGAGTGCAGTAGCCGCACTGGTAGCCGTCGAGATCGAGGAACGCCTGCTGCACGGGATGCAGCCGTTCACCGTCCGCCACGCCCTCGATGGTGGTGATGTCGCGCCCCTCGGCGGCCACCGCGAGCTGGAGGCAGGAGACGGCCCGGCGTCCGTCGATGAGTAACGTGCAGGCACCGCACTGGCCTTGGTCGCAGCCTTTCTTGGTACCTGTCAGATCGAGATGCTCGCGCAGCGCGTCGAGCAGGGTGGTGCGGTGGTCGACGGGCAGGGTGTACTTCTCGCCGTTGATGTTCAGGGTGATGGTGCTGTACGCCGAGGGAGCTGGGGCCATGGTCAGCCTTCCTTCGCGTGGATGGTGCGCGTCGAGGCCGGGCGGGACAATGCGGGTCGGCGATCGGTTCCGGCCGTCCGTGCAGCGGTTTTCGCGGTTAGAGTGGACTTAAACGGATAGCTGTCCGGTTACCGAAAACCTAACGGACAGTTGTCCGCTTAGCAAGGGTGGCCCTTGCGTGATTTCTGGAAGGGGGACGGGTGCAGGACAGAAATGACGCGCCCATGCGTTCGGATGCGCAACGGAATCGCGAGCGCATCCTTGAAGTGGCCCTGGTGGAGCTGACGCGTTCAGCAGATGCTCCGCTGAGCTCGATCGCGAAGAAGGCGGGGGTCGGGCAGGGCACGTTCTACCGGCACTTCCCCAGCCGCGAAGCCCTCGTCCTGGAGGTGTATCGCCACGAAATGCAGCAGGTCGCCGACGCCGCGGCCCAGTTGCTGCAGACCCGCGCACCGGACCAGGCGCTGCGCGAGTGGATGGACCGCCTGGCCGAGTACGCCATGGCCAAGGCGGGGCTGGCCGACGCCATGGGCAAAGCGACCAGTGCGCCCGGAGGGCCGGCGAAACCGGGTCATGGCCCGGTGAGCGAGGCCGTCGCGCTCCTGCTGAAGGCGAACGAGGAGGCCGGCACCATCCGCCCCGGGGTGACCCCCGACGACTTCATCCTCGCCATCACCGGCCTCTGGCACATCGATCCCCAAGGGGACTGGCAGGCGCGTGCCGGGCGACTCATGGACCTTGTCATGGACGGCCTGCGCGCCGGCGCTCCGGGGCGCTGAACGGGCGCCTTCGAGGGGCGATCCTCAGCCGGCCGCCTGGCTGCTGTCCCGGAGGCTGCCCCAGCCGTGCCAGCGCTCGATCTCGATCCAGGCGCTGACCCGGCCGCGGTTCCGTTGCGGGTACGGGCTCCCGCCGTAGTGCCGGGACAACCGGTCGATGTCGGCCAGGTCCTCGTCGTCGCGCAACTCCACCACGCGGCCGATGAGCGTGATGTGCGTGTACCAGTTGCCCTCGTCGAGCACCGTCAGCGTGACCCGGGGATCGTTGCGCAGGTGGTCAAGGCGCTTGCGGCCCTCGTCCATGTTGACCAGCACCCGCCCGTCGCCTTCCCAGAGGTACCAGGTGGCCGTGGACACCGGCTGCCCGTCGGACCGCACCGTGGCGATGACGGCCGGGTTGGCCTTCTTCAGCATGGTGACGGCGGCCTCGGGGAGCGGCGGCTTCGACATGGGTTCTCCTCTTCGTGGTCTTCGTGTTCCTCATGGTCTGCGTGTTCTTCGTGCGGCACACGGCCCTGTGGCGGTGATCCACGGCTTACCACCCCACGCTGCCACATTCCGGCCGGTGGACAGCCGGCCGCGGCGATATCCGCGAACGAACGCATCCGGCACCCGGCACCCGGCACAAGAAACCCCGCTCACGTTTGCCCCGTGTGCAGGGGGAACGCGTCACGGTGACGGAGCCAGGAACACGCCCGGCATCCCGGGCGCCTCCGGCAGGCGAACCTCCCGAGAGGAGCCGATCATGAGCAGTGCAGCCGGACTGCGGGTCGTCGTCACCGGTGCCACCGGGAACGTGGGCACCAGCGTGATGCGTCTGCTGAGCGAGGATCCGCAGGTGGACTCCGTGCTCGGCATCGCGCGCAGGCTGCCGGACGGGCCGCCGGTGCCCGACGCCGAGTGGGCCGCGGTGGATCTGACGGCCGAGTCCGAGTTGACCAAGCACTTCGAGGGAGCCGACGCCGTCGTCCACCTCGCCTGGAAACTCCAGCCCGCCCGCGACCCGGCGGTCACCTGGCGCACCAACGTGCTCGGCAGCGTCCGGGTGTTCCACGCGGCGGCCGCGGCCAACGTGCCGGCCCTGGTGTACGCCTCCTCGGTCGGCGCCTACTCGCCGGGCCCCCGGGAGCGTGCCGTGGACGAGTCCTGGCCGACGCACGGCTGGCCGGAGGCGGCGTACTGCCGTGAAAAGGCCTACGTGGAGCGCGTGTTGGACACTTTCGAGTACGAGCGGCCGGAGACCCGCGTCGTCCGTATGAGGCCCGCCTTCCTCTTCAAGGAGGAGTCGGCGAGCCAGCAGCGGCGCCTGTTCGCCGGGCGCTTCAAGCCCGGCCCGCTGGCCAGGCCCGAACTCCTGCCCATACTCCCCGACATCCGCGGACTGCGCGTGCAGGCGCTGCACACCGAGGACGCGGCGGAGGCGTACCGGCTCGCCGTGCTCAAAGACGTCCGCGGCGCCTTCAACCTGGCGGCCGAACCACCGCTGGACGCCGAGGTGCTGGGCGAGCTGTTCCACTCCAAGCCGGTGCGGATGCCCCGCAAGGCAGCACGTTCCGCACTCGCCGCGGCCTGGGGCCTGCACCTGGTGCCCGCCTCGCCGCAACTGTTCGACGCGGTGCTGCGGCTGCCCCTCATGGACTGCACCCGGGCCCGCCACGAACTGGGCTGGCGGCCGCAGTACACCGCGATCCAGGCGGTCGAAGAAGTCCTGCAGGGCATGCGTGAGGGCGCCGGCGAGGAGACCGCGCCGCTGGCCGGACAGAAGGTCGGCTGATCCGTCCCGTCCGGCGGGCGGGCGGGACGGATCAGCCG
>NZ_JAAKZY010000010.1 GCF_011045015.1 Streptomyces scabichelini | reverse complement strand
GGGGGCCGCGGGCCGGGGCTTCGAGGGACTGGATGAACAGGGCGACGACGCGCCGCCAGGCGTCGGGGGCGGCGCCGCCGGTGGCGTTGACGACACCGGCGTTGGCCATGTGGAGCAGCACTATGTCCGAGGTGTCGAAGTCCTCGCGCAGCCGGCCCGCGGCCTTGGCCCGGCTGACGAGCCGCACCATGCCCTCGAGTGCCTCGTTGCGGCGCCCCTCCATGGCCTTGGCGGTGGGGAAGGACGTGGTCAGCACGTCGGCGAAGCCGTAGTCGGCGGCCTGCATCGCGCAGGCGGTCTCGATGTAGCCGACGAAACCGTGCCAGGGGTCGGGGTCGTCGAGGGCGACGGCGACCGCGTCGGCGTAGGCGTCCATGCGGTCGGAGAAGACGGCGGCGACCAGCTCTTCCTTGGTGGGGAAGCGGCGGAACATGGTGGCGATACCGACACCTGCCTCACGGGCCACGGACGCCATGGAGGCGTTCAGGCCGTCGCGGGCGAACACCCTGCGCGCGGCAGCGATGATCCGCCCCCGGTTGCGCTCGGCGTCGCTGCGGAGAGACTGAGCGGCGGGACCGTCGGGGTGCTGGGAGCCAGGGGTCATGCCTGCCAGCCTAGCAATCGGATTGACCTATCCATTTTTAGTGCTAGTCTCGTTCCAGCGAGCCGGATAGGTCTATCCGGTTCTTGAATCGGATAGACCTATCCGATTGCTGCCGCTTCCCCGCTCCCCGGGGCATCCGCCTCGTACCGAGCCTTACGAAAGGATCGCTGTGACCAGCATCGCCATCATCGGAGCCGGCCCCCAGATGGGCATGGCCATCGCTCGCACCTTCGGCTCCCAGGGCTTCGACGTCGCCCTGATCTCCCGCAACCGCGCCAAGCTCGACGGCCTCGTCGACACGCTCACCGCCGAAGGCATCACCGCCGCCGCGTTCCCCGCGGACGTCCTCGACCATGACGCACTTACCCAGGCGCTCAAGGACGCCGCCGCCAGGTTCGGCGGCATCGACGTCCTGGAGTACTCCCCGCTCGCCATGGAATCCACCGTGCTGGCCACTCCGGCCGAGAGCGACCCCTCCCACATCCAGCGCGAGATCGAGGTCCAGCTGTACGGGGCCATGGCCGCCACCAAGGCGGTCCTGCCCGCGATGCGCGAGGCCGGCGCGGGCACCCTGCTCTACACCACCGGCGCCGGCTCCCTCGACCCGCTGCCGATGGTCGGCAACGTCAACGCTGCCGCCGCGGCGCTGCGCAACTGGGTCGTCAACCTGCACAAGGAGCTGGACGGCACCGGCATCCAGGCCGCCCACATCGCCATCGACGTGGCGCTCGGCGGCGCCTCGATCGACCCCACGCTCAAGGCAGCCACCCCCGAGGCCATCTCCTCCGTCTACTGGGAGCTGCACACCACCAAGCGTGACCAGGGCGAGATCGTCTACAGGGGCTGAGGCCACGTCGGCTCCCGCGCCGACCCTTGGCCGCGACGCGGTGTGGCATGCCGTACCGCGTCGCGGCCAAGGAGAAGGCATCCGCTCGAGTGAGCGTGTTCCCGGAGATCGTGCGGCGTTTGCGGCCGCCGGTGTACTGAAGGCCGTCAAGCTCCGCGAGCAGTCCCGGCCTCGGCTCCAACTGTCTCGGGTGAGCGATGTCGCGGCCCCTGCGGTGCGAGATCGACGTCAAGCGAGTTCGCCGCTGCCCGCTCGTCCGCGCCTGGCGCGGCGACCGGCACGGCAACCTCTGCTTCCGCCGCGCGGCCGCCAACTTCAACCCGCTGGCCGCCATGGCCGACCGCATCACCATCGCTGAGGTCGAGGAACTCGTCGAATCGGGCGAGCTGCGTCCCGACGAAGTGCACCTTCCCGGCATCTTCGTCCAACGGGTCGTGACTCTCACCGCTGAAGAGGCCGCCGACAAGCAGATCGAACGCCTTTTGACTTCCGCATCTCCGACACCAGGGACGGTACGTACCTGATGGCCTGGACCCGCCACCAGATGGCCGCCCGCGCCGCCGCCGAACTCACCGACGGCTCCTACGTCAACCTCGGCATCGGCCTGCCCACCCTCATCCCCGGCCACCTCCCACCCTGCGTGCACGTCGTCCTGCACTCCGCGAACGGCATCCTCGGTACCGGTCCCTACCCGTACGAGGACGAGGTCGACCCCGACCTGATCAACGCGGGCAAGGAGACCGTCACCGTCCTGCCCGGCGCGAGCTTCTTCGACTCCGCCCTGTCCTTCGGCATGATCCGCGGCGGCCACATCGACACCGCCGTCCTCGGCGCCATGCAGGTCTCGCAGCACGGCGACCTCGCCAACTGGATGATCCCCGGCAAGATGGTCAAGGGCATGGGCGGCGCGATGGACCTCGTCCACGGCGCCCGCCGCGTCATCGTCCTCATGGACCACACCGCCAAGGACGGCTCCCCGAAGATCCTCGAGGAATGCACCCTCCCCCTCACCGGCGAACGCTGCATCCACCGCATCATCACCGACCTCGGCGTCCTCGACATCACCGACGACGGCCTCGCGCTGGTCGAGACCGCTCCCGGCGTCACCGCGAAAACCCTCACAGCCCACGCACACGCCCCCGTACGTCTGGACACTCGCGTCAGGTGATCCGTACGCCAATGGCTGGTGTACGGATCCATGTCGGACAGTCACGCGCTGGCAGCCTCCGCGTCTTCGGTGTTGCGGCAGTTGTCCATGAACCACTGGTTCAGATGGTCGCCAGCGGCCATGACGATCGGGTCCGGCCGAGCGGCGTCGAGCCGCGCGCGCAGATGGTCGGAGGCGTCGAGAGTCCGCACCCCGGGCGCGTCCCGCCATGGAGCCAACTGCAGTGGCATGTGACAGGACGCCACACCCTCATCGCAGAGGCGGTACCCCTCTCATCGCCCGCCTCATCGCCCGCCTCACGGCCGGATCCGTCCTGCTCGGCCACGGGCCGGAAAAAATCACTGACCCGCAGGGCTTCATCGACGTACTGCACCCGATCGCCGGTGTCGCAGCCCCGGACGTCCTCGGCTGGCTGGTCTCCGTGGCAGAGCCGTTAGCCGTGCCAAGCCCCGAGAGGCAGCACCCAAGCAACCCCACAAGTCGACAGGGAGCAGAACGGACCAACCGACCTCGGTCCCTGACCTCTCAGCGTCCACCGGCCTGCATCCGCTAGGCTGTCCCTGGTCGGTCGTTGGTAAGTTGCCCTGCCTGCCCAAGTGACACTGCGGAGGGCATCGCACCATGTCTGACCAGCGGGTTTGTATTCTGCGTCAAAGATCCACATTCTGGATTTTTGACAAGGTTTTCTACAAGCCCCTGCCTTCGTAGCTCAGGGGATAGAGCACCGCTCTCCTAAAGCGGGTGTCGCAGGTTCGAATCCTGCCGGGGGCACACGACTAAGGGCCAGTTCAGAGGCTTGATCCTCTCGAACTGGCCCTTTCGCATGATCACGGCCGTGCCACACCCGTGCCACAAGGTCCGCTAGGACTCCGTCTCACCTCGCGTCTTACGGATCATCGAGCCGAGCTGATCGGCGATCTCACGGTCACGACCGCTGACCACGTGCTGATAGATCAGTGCCGCCCGGGGCGTGCTGTGGCCCATCCTGGTCATCAGCTCCCGCAGGCTCGAGCCGGAGGCAGCGGGGGTCTCTCGGAAGTCGGATCAAGTCCCGGCTCCACTCCGCTTCGCCAGTGGCGGCCTGCTGGACCAGGGCTTTGGTGCGGCGAGGCGATGCAACTTGGTGCCAGGCTGGGTGATCGCACCCGCATCATCCGGCCATCATCCGGCCCGGGCTCGGTGGCGGTGTGCTCCACGGCGCGGCGCGGCGGGGCCGCCACCTGCGCGTTGCGCGCGGTACAAAGGCCAGCTGCAATCTCGCCGATCGCCAGATCCGCTCCGGGCAGCAGGCTCGTGCACCTGTCGACCGTTCCTGGGTGGGCAAAGTCGCGACTTTCCAGAACGTCCGCTCGATGGCCTGCCGTTGGGCGATCCTGACCAGTTCACGCTGACAGATGTTCGCCTCGGTGGACGACCGTGATGAGGGGGTCGGGGCCAGGCGTCTGGAGTTCGTCGACCACGGCGACGGCCAGGTCCTCGGCGCTGATCCAGGACTGGCCGTCGGCGCTGATGAGCAAGGTGTCGCTGCCGCGCCGATAGCGGCCGGTCCGTTTGCCGGGTTCGAGCAGGGCCGGTGGACTCAGGTAGACGCAATCGGCATCGGCATGGGACTGGCAGGTTCGCAGCTGAGCGATTCCGGCGGCGGCGACGGCCTTGATTTCGGCGGGCACGTACGCCGGGTTGTCGGCGACCAGCAGATCGCGGTCACCGGGGCTGCGCAATGCGCCGGCGCCGCCGACCACGAGGACACGGATCCCGAGTTGTGCGGCGATGTCCAGCACCGTACGGGTAGCGCCGACCAGGAACTCCTCGTCGACCGGCGTGGTCCGCACGGTCAGTACGACGGCGTCCGCAGCACCGTGGGAGGCGGATCCTGCCAGCGCCTCGCGTATGGCGTGTGAGTCGTTCGCGTCGACCGCGATCGGCGTCACGTTCGGGTTTCTCGGGTTCTCACTCGCGGGTTTCCGGGACAGAGCGATCACTTGGTGTCCGCGTGCACCGGCCTCGTTGATCACCCGGCTGCCGACCATCCCGGTGGCGCCCAGTACAGCGATCGTCATGCCTGTCTTCATCAGATCCGTCCTTCTCGTATGTGATCGTCGCGCATCTGGTCTTCTCGGATTTGGGCTTCCCGGATTTGGGTTTCTGCCAGCCTGCGGCGCGGTGCGCGGCCCGACAGGTTCGGGGCATTGAGCTGCGCCGCGAACAACGCGGCCAGGGCGAGGGCGAAGCCAGAGGTCTGCAGCAGGCTCAGTGACTCGCCCAGTGCGATGCCGATGACGGCCGCGACCAGCGGGGACAGCAGCACCAGCGGTGCGGACGCGCCGACCGGCAGCTTTCCGATGCCGCGGAACCACAGCGTGGACGCGATCAGCCCACCCACGCTGCCGAGCCACAGGTATCCGCCGGCGGCTCCGGTGTCGATGCGCGGCGGCGCCCCCTCGATCGCGAAGGCGAGCGGGAGCAAGAGCAGGCCGCCCGCCGTCAGTTGCCAACCGGTCAGGGTCAGTGGACCGACACCCGCGGGAAGGCCCCACCGCTTGGTGAGGACGATCCCGGCGGCCATGGCGGCCGTACCACCGAGGCCGGCGACGACCCCGACGGCGTCCAGCCGGGCCTGCGGCCCCAGTACGACGAGTCCGACACCGACCGCGCCGAGCACGCACCAGGTCAATCGCCAGGCCGTCGGCCGGTCGTGGAGCAGCGCGACGGCCAACCCGGCGACCATCAGCGGCTGGGTGGCACCGAGAGTGGCGGCGACACCGCCAGGGAGTCGCTCGGCAGCCACGAACAAGAGGGGGTACAAGGCACCGATGTTGAGCACGCCGAGGGCGGTGGCCTTCCACCACCAATCCCCGCGCGGGAGCACACGGGTGATGGCCAGCGCGAGCAGCCCGCCGGGCAGGGCGCGCAGCATCCCGCCGAACAGCGGATGCCCGGGCGGGAGCAGCTCCGTGGTGACGACGTACGTGGTCCCCCAGGACGCGGGGGCGAGTGCGGTCAGTGCGACGGTGACCACCTGCGGCGCGTACGGGATTCGCGGCTGGTCCGGTGCCCGCTCGGTGGAGGTGTGCATGTGATGAAGTCTCAGGACCAGCCCATCATGAGTCCAACACATGCTTGTCATCACAGCCATGAACCAGAACGATGGCCGTGTGGATCTCCAGCAGATGCGTTACGTCGTCGCCGTGGCCGAAACCCGTAACTTCACCCGCGCCGCCGAGCGCTGCTTCGTGGTGCAGTCGTCGCTCAGTCACCGGATCGCCGGCCTGGAACGGGAACTCGGAGTCAAGCTGTTCGCCCGGTCCAGCCGCCGCGTCGAGCTGACCCCTGCGGGAGCGGCGTTTGTCGCCGGCGCACGCGAGTGCCTGGCCGCCGCCGAGCGCGCGGCTGCCGACGCCGCCGCTGCTACCGGCGTGGTACGCGGCCGACTCGCCGTCGGCGTGATCGTGACGGCGGCTGCCGTCGACGTACCGGAGCTGCTGCAGCGGTACCACGCCCAGCATCCGGCCGTCCACGTCGCCCTCCGTTCCGGACGCAGCGATGAACTGGCGGCGGCGGTCCGGAACGGCGACCTGGACATCGCCTTCCTAGGCATGCCGGAGAGCGAACGGCCTTCCGGTGTGGAGTGCCTTGTTCTCGCTCACGACGAGCACGTGCTGGTGGTGCCGGCCGGGCACCGACTGGCGGGCGTTTCCCAGGTCACGCTGCGGGAGATCGCCGAAGAGACGTTCGTGGACTTCGTGAGCGGGACGCCCGCCCGGGCCCAGTCCGATCAGGCGTTCGCCGTCGCGGGCCTGGTCCGCGACGTCGCGTACGAAGCCGGCGTCGTCGAGCTGATCACCCAGCTGATCGCCCGCGGGCTGGGCATCGCGCTGCTGCCGTCGGCGTTCATCCGACCGCGGGCCACCGACGACCCCGAACTGGCGCTGGTTCCGGTGGTCGACGGACCGCACCGCATCGAGTACCTGGCGTGGAGCCGCTTCAACCCCAGCCCTGCCGCCCGAGCGATGCTCGACATCCTCGAGGTCGGGCCGCCGAAAGCGGGTGTCGCAGGTTCGAATCCTGCCGGGGGCACAGCGCGTTGAGCCACTGACCTGGGGTTTTCCCCCAGGGACGCGTTCTGTTCGGCCTCGGACTTCTCGTTCGGGGCCGTTTGTGTGAGCGGTGCGTTACGGCATTGCCGCGTCTTGGGCGAACGCGGCGGTGAAGCCGGGATCGCCCAGGGCCGTACGGACGGCGGCCGTGATGCGGTCGACATCGCCGCGTTCGGCCGGCGGCAGGGGGGCCCGCACGGAGGTGCGGGAGCGGGAGGCGGTGCCGAGCAGTCGGGCGGCGAGTTCGGAGCGGCCGGCCAGCTGATGGGCGCCGGCCAAGCCCTCCAGGGCGAGGGCGACGGCTCGGGGGTCCCCGGTGGCGCGGGCGGCCGTCAGGCCCTCGGCGTGGAGGTTCAAGGCTGCCTCGTGGTCGCCGCGCAGTTCGGCGATGAAGCCGAGTTCGGCGAGAATGAGAGCGGCACCGTTCTCGGCCTCGAAACGGCGGTTCCACTCCAGCCAGGTACGCAGGTAGGACTCGGCCTCTGCCAAGCGTCCCTGACGCCGGGCGCCGAGAGCGAGGCCGACCTCGGCGAACTCCTGGGCGCGGTGGTCGGCATGCTGGACGGCGAGCCGTCGGCCGTTGTGGTGGAGACGTTCGGCTCGCGTGTGGTCGCCGTCGAGGAGGGCGATCCGGCCCAGTTCGGACCAGCGGACGGACGCCTCGGTCCACAGGCCCAGGTCCTCGGCGATGCGCAGGCCGTTCTGGTGCTCGGCCTCCGCGGACCGGTAGTCGCCCTCGATCTCCGCCAGCCTGCCCAGCACTCCGATGGCCTGCAACTGTCCCCACTGGTCGCCGAGTTCACGGAAGAGGGCGAGGCTGTCGTCGGCGTCGGCCCTGGAGGCTGTCAGGTCACCGCGTACGTAGCGCTGCACGCCTCGTACGCTCAGGGCCGCCGCGATGCCCCAGCTGTCGCCCCGCGTCCGGACATCGGCCAGGGTACGGCGCACCAGCTCCTCACCCACCTCCATCGCGCCGAACATCGTCGCGGCATGGGCGAGGAACCAACCTGGGCCGCCCCGGCCGATATCACCGACGTCGGTCATGTCCTCGTACAGCCGCAGCGGCACGCGACTCTCCCGCCCGGAGCCCAGCGGGTCGCCCGACAACAGGGTCATTCCCGCGTGCCATGCGGCCACATGGGCACGGTCGCCACCGGATGTCCCGTTCTCCTGATCCGCCGTGGGCGCCTCCGTGGGCGTCTCCGCGATGGCCAGCGCCGTGGCCATGGAGCGCTTCGCTTCCGTGAGCCGGCCACGCAGGAACCAGTACCAGGCCAGGGCCCGCACCAGGCGCCGGGCGAGCAGGGCCTCGTCCGTGGCGGCCGCTGTGTCGAGTGCGGCGCGCATGTTGGCCGCCTCGGCGTCGAGGCGGCGCAGCCAACGCTGCTGGTCAGCGCCGCGCAGATGACTCTCGGCCCGCTCGGCGAGCTCGGTGTAGTAGCGGAGGTGGGCGCGCCGCAGTCGGTCGTACTCGGTCGCGGGTCCGCTCCCGTACGCGACCGCCGGTGTGGTTCCGTGCTCCGGGTCCGCCCTTGGCATCCGCAGCTGTTCCAGGCAGTACGCCGCCACCGACTCCAGCAGCCGGTAGCGCAGCTGCGGTTCTTCGAAGGTGCCAGGGCGCTGCGTGCTGTCGGTGACGACGACCAGCGACCGGTCCACCAGCCTGGCCAGCAGGTCGACGACCTCGCCGGGCTTCACACCGGCCCCCGAGCAGAGCGCCTCGGCGGCATCCAGAGTGCAGCCGTCGGAGTGAACGGCCAAGCGGCGCAGCACCGCGCGCTCGGCGGCGGTCAGCAGCTCCCAGCTCCAGTCGATCACCGCTCGCAGGGTCTGCTGCCGCGCCGGGGCGTCCCGCCGCCCGCTCGTCAGGAGGCCGAACCGGTCGTCGAGCCGCTCGGCGAGTGTGGCCGCGCCCAGGACGCGGAGTCGGGTGGCCGCCAGCTCGACGGCGAGTGGAATGCCGTCCATGCGGCGGCAGATGGTGGCAACCGCCTCGGCATTGGCCTCGGAGAGGGTGAAGCCGGGTGACACGGCGACGGCCCGCGCCACGAAGAGCCGGACCGCGCTCGACCGCATCACATCCACGAGCGCGGCTCCCGGCGTCGGAACGTCCAACGGCGGGACCGGCCACAGCTGTTCGCCGGAAATACCCAGCGGCTCACGGCTGGTGGCCAGGAGGCATACGCCCGGCGTGACCTGCAGCAGCAGGCGCGCCAGGGCCGCCACCGCCTCGATCACGTGCTCGCAGTTGTCCAGAACGAGCAGGAGCCGCCGGTCCCGCAACGCATGGCACAACCGATCCGCCAGAGGGTGCGGGCTGCCGGCCACCGACGGCGGCAGTGAGCCGGGACGGGCGTCGTCCCGGATGCCCAGCGCCACCGCCGCCACCTCTGCCAGTTCGTCCACCGCGGCGCCCGACGCCCCGGCCGAACGGGCCGTGCCGGAGAGTTCCACCAGCCGTACCCCGTCCGGGAACAGCGCCGCGGCCTCCCCGCGGTCAGCCGGTTCGGCCTCCCCGCCCGCGACTTCCAGCGCAAGGCGTGTCTTCCCGACCCCGCCGGGCCCGGTCAGCGTCACCAGCCGCTTCCCCACAAGCAAGGCCCGTATCCCGGCCACGGACCGCGACCGCCCGATCAGGCCGGTGACCGGGACAGGCAGCTTCGCGGCAGGTGGATTCGGACGGATGGCCTCCGCCTCCGCCGCCTCCGCCGCCTCCGCGCCGTGGAGCACCACCGAGGTCTGGTCGACCTGACCTGTCCGGCTGAGGATCTCCCGCTGAAGCGCGGCCAGTTCGGGGCCGGGATCAAGGCCCAACTCCTCGGCCAGCAGGCGGCGCACCTCCTGGTAGACCTCGAGCGCCTCGCTGGGCCGACCGCCGCCGTACAGGGCGCGCATATGGGCCGCGCGCAGCCGTTCACGCAAGGGGTGACGCTCGGTCAGCTCCCTGAGCTCGCCGGCCAACGGGCCGTGTTCGCCGAGCTGGAGCCGGGCCTCGGCCTGCTCCTCCCGGACGAGGAGCTGCTGTTCCTCGAGCCGAGCCGCCACCGCCCGTACGAACGGCTCGTCCGCGAAGCCGGCGAAGGCGGGCCCCCGCCACTGGGCGAGGGCCTCGGCGAACCCGGTGGCCCGCTCGCGGGGGTCCGCGGCACGACGGGCGCGGGCGGCCAGCGCGAGGAAGTGCTCCGCGTCCACCGCGTCGCCGGTCACCCGTAGTTGGTACCCCGGCGGGCGATGCACCACCATGCCGTCTCCCCCGGCCTTCGCCAGGGCCTTGCGCAGCCGGGACACCAGGGTCTGCAGCGCTGCGGCCGGGCGGGCGGGCGGCGCCTCGCCCCAAAGATCCTCGACCAGCCGATCCGCCGAAACGACCTGTCCGGGCGCGACCAGCAGGCCGGCCAGCAGGGCGCGCACCTTCGCCTCGGGCACCGCCGCGAGTTCGCCGTCCGCGGTCCAGACGGCCAGTGGTCCCAGTACCCCGAAGCGCATCGGCTCAGCGTACGGGCAGCACATGGGCAGCACACGGGCCGTGGGCGAGCACCCGACAGCGGACCGAATGCGGATCGCAGGCGGACCGAAAGCGCTCTCCCGCAGAGTCGTTCTCGCAACCCCGGTCAACCGCAAGCCGCACCATCACCACCATCACACGACAACTTACGGAGTCATCATGAGCAGGTTCACCGGCAAGAAGGCCGTCGTCACCGGTGGGACGCACGGCATGGGCCTTGCCATCGTCAAGGCGCTGCTCGCCGAAGGGGCGGAGGTCGTCCTGACGGGCCGCAGTGAGAAGACCCTCGAAGAGGCGCGGTCGGAACTCACGGGCGAGGCGGCACACGTCGTACGCTCCGACGCCGCCAGCATGGCGGACATCGCAGCCCTCGCCGACCTCACCCAGGAGAAGCTCGGCCGTGTCGACCACCTCTTCGTCAACCACGGCATCGCGGAGTTCGCCGAGCTGGCGGAGGTCACCGAGGCGTCCTGGGACCGGCACTTCGCCATCAACACCAAGGGCACCTTCTTCACCGTCCAGGCGCTGGCACCGCTGATCGAGGACGGCGGATCGATCGTCTTCACCACGGTCGCCAACGACGTCGTCTTCCCCGGACTGAGCGCGTACTCCGCGTCCAAGGAGGCCATGCGCGCCCTCGGGCACGTGCTGGCGGCCGAGTTGCTGCCCCGGAAGATCCGGGTGAACTCCGTCGCTCCGGGGTTCATCAAGACGCCGACGATGGGAGTGACCGGCCTGACGGAGGAGCAGCGCAGGGAGTTCGAGCAGCAGGGCAACGAGACCACGCCGCTCAAGCGCAACGGCACGGTCGCGGAGGTCGCCGCGGCCGCGCTCTTCCTGGCGGCCGACGCGACCTTCACCACCAATGTCGAGTTCGCCGTCGACGGCGGCTTCGCCCAGGGCCTCGTCGCCGCTCACTGAGTCGGCCGCGGCGGCCGGGCGGTTCGGCGCCCCGGGGGTGCTCGGCCGGGGCCCCGTCTCCCGCTAGGACAGCGTTTCGGCGACCACGGACGCCGCTTCCGCGAGCAGTTTGTTGTCGTGGACGTCCTCCGCCTTCCCACGGTTCGTCAGGACCGCCATGACGATGGGGGCGGAGTCGGGGGGCCACACGACGGCGATGTCGTTGCGGGCGCCGTAGCCGCTGCCGGTTCCGGTCTTGTCGCCGACCACCCAGCCCTCGGGCACTCCGGCCCGGATGACCTCGTTCCCGGTGGTGTTGGTCTTCAGCCACGTCGCGAGCTGGGCTCGCTCGCGCTTGCGGAGGACGTCTCCGAGAACGTACGCGCGCAGGTCCTTGGCGAGCGCCCGCGGGGTGGTCGTGTCCCGGGTCTCGCCCGGCACCCAGTTGCTCAGGTGGGGCTCGATGCGCTCCATCAGGGTGACCTTGTCTCCCAGCTTCCTGAGGTCCGCCTCAAGACCCTTGGGGCCGCCGAGGGCGTCGAACAGCAGGTTGGCCGCGGTGTTGTCGCTGTAGCGGACGGCGGCGTCACACAGTTCGCGCAGGGTCATCCCGCTCTCGACGTGCTTCTCGGTGATGGGCGAGTTGGCGACCAGGTCGTCACTGGAGTACTTGATCACCTTGTTCATGCCGTTCAGGGAGTACTTCCGCAGCACGGCGCCTGCTTCGAGCGCCTTGAACGTGGAGTGGTAGCCGAACCGCTCGCCGTCCCGGTAGGCCACCTCGCGCCCGGTGCCGGTGTCGACGGCATAGACACCGAGCCGGGCGTCGAACTTGCGCTCCAGTTCCTTTAATTCGCCGGTGAACGAGGTCGTCGCCGCGATCGGGGCCGTCGTCACGGCGGACCGCGCCGACGACGAGGGCGACGAGGACGATGAGGCCGAGGAACCGTCCTGGCCGCAGGCGACGAGCGGGACGACGAGGGCGAGCGCGGCGATCGCACCGCGAAGGGCGGTGCGGGCATGGGCGTGTTGCGGGGTCCGCATGGTCCAACCTCCTGGGTGGTCATGAGTTCGGGGATCACCCTCACCGGCAGGCGGCCATGCGGTCCAATACGCGAACGCGCCGTTCCATGCTGATTCGGCATGAGAACGGGCCATGGACGGGCCATCGATGGGCCATGGATGTGGCATAAGGTTCCGGCTGTGGATCTGGTGGGAGCGTGTCGTGCGTTCGTCAGCGTGAGCGAGCACGGCAGTTTCACCGTCGGGGCGGCCGCCGCCCAGATGTCCCAGTCGGTGGCCAGCCGTCGTGTCGCCGCCCTGGAGGAACGCTTCGGTGAGCCGTTGTTCGAGCGCACGTCACGACGGGCCGTTCTCACCCCCTTCGGCCGGGACATGCTGCCGACGGCCAGGCAACTCGTGCAGGCGGCCGACGTGCTGCTGCACGAGGCGGAGGCCGCCAAGCGCAAGCCGTGGCGGCTCGCGGTGCCCGGCATCTGCTCCACGGCCGGTCTCGCCCGCCTCGTCGCCGAGGCACGCGGGCACGGCGTCACCCTTGATCTGCGCGTCGCGGGACCGGCTCAGCGCACGGAGCTCCTGCACGCACAGCAAGTGCGGGCCGCGCTGCTCGCGGTGCCGCCGGACGACGCGAGGTGGTCCGTGCCGCTCGGGCTCGGCGGTGCCCGGCAACCGGGCGTGAAGCGCGTCTATCTCGAAACCCTGCGGGTCGGACGAGCGTCCGCCGGCCCTGCCCGCCGCGTCTGGATCCAGCCGGAGGACGACGTGCCGCACATCCGCGACCCGCTGACGCGCCTGCGCGACGCGGTCGGCCTGCGGCCCGCACAACTCGTCGCCGCACCCGACCTGACGACCGCCGCGGCGGAAGTCCTGTGCTCACGCGACCTGTTGCTGTGCTCCCCCGCCCAGGCCGAGGAACTCGACCTGGCCTGGCGGCCCATCGGCGAGATCACGATCGGCCGGGGCTTCACCCTCGCCGCCGCCGGAGACGGCAATCCACAGCTCATAGAAGCGCGCCTGGGCGATGCCGTCGCCCGCTGTCTGGGTGCCCGAACCCCAGGAAGGGCAGGGACTTGAACACCGAGGCACTACTGCACGACCTGCGTGGACAACTGCGCGACGGCGGCCTGCACGGCTGCCTGCTCGTGCGGGACCTGCACACGGGAGAGGAGCTGGGAATCGATCCGGACACCCAACTGCCGTCCGCGTCCCTGGTCAAGGTCCCGCTCGCGCTTGCCACACTCGAACGCGTCCGACGGGGCGAGCTCGACGGAGCGACGCCCCTCGACGTACCCCCCGGGCGGATCACCACAGCCGGCCCCATCGGGCTGAGCCGGTTTCGCCACCCCGCCCGGATCGCGGTCGACGACCTCCTCTACCTGAGCACCTGCCTGAGTGACAGCCACGCCGCCGACGCGCTGTTCGGCCTCACCCCACCCGCCCGGGTCGCCGACATCCTCCACGAGCTCGGCCTGCGCGACATCACCGTCCGCCACACCATGAACGAGCTCATGGACACCCCCGTCGAGCGCTTCGACGCCACCGACGTCCATCTCGCCCACGCCCTCGCCATCGACGCCGGCACCAGCGGCCGCGGACACCGGGTGCCGCAGCTCGACACCACCCGCGCCAACACCGGCAGCGCACGCGCCTGGGCCGAACTGCTCCAGGCCCTGTGGACACCGTCGAAGATCCACCCCGAGGTGGCCGAGCACGTACGCGACCTCATGGCCCACAACGTGCTCCGGCACCGACTCGCCCCCGACTTCAGCTCCGACGCCACCACCTGGTCCTCCAAGACCGGCACACTCCTGAACCTCCGCCACGAGATCGGTGTCGTCGAGCACTCCGACGGTCAGGCCTTCGCCATCACCGCCCTCACCGAATCACTCGTTCCGGCCAGTTCCCAGCCCGGCGCCGAAGCTCTCATGGCCCAGGTCGCCCGCACACTCCGTGACCACCTGCGGCAGCTCTAGCGGCTGCCGCGGTTCGATCTACTCAACTTCCGCGTGATCGACGAGGGCAGCTGGGACTCGTCCGGGGGCGTACTGTCCGTCCTCCCGCTCCTTGACAGCGGGGTGTGGCCGGGACCCTCCCCGGGCTTCACGCCCGCGGCGCGGCGAACTATGGGCGCGCCATGCGCGAAGCCCGGATGGGTTCTACGGTTGAGGGGAGACCCTACATTTGCGGTACTCGGTGCTTTCCGTCTCACAGCCCGCCGTCGCCGATGCCGAGATCGAAGCCCAGGGCTGAGAGCAGCCACCCACCCGGCATCGATGATCCGCGCGGCCGACATCGGGCAGAAGGCCAAGGAACTGCCTGTCAGGTCACTGCCCGTCAGGTCACTGCCCGTCAGGTCACTGCCCGTCGGGTCCGAAGTGCCCTGTGCCGGGGGTCCCAGCGGCCGCAGGAGCAGCAGGAGGGTCTTCGATGCCTCAGAACGCGACCACGGCGATGCGCGCGGCGCCCCACACCACGCCCGAGGAACGCGCGGCTCTCGGCAAGGAGGCACGGGGCCGCTCGCCGCGGTCGGGTCACGCCGTGTACAAGCCGTCCCCTCACCGGCCGGACCCGCTGACGATCCTGGAGGCGCAGTCCGCGGCGAGGGTGCCCGAACTCGTCCCGATCCGCTACGGCCGGATGGTGGAGTCCCCGTTCCGCTTCTATCGGGGCGCCGCCGCGATCATGGCGTCCGACCTGGCCGGCAGCCCGCGCTCGGGGCTCACGGCGCAGCTGTGCGGGGACGCGCACCTGCTGAACTTCCGCCTGCTCGCCTCGCCGGAGCGGCAGTTGGTGTTCGACATAAACGACTTCGACGAGACGCTGCCGGGCCCCTGGGAGTGGGACGTCAAGCGGCTGTCGGCGAGTCTCGTCATCGCGGGCCGGGCGAACGGCTTCGACGACGCCGAACGCGCCCGCATCGTGAGCTCCACGGTCCGCTCGTACCGCGAGGCGATGATCCGTTTCGCCGGCACGGGTAACCTCGACGTCTGGTACGCGAGGATCGACGCGGACCTCCTCGAGTCCCTGATCGCAAGCCGACTCCACGGAACGAAGCGCGGTCAGAAGAACCTGGCCCGCGCCATGGCCAAGGCCCGCACCCGCGACAGCCTGGAGGCCTTCGACAAGCTCACCGAGACGGTCGACGGCCGGCCCAGGATCGCGGCGGATCCCCCGCTGCTCGTCCCGGCCGGCGACCTGCTGCCGGACGTCGAACGCAGCGCGCTGGAGCGCCGGTTCCGCGGTCTGATCGAGCGGTACGGCCGCACTCTGGCCTCCGACCGGCGCACGCTCCTGGCGGACTACCGACTGGCGGACGTCGCCCGCAAGGTGGTCGGCGTCGGCAGCGTCGGCACCCGATGCTGGATCTTCCTCCTGCTCGGCCGGGACGGCCAGGACCCGCTCTTCCTCCAGGCCAAGGAGGCCGACACCTCCGTACTCGCCGCCCACGTCGGCGCGAGCCAGTACCGCAACCAGGGCGAGCGGGTGGTCTCGGGCCAGCGGTTGATGCAGGCCACGAGCGACATCTTCCTCGGCTGGGAACGGGTGGACGGGATCGACGGCAAGCAACGCGACTTCTACGTCCGCCAGCTACGCGACTGGAAGGGCATCGCCATGCCGGAGAGGATGCGGCCGAAGGACATGCGGGCGTTCGGCGAACTGTGCGGGGTCACGCTGGCTCGCGCGCACGCACGGTCCGGCGACCGCATCGCGATCGCCGCGTACCTGGGCAGCGGCGACCCGTTCGACCGCGCACTCGCCACCTTCGCGGAGGCATACGCCGACCAGAACGAGCGTGACCACCAGGCCCTGGTCGACGCGGTGCACGCCGGCCGGCTCCCCGCGGAGGAGCTGCCGGCAGCCTTCCGGCCCGCCCTGCCGGGCGACTCGGCTTCGAGCTGAGCAGCACGGGCTGCCGCTCATTGTGGGGACCGGGTGTCGTGGGTGACGAACACCGCCGTGGGCCCCGGCGGCAGGTGCGTAAGTGCTGGTGAACGGGCCGGTGGACCGTTGTGCCGCGCGCCCGGACGGGAAGACTGGGATGCTGGAGAAGGGAGTGCCGCCCGTGACGTGACCCTGGCGGACAGGGTGGTGAGGGCCGTGGCCGAGACCTACGAGAACGCCCAAGGACCGACCGTTCCGGCCGTTCCGTGCGGCGATCCTCTGGGAGACCCGTTTCTGCGCACCCGGTTCGCCGTCCCCGCGAGGCCCGCCACGTTCCTTCGGCGGCAGCGGCTCGTCCAGCACCTTGACCAGGCTCTCGGCACGCCGTTGACACTGGTCAACGGGGCGGCCGGGGCCGGCAAGACCCTGCTGGCCGCCGACTGGGCCGACGGACTGCGGCAGCCCGTCGCCTGGCTCACCGTCGAAGTGGGGGACCGGCGTCCCGGGGTGTTCTGGGCATACGTCCTTCAGGCCCTGCGCATCTGCGGTGCGTCGGCGTCCGACGTGGTCGGCGCCCCTGCGGACGCGACCGGGGTGGACCACAAGCTGCTGGCGGCGCTCGCCGCCGAGCTGAACGATCGCGACCGGCCCGTGGTCCTCGTGCTCGACGAGTACGACCGCGTGACCGCTCCGGAGGTCGCGGAGCAGCTGGAGTTCGTCCTGCACCACGCCGGGCGGGGGCTGCGCCTGGTCCTCGTCACCCGCACCGAACCGCTGCTTCCGTTGCACCGTCACCGGGCGGCGGGCGAGCTGACGGAGATCCGCGCCGCCGAGCTGGCGTTCACCCCCAAGGAGGCCGCCGCACTGCTGGAGCTGCACGGTCTGAGCCTTCCGGTCCCTGCCGCGCGCGCCCTGGTGGACCGCACCCGGGGCTGGGCCGCCGGCTTGCGCCTGTCCGCCCTGGCCGCCTTGGAGAGCGCCGACCCGGAGCTGTACCTGAAGGAGTTCGAGGCGGATCGCAGTACGGTCGCGGACTTCCTGCTGGCCGAGGTCCTCAGAGGACAGCCGGAGGAGACACAGGACCTCCTGCTGCGCGTGAGCGTCCTGGAGCGTTTCTGTCCCGGTCTGGCCAACGCGCTGACCCTCCGGACCGATGCCGGGCCCATTCTCGCCGGGCTGTACCGCGGCAACGCGTTCGTCGAGCACCTCGGGCACTCGTGGTACCAGCTCCACCCGCTGTTCGGGGAGATACTCCGGGCCCATCTGCGCGAGCGCCTGCCCGGCCTGGAGCCGGAACTCCACCGGCGGGCCGCGCGGTGGCTGCGTCGTTCCGGATTCCTGCCGGAGACCCTCGCTCACGGCGCCGCCGCGGGCGACTGGGATTTCGCCGCCGGCGCCCTCGTCGACGACCTGGCGATCGGACAGCTCTTCACCGGCCTGCGCTCGGGTGACCTGACGGACTTGTTCTCCCACATGGGGCCCGAGGCCAGGAGTCCAGCGACAGACCTCGTGCGCGCGGCCCGCGACCTGTCCCGGTACAACCTCGACCGCGGACTGACCCGCCTGCGCCACGCCGAGGAGCATCTGGCCGACGACGCGCCCGAAGCGGCGCCCGAACCGGCGGCCGTCCAGCTGAGCTGTGCCCTGCTCGAGGCACTGGCCGCCCGGCTGACCGGATGTCCCTCACAGGCCGAGAAAGCCGCCGAAGCGGCCGATGAACTGCGGCAGGAAGTCCCGGCACACCTCCTGGACAAGCATCCCGAACTCACCGCCCTCCTGCTGACCCATCTGGGATCGGCCCGCCTGTGGGCCGGGCACTTCGAGGGCGCGCGCACCGCCCTGACCACGGCAGCCGGCGCTCCCGGCGGGGCCTCCACCGTGCTGCCCCGGGAGGACTCGATGGAGCACCTGGCCCTGCTCGACTATCTGAGCGGCTGGCTGGGCCGGGCGGAGCGCAAGGCCCTGGCGGCGGTGTCCGAGGCGGAGCGGGTCGGTCTGCCCCAGCCGTCCGGCTCCGGCATCGGGCAGCTGGTCCTGGCCGCCGTGGCCGTCGACCGCCATGAGCTGAGCCGGGCCCAAGCCCTTATCGACGAGGCGGCCCGGCCCCCGTCGGGAACGCGTGATCCGGTGATGGCGGCGGGACGAGCCCTCGCCACAGCTCGCCTCCTGCTGGTGAGGGGCAGGGCACGAGCCGCCGTCGAGGCGGCGGACCCGGCCGTCTCCGCGGCCGTGGCCTCACCCTGGGCGGCAGGCCATGAAGCGCTCGTCACCTCCGCCGCTCACCTGGCGGAAGGACGGCCGGACAGAGCGGCCGAGGTGCTCCAGGGCATGTCCGGCGACCAGCCGGCGTGTGCCGTAGAGGCCGCGGCGATCCAGGTCGCCGCAGGCCGTACCGGGGCGGCCATCGAACTGCTCGACAGCATCCGCACCGGGGGCCGGGCCGGGCCGGCGGTGACCGTGAGGGCAGCGCTGGTCAGGGCTCAGGCCGCGGAGGTGACTGGAGACACCGCCACCGCCCGCAGGCTCGTGGCGCATGCGCTCCTCGACGCTCGGCGGGAGCGGCTGCGACGTCCGTTCCTCGATGCGGGAGCGTGGATCCGGCCCCTCCTGGCCACGCCTCCGCTCCACGAGCTGGCAGCGGGCTGGCTCACGCCCGGCCTGCCGCGACACGGTGAGCGACCCCGGCCGGAGTCGCTGCCCCCGCCGCTCGTCGCGTTGGAGCTGAGCGGACGTGAGCGCGACGTCCTGGAGCGGCTGGCCCGGATGATGTCGACGGAGGAGGTCGCCGCCGACCTCCACGTGTCGGTGAACACGGTGAAGACCCACCTCAAGAGCGTCTACCGGAAGCTGGCGGTGAACCGGCGAGGCGACGCGGTGCGCCGCGCGCGTGACCTCCGGCTGCTGTGAACGCGCGCCGGTGAGAGGGGTCGCGCCCGCGCTCCCCACCGGCCGGACATCACGGGGGTGCCGCCCTTCCCCCGTGGCGGGTGAGGCACGAGGCGCGTACTTCGGATGCGATGGGCGGGAGCGGCGGGGCGTGTCCACGCCACCGCCAGCGACTCCGCCGACGTAGCGGCCGACTCGGCGAGGTGGACAGCGTGAAGCACTGGCGGGCTCTGATCGTCCTCGGTACGGCCCAGTTGCTCATGGTCCTGGACACCTCGGTCATGAACGTGTCCATCTGCCGACCACCCGGGACAACCGTCCGCGGCAGCCGGGCGCCGTCACTCCGGCCGGAGCGACCGGATCGACGCGCTGAGTCCGGAGGGAGTCACCGGTGTTCAGGACCAGGATCGACCCGGCCACGGCCCACGGAGAGCGCCGTGCCGAGCGCCGAGCCCGCGCGGACTACACGGGCGGAGTCTACGGATCCATGCTCGCGGCCTCCGTGGTGATCGGCGCCGGCTCACTGGGCAAGTTCCCGCGCACCGAACTGGTGCTGCTGCTGTTGCTCACCGGCGTGGTGTTCTGGATCGCGCACGTACATGCCCAGTTGTTCGGGGCGCGCCTGGCGCAACAGGCCCCGGACCGCCGGGTCGTACTGCAGGTGTGCCGTGACGAGTGGCCGATCGTCAAGGCCGCCGTCCCGCCGGCCACCGCGGTGGCCGTCAGCCCGCTCCTGGGCCTCGACGTGCGAGGTGCCCTCTGGCTGGCGCTCTCCGTCGCCGTGGCCGGCCAGGTGGGCTGGTCCGTGGCCGCGGCACGCCGCGCCGGTGCTTCGCGGCGGCTTGTGGCCGCCACCGCATCGGTCAACCTGCTGCTCGGTCTGCTGATCATCTCCTTCAAGATCGTTCTGAAGCATTGATCCGAGACGCTCGGTTGCCGGGCGACGGTCACCTGTACCGGGTGAGGCCCGAAGGAGCGCGGAGGCAGACGATCGCAGGGAAGGGCGACCGTCCGCCTGTCCGAGGCAGTCGGTGGAAGGACAGCTCGTGCGCTACGAGATCCGAGTCGAGGGACACCTGTCGGAGACGCTGGCCAAAGCCTTTCCGGAGCTGGGCCACGTGGTGATGTTCGGCCAGACCGTCCTGTTCGGCCCTGTCGTGGACGAAGCGCATCTGTACGGGCTGCTGGCACGCTGCCAGTCACTGGGACTGCGTGTCGTGGAGATGCGGCAGTTGCCGGATTGATGGGATCGGGCGGTTGCGGTGCCGGGCGGCTCGCCTGGTGACGGGCGGGAGCCTCAGCGCCGCTCCGACCTGATCCGGCCGGAGCGGCATGCGGGTGCCGGCGCCTCGTACTCCCGCTCGTTCTGGTCGGCGCAGGACTGGGCGAACTCGTGAGCGCGGGTCGAAGCGGTCACTGCCGCCTGGACAGGCGGCGAGGGCGAGGGGATCGCCCGAGCGGGTGTGGGCCCGTGCCAGGGACGCCCCACCGCAACGGCGGCGGCGCCGATCACCCGTGGCGGGTGACCCCGGCACCCGGCGACAGGCATGACCCTGAAGCGGTCAGGTCCTCGCACACCACCCCCCGTCTGCACCACCCCCTCTGCACCGCCCCGTCGGCGGTCCGGCAACGACCGCTCGATCACGCGAGGAGGAGCCATGACCATGTCGCGTGGTCCGGCACCGCGCACCGGACAGGAACACGAACCCGACGGGGCGGTCCCCGGTCCGATGGACGACCCCGCGCAGGCTCTGGGGCGGCTCGGCCGTTCATGGTCCTGGCTGCTGGCCTCGGCCGTCGCGACGCTGGTGCCGGGCGTCCTGGTACTGGTCTGGCCGGAGGCGACGCTGCACGTCCTGGCTGTCCTCATCGGCCTCTACCTGCTGGTGACCGGGGCGTTCCGGTTCGTGGTCGTCTTCGCGCGCGAGGGGCACGAACGGCTCCCGGGGCTGCTCCTGGCCGTGCTGTACGTCCTCGCAGGGGTGCTGTGCCTGCGGAACCCACTGCAGACGATCGCCGTGCTCTCACTGATCGTCGGGGTCGTCTGGCTGGTGTCCGGCATCCTCACCCTCTACACGGCTCTTGCCGCCGAGGACCTGCCGCACCGTGGCGTCGTGCTGGGCGCCGCGGTGCTCGGCATCGTCGCGGGGATCGTGGTGCTCGCGCTGCCGGCCGAGTCCGCCCGTGCCCTGACCCGGCTGCTCGGTCTGTGGCTCGTCCTGCTCGGCCTGGGCGAGGCGGTGGTCGCCCTCGCGTGGCGGGCCGCGCTCCGAAAGACGCACCCCACGGGGCCGCACTCCCCCGCCGAGACGGCCTGACACCGCACCCGCCGCTCCGGCGCGCGCGACGAACGCACCGGGCCCGTGCGGTCGCCCCACCACGGTCGTCCGACCGGCGGCCTTCGCGGCCGGGGCGGCGCACACGGAAAGGAGCACCCATGAACCCGGCCGCGACCCCGGATCCGCCGGACTCCGGCGGAGCCTCGCACCAGAAACACATCATGACCGCCGAGGAGCGAGCGGACTACGAGCGACTGCGCCGTCACGCGGCGGTGCGCCACCGGCGGGTACGCCAGGCCGGCTCCTCGGTCCTCCTCCTGCTGGCCCTGCTGCTCGCGCCCCTGGCCGTCGTCGCGGCCTGGGTCCAGGACACGGTCTCCGACACCGACAGATACGTGGAGACCGTCGCGCCGCTGGCGTCCGAGCCGCCCGTGCAGGAGGTCGTGATCAAGCGGCTCACGGACCGCGTGGTGGCCAACGTGGACGTCGCGGCGGTGACGGACTCGCTCACCAAGGCCCTCCGGGACGCCGGGGCACCACCCCGTGTCGTGGAGGGGGCCGAGTCCCTGGAGGGTCCGCTGCGCAACGCGGTCAGGACCGTCGTGGACCGCACCGTCAGCCGCGTGATCACCAGCGACGCCTTCCAGCAGGTGTGGGAGGGCGCCAACCGGCGGTCGCACGCCGCGGTGGTGAACATGCTCACCGATGACAGCGACGGTGCCGTGCGCGCCGAGGGCGACACCGTCCAACTGGACGTGGGAGAGGTCGTCAACGAAGTACGGGAGCGGCTCGTCGACGCGGGCTTCGACAAGGCCGCCGCCATCCCGGACACCGACCGGACCATCACGCTGTTCCACACCGAGGAACTGGGCAAGGCGCAGGACACGATGCGGCTGCTGGACATTCTCGGCATCTGGCTGCCCGTCCTGACCGTCGTACTCGCCGCGCTCGCCGTGTGGACCGCTCCGGCACACCGGGTGATGCTGATGATCACCGCGACGGGTGTCGGCGTGATGATGGTCGTGCTGCTCGTCGCGCTGGCCGTCGTCAGACGGGTCTATCTGGACTCGGTCCCGCCCACGGCGCTGCCCACCGACGCGGCGGCGGCGATCTACGACACGTTCATCCGGTTCCTGCGCGACAGCACGCGCACCCTGCTGGTCGTCTCGGTGATCACTGCACTGGTGGCGTACCTGTACGGTCCCGGACGTCCGGCCCGCGCCGTCCGCACGACGGCGGTACGGGGCACGACAGCCGCCGGCCGGGGGCTGCGTCGTGCCGGAGTGCGCACCGGGTCCACCGGACGCCGGCTGACGGACCACCGGGCATGGATCACGGGTGGCGTCATCGCAGCGGGAGCGCTGGCGCTGTTGCTCTGGAACCACCCCACGGTCGGAGCGGTGGCGCTCGTTCTGGGCATCGCCGTGGCCGTCCTGATCGTGGTGGCGGCCCTCGCGGCCGCCGGGAACCCGACCGACGGGCATGAGGACCGGGCGGCGGCCCCGTGAGCCATGACGAGGAAACCCGGCCCCGCCCCGGCGTCCCGCAGGCACACGGCGGTGGAGGGGGCGCTGGCGAGCCTGCGGTCCGGTCCGGTGGCCCGGCTGCTGCCCCGCCTGTCCGCGCTCAACGTCGTGGAGGGCTCCGTGAGGCTGGCCGCGCAAGCCTTCATCACCGCGTTGCCGCTGCTGATGACCGTCGCGGCGTTCGCCCCGCAAGGGGTGCAGGACCTGCTGACCGACTCCCTCCGTGCGGTTCTGGGGGTGCGCGGTGACACGCTCGACGAGGTACGCCGTGCCTTCACCGCCACCGGCACACCACGGGACGCCGCCGGAGCTGTGGGCGTGCTGGTGACTCTCGTGTCCGCAACGGCCTTCAGCCGGGCGCTTCAGGCGGTCTGCGAGCGGTGCTGGCACCTGCCACGGACACCGGTGCGGGCCGCGTTCTGGCGCTGGCTGCTCTGGCTGCTCGTCTGGCTGGGCGTCCTCCTGGTCCAGGCACCGCTGCGCAGCGGGTTCGGCGGCGGCGCGGTGATCGGATGGGTGCTGTCCGTGCTGTCGGCGACTCTGCTGTGGTGGTGGTCCCAGCACCTCCTGCTGGGCGGCAGGATCGGCTGGCGGAACCTGCTGCCGGGAGCGCTGCTCGCGGGCACGGGCACGGTCGTGCTGAGCTGGGCCGCCGGCCTGTTCGTGCCCACGGCCATGGAGCGCAGCCTGCGGGAGTTCGGCCCGCTGGGGCCCGTCTTCACGTTCCTCTCCTGGTTGATCGCCGTGTTCCTGGTGGCCGTCTCGGGCCTCGCCCTCGGCCAGTACGTCGCCTCCTCCACCTGGTACCGGACGGCCGCCGGCCCCCGCCGTACGCGGGCCGAACCCTGATCCCGCCGCGCAGGAGCCGGCCCATCGAGCGCCGGGCCGACCGCAGGATCACCCGCGTCGGGTGAGGCCGTCCGACCCTGGCCATGCCCACGCTGAAGACGGCACGCAACGGCGGCCGGGCGAGCGCCCGGGACGGAGAAGAGGCATGGGAGAAAAAGCATGAGCGCACAGACGTACCTGGCGTACGACTACCCCTTGCTGAGCGTCTTCTGGAGCATGCTCCTGTTCTTCCTGTGGATCATGTGGTTCATCCTGCTCTTCCGCGTCGTCGTCGACATCTTCCGCGACGACGAGATGAGCGGGTGGGCGAAAGCCGGCTGGCTGGTGCTCACCATCCTGCTGCCCTTCCTGGGCGTCTTCGTCTACGTGATCGCCCGCGGCAAGAACATGGGCCGCCGGGAGACAGCCCAGGCCCGGGCACAGCAGGAAGCCTTCGACGCCCGCATCAGGGAGGCCGCAGGCGGTACGGGCCGGCCCAGCAGCGCCGACGAGCTCGGCAAGCTGTCCGAGATCCGCGCCCGCGGCGACATCACGGACGAGGAGTTCCGCAGGGCCAAGGAGCTGGTCCTGACCGGTCACGGCCCGGCGCAGCACGCCGGCTCCTCCACCGGCACCCCCAGTCGCTGAGCATCCGCACACCACGAATCGAGGCTCAAGATGACCGCGACACACACCCGGCCGGCACGCACGGCGAAGCAGACATGGGCAACCGGCCTGACGGCCTTCGCGGCCGTGATGCTCTTCCTTGTCGGCCTTCTCGACATCTTCCGGGGGATCATGGCCATCGCCGAGGACGACATCTTCGTCACGACGCGCAATTACGTGTTCGAGTGGGACCTGACGGGCTGGGGCTGGATGCACCTCGCTCTGGGCGCGGTCGCCGTGATCGTCAGTTTCGGGCTGCTCCAGACCGCGGTGTGGGCGCGCGTCGCCGGCGTGGCCATTGCCGGACTCGTCATCATCGCCAACTTCCTCTCCCTCCCGTACTACCCCGTCTGGTCCGTGGTGATGATCACGATCTCGGGCTTCATCATCTGGGCCCTGTGCGTGGTACCGCGCGACAAACTCTTCGATCTGACCGAGGAGGGTTCGCTGTCCGAGGAGCGCTCACCGCAAAGGACCTCGTATCCGCACGGGCCTGCATGAGCGCACAGCGGTCAGGATGTGAGGGCAGTGCGGGGCGGGCTCGCCTCGCCGTGCTCGCCCTGCTGGGAAGCATCCTGGTGCCGCTCGTCGCCGCCGGTCTGCGGAGCGTGCTGTGGGCGCTGGCCGGCATTGCCGGACTGGCGCTCGCCGCCGTCGGGGCGTGGTGGACTCTGGCGCACACCGGTGCGCTCCGTGTCCTCGGAGCGGCCCTGTCCGTGACGGCGCCGATCGCTGTCCTCACCCTCTATGCCACGTTCGGCATGCTGGGGCCGGCCTTGCTGTCCCTCGGCCTGTGGCTGCTGGCCGTCACGGCGGCACGTACGGCCCTGAGCCCCGGACACACCGCCTCCGAGCAGTCTGGACAGGCTGCGGGCGAGGTGCCCCGCACGCCCTGGGTCCTCATGAATCCGCGCTCCGGCGGCGGCAAGGTGGATCGTTTCGAGCTGGTGGAGAAGGCCCGGGCCGCGGGCTGCCGGGTGGCCCTGCTCGACGCGGGCCGGCACCAGGACGTCACCGAACTGGCCCGGCAGGCCGTCGCCGAGGGAGCCGACCTGCTGGCTGTGGCGGGCGGCGACGGCACCCAGGCGCTGGTGGCCGAGGTCGCGGCACGCCACGACGTGCCGTTCGTGGTGATTCCCGCCGGCACCCGCAACCACTTCGCCCTCGACCTCGGCCTGGACCGCGACGATCCAGCAGCGGCCCTGGAAGCCCTGACCCACGGCGTCGAACTCCGCATCGACCTCGGGTACGCCGCGGACCGGGTCTTCGTCAACAACGCCTCGTTCGGCACGTACGCGTCCGTCGTCACCGACCCCGCGTACCGGGATACCGAAGCCCGTACGACCCTGCGCGTCCTCCCCGGCCTCCTCACCGGCGAGAACGCGCCCAGACTGCGGGCGCGAGCCGACGGAGCCGACGTCGACGGACTTCAGGCACTCCTCGTCAGCAACAATCCCTACGGACGTGCCGTCGACGCGGTCCGTCCGGGGCGCAGGCAGCGGCTGGACTCGGGCCTTCTCGGCGTGGTGTGCGTGCGGGTCGGCAACACCGCTCAGGCGGCCCGCTTGGCGCGCGGTCCGCGCTCCGGGGGACTCATCCGGCTGAGCGCCGGGCAAGTCGTCGTCGAAGCCGACACACACACCCTCCCGGTCGCCATCGACGGTGAGCATGTCGTTCTGCCGTCACCCGTGGTGTGCCGCAGCGCGCCAGGGGCGCTCCGGGTGCGCGTGCCGCGCCGTCGCCCCGGTACACCACGGGCGGGCGGGGCGACGGCCGACTGGCCGCGCGTGGCACGGCTGGCGCTGGGGCGCCCATCAGTGACAGCCAGGCCGGTATGAGGGATTGTCGAGTGGTGGGTGCGGGCCGCTGAAACGCGTGTCGCGCTCACATCCGACTGCGCGCGGCGAAGACCCTTGGTCTTCGACGTCGGTCGGAGAGCGGCCTGGACGCCCCGGGCGTCGGAGGCGTGAGGTGACACTGGACGATGCGGCGTGGTGACGATGTGCACATCGGAACCCAGCGTCTGCATGAACTGCCACGCCGACAGCGTGCAACGGGATTCGGTGACGCAGATGAACCGATACCCGCGGCTCGCCGCCACGACACTGAGAGCCACACCCCCGCGAAGTTGAACCCTTCGCACTTCAGGAGCAGGCGCTGCCCGAAAATTTCCTCAAGATCGACGAAGAGATCGTCTGTGTTGAATTCATACGGAGCGGAGATGACTTTAATGGGACACCGTCCACGTAGACATGGTCGCATGCAAGGCTTCGTGATCCTGTCAAAGCGTGCTGACATTCGGATGACAAGGTGCTGACCGATTTCAGCGTTGCCGACGCTCCTCCGTGATTGCTACGTTGTGAGCCGGGGAACCCGGCTTTCCAGGCCTGGGCGTATCACGATTAGGGGAGACGGACGGCGCATGCGCCTGGTACTTGCTGAAGACCAGTTCCTGCTCCGCGAAGGGCTGACCCGCCTGCTGGAACTGAACGGCTTCGACGTCGTCGCGACGGCTTCCACGGGCCCGGAGTTGATCAAAGCCCTGGCGGAACACAAGCCCGACGTCGCGCTCGTCGACATCAGGATGCCGCCCACACACACCGACGAGGGTCTGCAGGCGGTGCTGCAGGCCCGGCGCGAACGCCCTGGCCAGCCCTCCGTGATCCTCTCCCAGTACGTCAGCCAGCTCTACGCCCAGGAGCTCCTGGCCGACGGCGACGGGGGCGTCGGTTATCTGCTCAAGGACCGGGTCTTCGACACCACGCAGTTCGTCTCCGCGTTACGCCAAGTGGCCGCGGGCGGCACGGTCATGGATCCGAGCGTCGTTTCTCGTATGCTCAGCCACAACTCCCAGGACGAGAAGCTGTCCCGCCTGACCGAGCGTGAGCGGGAAGTGCTGGGATACATGGCGGAGGGCCGGTCCAATGCCGCCATCGGCGCCGCCCTCGTGGTCACGGAAAAGGCGGTCGCCAAGCACATCAACAGCATGCTGGCGAAATTGGACCTCCCGCCCTCCAAGGATGACAACCGCAGGGTGATGGCCGTCCTCACCTATCTCAACCAGACCTGAGCGCGGACGGTTTCCGCCTCCTTGTACGGTCCTCGACCCACCCTGCCGGCCAGCAGTCCTTGGAACAGGTTGAGGTACTGGATGTTCCGGGTTCCCTCCATGAACTCCACGCCCCGGGCGTCCCGCACCAGCTTGTCCAGCAGCGGATGCGTCAACCGGGCCGCGGGCCCCAGCAGCTCACAGGCGGTCAGCGTCACCTCCTCGGCCAGCACGCACGCCCTGGCCTTCGCCGCGGAAGCGAGGTGACCGTCGCCGGTGGCGTCAACGGCAGCCGCGGCCTGGTACACGAGCCGCCTGGCGGCCTTGATCTTCCATCCCAGAACCACGATGCGCTCCCGTTCGGCGGCCCTGACCGACTGCCTGTGGTCCCGTAGGTACTCGTGGGCCGACTCGGCTATGCCGAGCGCCAGCGCCGCGACTCCCGGCCGCAGCTGGTTGAACACCTGGAGTTGTCGGACTGGTCAGGCCGTTCCGTTCGGCGATCCGGGTGGCCTCCTTGGTCTCGAGCTGACTGCCGATGCTGAACGCGGCCACGACCACGACCAGCCAGGTCAGCAGAGCCCGCCATGGATGGGCGGCACTCCATCTGCCCGCTCGTGCGGCCACATTTCATTTGTTCCTCGCCATTACACGCAGGACCTTCCCGTATATCCCATGATTGGCTCGCGGATTCTCGGTCAGCCTTCTGGTTTCAGGCATGACTGACCGTCGGCGCCGTTCGATGAGAGAATTCACGATCGGCGCCGACGGGCGCGAAAACTATGTAGTCAGTTCAGTCAAGCCGGTCAGAAGGAGGAGCGGTTGTCCTCCGCTTTTTCCGAAAGCAGTTCGCACTGGATCTCGAAGGCTGCCATCGTCGGCCCCCCGGACGGGCTGGTGATCGCCAACAGCCCGTCGAAGGCGGCCAGTCGGCGCTCGACTCCTCGAAGTCCGCTTCCGCCGGCGGGATCGGCGCCGCCGATTCCGTTGTCGTGCACCGCCACCCGCAATGCGCCGTCGGCGTATGTGATGTCCACACTCGCCTGACTCGCCATGGCGTGCTTGGCCACGTTTCCCAGCAACTCGGCAGTCGCGAAATACGCACCGGACTCGACCTGCGCGGGAAGCCAGCCGGGCACCGCCCCCGTGACCTTGACGGGGAAGGGCAGTTCCAGGGCAAGTGTTCGTACCGCGTCCACCAGGCCCCGGTCGGCCAAGAGCGGTGGATGCACTCCGTTCACAAGATTGCGGAGTTCGTCCAGGGCCTTGGCCGAGTTGTCCTTCGCTTCGTTGAGCAGGGCGCGCATCGCCTCCGGATTCTGCTCGACCAGCGACTCGGCCGCGGACAGCGTCATACCCAGTGCCACCAACCTCACCTGAGCACCGTCGTGCAGATCGCGCTCGATCCTCCGCAGTTCGCTCGCCTGATGGCCCATCGTGTCCGACCGCGACGATGCGAGGTGTTCGACCCTCTTCGTCAAGCCCGCGCGGGTGTCCCTGCCGAGCATGAACCGGACCCAGCGGCCGTGCGCTTTCAGCAGCGGCCTTGGAGCCAACAGGAGTCCCGCGGCGATCTCCACGACCCCGAGTGCCGCCGCAAGGTTTGCGCTGCTCTGGCCGTTGACGGGAATGAAGGCGAACCACAGGCCGTCCCAGGTGCTGGTGACCGGCTCCCACAAGAACGGCAGCGTCAGTCCCCACAGTCCGTCAACGACGAGAATCGCGGGGAGGAGGGCCAGCACCGACCCGACCGCCGGATTGACCAATAACCAGAGCACATCCCGCCAGGTCGCCGTGTCCGTCAGCATCCAGAAGGCGCGCCGCCAAGCAGGAGCTTCGGCCGTCTTCGCGCTCTCGGGAAGGTAGTGCGCCTCTACACGCACCCCCGACCACTCATGGGCCAGTCGACGCTGCAGGTCGGTCACGTTGCGCACCATGTTCAGCGCGCCAGGGAGCAGGAACGCCCCGACCCCTATGGCCACCAGGCACAGTGCCAGCCCGACCCACACCAGCAGAACCGCCTCCGCGAGTGCCAGACCGGTCAACCCGACGCCACGCAGCACCAACGTGGCCGGGTTCCCGGTGACCGAGCGGTTCCTCCCTGCCTTGCCAGCTGCCAAGCTCATCACTGCTGCTCCCCGTTCGTCATTGCCAGATCACCCTGTGTGAATCAAGCATGAAGGACGAAACGATGGATCACAGGGGTGTTATCACCCCAGTCCGGGGCCGAGCTGTCCATCCCCTACGGGGGCGCGTCCTGCAGCGCTCTCAGTTCAGCACCTGTTGCCGCACCACCAGGGACCTGACATGGGGACATTGGTGACTTGAACCAGGGTCCGGACGGCGGCTGTGTCCGCACCTGATCGGGCTGGGTGTACGTGGCGTTCGTCCTGGACGTGTGCTCGGGGCATGACCGATTTCCGTCTGTGGCACAAGTACGTATACATCCGCGCCAACCGAGTATGGGCACGCTTGTCAGCCGTTGGTTCAGTGGGTGACGCGAATGACGGCGAGGCCGGTATGAAATCAGCCTCAGGAAGCCTGACCGCTGACCGCACTAGAGCAACTTTGCCCCTCCCAACGGGATTAGCCCGTTGCCGTCAATGTGTGAAGGTAACGCCGATGTTGGACTACGGCCTTGATTTGTCCGGTGTAGAGCACGACCTTGCTCTGCCCGACTTGGTGGCTGAAGGCGATGAGCTGGACGCCCTGGTATCAGCGCAGACCGACTGGTCCACGCCTACGCCGGCGGCGGGGTGGACGATCGCCCACCAGATCGCTCATCTTGCCTCAGCCGATGCGAACGTCCTCATCGCCATACGGACCCCGGATGCGTTCGACGCGGTGCTGAAGCAGGCAGAAGCCGCAGGCAGCCAACATGCTGATCTCGACGCCGCCGCGGGAGCGGCCAAACCGCGCTCAGCACTGCTGGAACAATGGCGCGCCGGCCGAACCGAGGTGGCAGCGGCGCTGCGTGACGTTCCACTGGACCAAGCGTTTCCGTGGTACGGCTCGCAGCTGACCGCGGCGCTCATGGTGCCGCTCCGCCTGATGGAAACGTGGGCTCACGGGCAGGACGTTTTCGATGCACTCGGTGTCTCACGCCGTCCCACGGCTCGGCTCCGGCATGTGGCCGCGTTGGGAGTGATAGGGCGAGAGCTGTCGTTCTACGCTGCCCAGTTGCCTGTTCCGGCAGAGCCGTTCCGTGTCGAGCTGACCGGCCCCGACGGCCAAACCTGGGCATGGGGCCCGGAAGATGCCGTGCAGCGGGTTCAGGGCAGCGCCCTCGACTTCTGCCTTCGAGTCACCCAGCGCAGGTCCCGAGCCGAGACCGACCTCACGGCGGTCGGCAAGGACGCGCAGAAGTGGCTTGATATTGCTCGCGTTTTCCTCTGACGGGGCAAGTAGCGGTCTCCCGATCGAACCACTCAGATCGAGCTGCTCAGATAGGGCTGCTCAACAACACCGCCAGTGCAACCGAGAGGCGTCGAGTGAAGCGGCAGAGCGTCAAGATCGATGGGCAGCAGATCACTTACCTGGAGAGCCCCGCCGACCAGGGCAGTGCCGAGGACCCCGCGGTCATCTTCGTTCACGGCAACTCGTCTTCGGCCAGGACCTGGCTTCCGCTGCTGACTGGTGATTTCGGCCGACGGTTCCGCTGCCTTGCGCTGGACCTGCCCGGTCACGGGCAGTCCGAGCCGGCCAGAGACCAGGCCGACTATTCGCTGCCGGGACACGCGGCCGTGCTCATCGGTTTCGCGCAGGAGCTCGGTGCCTCCGACGCGGTCGTCGTCGGCTGGAGCATGGGCGGGCAGATCGTGATGGAGGCGGCACCTGTGCTGTCGGACGCGTATGGCTTCGTCATCTTCGGTGCGCCGCCGGTCGCGTCACCCGCGCAGCTGGCGGAGGCGTTCCTGCCGAACCCGGCGGCAGGCGCCCTCTTCAGTGCGCACGTCAGCGAATCTGAGGCAAAGCTGGCTGCGGAGAGCTTCACCGCGCCTGGTTCGCCGCTGGACACCGGCGAGTTCGTGTCCGACATCCTGGCCACCGACGGTGCTGCGCGCGCCGGGCTCGGGGCCAGCGCCGGGGCGGGCCGGTTCGCGGATGAGATAGCGATCGTCTCGGCGCTCCGCCGGCCGCTGGCCATCATGCAGGGCGCCGACGAGCAGCTGGTCAGCCTTGACTACTTGCGAAAGCTGAACATTCCTGCGCTGTGGCGCGGTGAGGTTCAGGTGATGCCAGGTGTCGGCCATGCTCCGCACCAAGAGGCACCGCAGCAGTTCGCCGCCCTGCTGACAGAGTTCATCGGTGGCCTTGACCACGAACAGTGACCGGCGACGCGCCGCTGCTCAGACGTCACGTTCAAGACTTCTTCCTCTGGCGCCCAGGTCCCGAACGGACGTCGCGGTGGTTCAAGTACGTGCTGTGTCGGTCTTCCTAAGCTTCGACGGCAGAGGGACCCCGCCTGGTTCGGCGGCAGAGAGAACACCCGGGCTGTTCCGGTGTGGGTGCATACCGTGGGAAGCGGAGACATGATGAGCAAGAGTCCCTATGACTATGTCGTGGTGGGAGCGGGGACAGCGGGATGCGTGATCGCTTCCCGGCTTTCGGAACGGCCCGGCGTGCGGGTGCTGCTGCTGGAGGCGGGAGCCCGGGACGCAACCGAGGCGATGGCGTCTCCCTGGGGTTTCCTGGTGCCCGACCCGGCGGCCAACTGGATGGGCTCCTCGACCGTGCAGGCCGGTACGGGCACGGCGGTGGACGTGCGGCGCGGCAAGGCGCTCGGCGGATCGTCGAGCATCAACGGCCTCTACCACCTGCGGGGGCACCGCTCCGGTTACGACGTCTGGCCCGAACTCGGCGCTCCGGGCTGGGGTTTCGACGATCTCCTGCCCTATTTCCGCCGCAGCGAGAGCGCCCGCGGCCGTGATGCCTCCGTGCGGGGCACGGACGGGCCGGTCGTGGTCGCCCCCGTGCCACAACCCCATCCCCTGTCCGCGGCGGGTGTCGACGCCGCGGTGGAGGCCGGGTTCGCGCGGGCCGACGACATCAGCAGCGGGCTGGAGACCGGGTTCGGGTGGAGTGACATGAATCTGCCCTCAGGTGCCCGGCAGAGCGCGGCCGACGCCTATATCCGTCCGTTCCTGGACCGGCCGAACCTGGATGTCGTCACGGACGCGACCGTCCAGCGGTTGCGCACGACCGCGGGCCGCTGCACCGGCGTCGAGTACACCATCGGCACCATCGGTGGCGAGTCCCGGTCCGTCGACACCACCGAGGTCGTGCTGACCGCGGGAGCCATCAATTCCGCACACCTCCTGATGCTGTCGGGAATCGGCCCGGCACGGCACCTCGAGGAGCACGGCATCGACGTCGTCGCCGACCTGCCGGGAGTCGGCTCCCGTCTGCAGGACCACCCGCTGGTGGGCGTGGTGTACGAGGCGACCGAGCCCGTACCGTACGTTGCCGCCAACCCGCCGAGCGAAGTGATGGGCCTCGTCCACAGCGACCCCGCCGCTGCCCGGCCGGACCTTCAGATCTTCTTCGTACCCGCACCGCTGCCCTCGCCGTGGGGCCCGCCGCCGGCCAACGGCTACACCGTCGCTTTCTCCGCGGTGGCTCCGTACAGCAGCGGCACCGTGCGCCTGGCGGACGGCCGGCCCGACAGCGCTCCCGTCATCGACCCCGGCCACCTGAGCGACGACCGTGACCTGGAAGTCATGCGCAGGGGTCTGGCCCTGGCGCGCCGGATCGGTGAGGCCGCCGCATTCGCCGACTGGCGGAAGCAGGAGGCGCTGCCGGGTTCGGGGACGAGCGGCGCATCCGCGGACGACTTCATCCGCCAGTCGCTCGGCTCCTACTTCCACTTCACCGGCACCTGCCGCATGGGAACCGATCCCGACGCCGTCGTCGACCCTGAAGACCTGCGCGTCCACGGGATCGCCGGACTGCGGGTCGCCGATGCCTCGGTGATGCCGTCCATCCCCTCGGCCAACACCAACGCGACCGTCTACGCCATTGCCGAACGGGCCGCCGAACTGATCAGCTGAGCGGGTGCCGGTTCGGCGAGAGTGAGGCTGCTCCGGTCGAGCGGGCGTATTCGGTGGGTGTCTGACCGTAGTGCTTCTTGAAAACCCGGGTGAAGTGGCTGCTGTCCGCGAACTGCCAGTGTGCGGCGAGTTCCGAGATGCTCAGACGACCGAACGGCGCGGTGAGGGCGAGCCGGGCCTCCTCCAGCCGCCGGTGGCGGATGTAGGCGGTCACCGACTCCCCCACCTCGGCGAACGCCCGCTGCAACGTACGGACGGAGACGTTGAGCTCACGCGCCAGCATCGCCGGAGAGAGTTCGGGATCGGTGAGCCGGCTGTTGGCGAAATCCTTCGCTGCCTGGGCGAGTGCGGGAGCCAGCCGGGGTTCTACGTCGTCGAACCGGTCCTTCGCCACCGCCTTGGCCAGCTCGATCAGGGTGGTGTGGGCGGCTTCCACACCGGCCGGGCCGAGGTCGGTGATGGTTGCGTGGATCATGTTCGCGTGGGCCACCAGCAGGCGCACCTCGGCCGAGTCGGCCGGCCCCGCGATGGCCCGGTTCCCGAGCAGGGGTTTGAGCTCCGCGGAGGGCAGGACGTAGAACTGCGCCGTGAGGTGCGGCGTCGTCTCGAAGGCCGACTGCCGCCCGACGTGCCGGAAGAGGAACTGCCCGGCGGATACGGTCTGTTCGCCGTGATCGGGTGCGCCGCCCAAAGTCCATGCGCCGCGCCGCACCACGTACATTTCCATCCGATCCTGCCGATCCTGATCGCCGCTCGGGGGATCCGTGGTCCGGGTGGCCGACGCGGCGTGAAGATCGGCGATCGCCACGCCGCGCACCCTGGCCACGCGGCCCTTGACCCGGAAGTCACTGATCGTGTCCGGACTGTAGGCCGGCAGTTGGAAGACATCGTCGCCGATCTGCGTCTCCCACCCGCGCCGGAATGCGTCGAGGCCTCGCGGCGCGGCGCCCGGCAGGGTCGAGTCCAGTGAGAACACCCCCCGCGCCCCGTCGATCCCCGCTCCAGCACTGCTCATCGCTCCCCCGATCCCCTCGCTTTCAATGCTTCAACTCCCTCCTGTGGCGCTCGGGTTCCGTACGGACCTCGCCGTAACGGACCTCGCCGTAACGGATGTCGCCGTAGAACCTCGCGGCAGCCGTCACAAACCGCGACGCCGCATAAACACGTCGGCAGAGAGGCAGATCACGGATTCACATCGGTGAGGGCCGGCGGAATCATGTCGTCGGCGGCAAGCGGTGGGCCGAGTACGACCTGTCCGTTCGCTGCGGCGGCTTTCCGCCGGTGTGCCGTGCGTCGAGCAGCACCTTCATGATCCCGCCACCGAGCCACTCCAGTTGCTCGTGCTCGCCGGCCCCGGCCACATAGGGAGAACTCACTGCGATCCTTTCTCGACTCGGCTCGACTCGGCTCGACTGATGATCACCGTGGACGCTATGTGGGGTGCTCTGGTCCGCGGTATCCCAGAATTCTGGGATCTTCGGATGGCGCTAGGCTGCGCCGGTGCGAAGGCTGCAGAGCGACATCGAGCGGATATGCCGGCTCGGTCTTGACTCGCGGACGCTGCGCTCCCGGGTGGTCGCCCGGCTGGGTGAGGACGTTGCTTACGACGCGTTCTGCTTCGGCACCATCGACCCGTGGACGCTGCTGGTCAGCGACGACGTCTCCGACGGCATTCCGCCCGGCAACGCGGAGCTGGCGTCGCACAACGAATACCTCGTGGCAGACGTGGACAAGTTCGCGGACCTGGCGCGGACCGGCCGTACCGTCGGGATTCTCAGTCACAGCGTCGGCGGTGACCTGACGCGCAGTGCCCGCTTCCGTACGGTCCTGCCGGTCATCGACGCCCGGCACGAGCTGCGTGCCGTGTTCCTGGCGGACGGAGAGTGCTGGGGCGGGCTGGCCCTGTTCCGGCGTGGCGACCGGGCGGACTTCACACCGCGGGAGGCGGCGCTGGTGCGCGCGCTGTCACGACCGGTCGCGATGGCGCTGCGCCGGGCCTGTGCACGTGCCGCGCCGGTCGCGTCTTCGGGGTCGGCGGGGTCGGCCGGTCCCGGTGTCCTGGTGCTCGACGGCGAGGGCCGCACCCTGGTCGCCAACGAGACGGCGCGGCACTGGCTGGACGAGATCGGCCCGCTGGCCCCGCACGAGGTATCGGCGGCGGCCCGGGCCGGTCGGGGCGAGGAGGCGTATGTGCGGCTACGGTCCCGCACGGGACGTTGGCTGTCGCTGTGGGGTTCGCCGCTGGACGGTGATCCGCGCGGTGGCGCCTCGGTCGTCATCCAGCCGGCCCCGGCCTCGGGCATCACCGGGATGCTGGCCCTCGCGTACGGGCTGACGGCTCGGGAGCGGGAGATCCTGGAGCAGGTGATCTCCGGCCGGTCGTCGACGGGAATCGCCTCCGTGCTGAGCGTGTCCCCCTACACCGTGCAGGACCATGTGAAGTCCATCTTCGCCAAGTTCGGCGTGCGCAGCCGCGGGCAGTTGGTGGCGCGCGCCCTGGGCTGTCCACCTGGGGAATCGCCCCACTCAGAGGGCGGTACGTGAGTTGATGTCCGCTTCGAAATGAGGCCGACCGGGGCTGCTGGAGGCTTCGGTCAGCCGGGCACATCCATGCGCTGTGCGCCGATCACCGACAACAGTTGCAGAGCCCCCTCCGCCGGGGAGCCGGGATCGGCCGTGTAGATCACGACTCGCTGGTCCCGGTCAGCGATGTCCAGGACATCGCAGTTGAGCGTGATGGGACCGATCAGGGGGTGCTGGAAGGTCTTGTACGGGGCGGGTTCCACCGACATGTCGTAGGCGGCCCACAGCCGGGCGAACTCCGCGCTGCCCGTGAGCAGGTCCTTCACCAGCGTGGCTACTTCGGGGTCGTCGGGATAGCGGGCGGCGGCGGCCCGCAGGTGCCGGGCCGCGGTACGGCCGAAGATCTCCATGCCGGACCGGCTGTACCACTGCCGCTCCCCCACGCGCGCATCGAGGAAGGTACGGCGCAAGAAGTTGCGTTCGTGCCGAGGCAGGGCGGAGAAGTCTTCCAGGAGGGCGGCCGCCAGGTCGTTGTGGGCGATCACCTCATAGGACGCGGAGAGTACGAGGACCGCGGCGTGCGGGAGTCGCCGCAGCAGGTGAAGGATGCTCGGGCGCA
Organism: Streptomyces scabichelini; assembly: GCF_011045015.1. Classification (GTDB taxonomy): domain Bacteria; phylum Actinomycetota; class Actinomycetes; order Streptomycetales; family Streptomycetaceae; genus Streptomyces; species Streptomyces scabichelini. The sequence continues at coordinate 62,702 of NZ_JAAKZY010000010.1, read as the reverse complement.
CCTCGCGGGAGGGTCCTGACGGCGGGGCGGGCGGGGCGCCGGCGAGGTGGTGCAGGTGGGCGCGCTCGGCGTCCGACAGGCGCAGGGCCCGGGTCAGAGCGGCCAGCACCGCGCGTGAGGGGCGCGGGCCGCGGGCCTGCTCGAGGCGCGTGTAGTACTCGGTGGAGATGAACGCCAGCTGCGCCACCTCCTCGCGTCGCAGCCCCAGCGTACGACGCCTCGATCCGGCGGGCAGCCCCACGTCGGCAGGGGTGATCCGCTCGCGCCTGCTGCGCAGGAAGCCGGCCAGCTCTCGCCTGTCCATGTCGCCCAGTATTGACGGGGCCGACCCAGCCGATCCAGGTACCGCCGGTGCCTGGATGAGGGTGCGCGGCCGGGCACAGGCTCGCCGGCATGGACCACCACACCCACACCACAGACACCTCCGCTCACACCACCGCCCACACCACCGACACCTCCGACCCCGCCCCCGCCGCCGCCTCGGGCCTGCTGGCCGGCAAGGTCGCCTTCATCAGCGGAGCCGGCCGCGGTATCGGGGCCGCCGCGGCGCGGCTGTTCGCCCGGGAAGGCGCCCGGGTTCTGCTCGCGGCCCGCACCGAGGACCAGCTCAAAGCGGTAACCGAACAGATCCGGGCGGCGGGCGGCACCGCTCAGTACGCCGTGTGCGACCTGGCCGACGCGAGCAGCGTGCGCGCCGCCGTCGAGCGCACCGTGGAGGCGTACGGCCGACTCGACGTCGCCTTCAACAACGCGGCGCTCGCCACACGGCAGCCCGGCCCGATGGACCAGGTGCCAGAGGCGGACTTCGACCAGCAGTACAGCGTCAACCTCAAGGGCCTCTGGCTGGCCCTGGCCGCTCAGGTCGCCGCCATCCGCACGAGTGCCGGCACGGGTGCCATCGTCAACACCTCGTCCGTCGGCGGCTGGAGGGGCAACCCCGTGCTGCCCGCGTACAGCGCGATGAAGCGAGGTGTCCACAGCCTCACCGAGTCGGCCGCCGTCGCGTACGGCGCCGAAGGCATCCGCGTCAACGCCATCGCCCCCGGCACCACGTTGACCGAGATGATGCGCCACTGGGAAGCGCAATCGCCGGGCATTGTCGGCCAGCTCAACGCGCGCACCCCGCTGCGCCGCGCGGCCGAGCCCGAGGAAGTCGCCGAGGCCGCCGCCTGGTTGCTGAGCGACCGCGCCTCCTACGTCACCGGGGTGGTCCTCTCCGTCGACGGCGGCATGCAGGCAACGTGAGCCCGTGAGCCAAGGCCAGACGCCGGCGTCCCGTGCTCACAGCACGGCGAGGAACCCTCCCGTCGGGACCCCGGATGCACCCCGGACCTATGATGCACGTCACATGGAACCCGTGGGTGGCCGCAGGGCAGAGCCAGGCATGGAGCCACTATTTCGGGCCCGCGTCCGAGCGGGCGACGAGGACTCCTTCAGGGTGCTCTTCCGCGAGCACGGGCGGGCCGTGTACAACCACTGCTTCCGCCTGACCGGGGACTGGTCGGTCGCTGAAGACTGCGTCTCGCTGGCGTTCCTCGAAGCCTGGCGGATGCGGGAGAAAGTCGAGCCGCAGGGCGGAAGCCTGCTGCCGTGGATGCTGGGGATCGCCACGCACGTGGTACACCACCGATGGCGCACGGCCCGGCGGCACCGGGCCCTGATGGAGCGCGTGCCCCCGCCCGACCTGTTGCCGGACTTCGCCGACGAGGTGGTCGGCCGGCTGGAGGACCAGGAGCGGATAGCCGCCGTGCGCACAGCGCTCGGCCAGCTGTCGCGGCCGGACCGCGAGGTGCTGGCACTGTGCGTGTGGGCCGGCCTTGACTACGCCGCGACTGCCGAGGCGCTGGGGGTCCCGGTGGGCACGGTCCGCTCCCGGCTGTCCCGGGCGCGCCGCCGCCTGGAGAAGCTGGCGCAGAAGAATCTTGACCAGGACACGGAACCCGCGGCGACGAGACGGCAGCAAACAGGTGACCGCCACGAGGTGGTCCGGCCGAGCGGAGAAAACGGAAGGGGACCGTGGTGAACGGGGACCAGCACCAGGACGGCGACGTCCAGGAACTGCGCCGACTGCTGGCCGTACCGGCCGAGCGGGACTTCCCCGCCGGCCGACGGATCCAGCGTGAGGAACACCTGATGCGCAGTTGGCGGACGATGAAGGAACAACGAACCGGCGGGCGCAAGCGCCAAGTCCAGAAGCGGTTCGCCCTGGGGCTGGCGGCGGCAGCGATCGCGGCAGGCGTGATCGTGGCGGTGCCCAACGGGACGCAGACCCCGGCCTACGCGGTGGAGAAGAATCCGGACGGCACCCTGACCGTCTCCCTCCGCGACCTCGACTGGTGGGGCGATCCAGAGCAGTTCGAGAAGCTGGCGCGCAAGATCCGGGCAGCCGGCTTCACGGCGATCGTCGACAAGGTTCCCGCGGGGAAGAGGTGCCAGCGCGATCGGGGAGAGCACCTGAAGCAGGAGAAGTTCGGCGACGGCAAGTGGGACTACCGGTACGTCATGACGCATGCGGACACGTATCTGGTCGAGGAGAACCTGGCCGGTCCCAAGCCGAAGGGATCCGACATGCGGCCGGCCGGCTTCTTCAAGCAAACGTTCATCAAGGGCCCGGCCAAGCCATGCGACCCCGTCAGCCATCCCCAGCCGAAGCCGCCGCAGTGACGTGTTGACGTGTTGACGTGTTGACGCAACAGCAGCCGTCCGCCCAGGCCCGTCCTGGGCGGACCGCCGTGCCCACAAACTCCCGCCGGGATTCGCCAGACCGCCGTCCGGTCGGCGGTCTACCGTACGGGCATGCCGCGCTGCCCGCTGCGGTCGTATGAGGAGGAGCCCTGTGTCATCGCCCTGTGATCCCAAGTACGCTCCCGTCGGCGATGTTGGCGCAGCGCTCATGATGATCGACTCTCGACTCAAAGCCGTCTACGACAGCAAGACCGAGGCCGACCCCGAACAGCAGCAGATGGTCGACCAGTTCGCCGCGTCCTTGGGCCCTACGGGACTCGATGCGCTGCTGGACGGCACGGGCACGCTCATTTACACGTTCATGCAGTGGCTGCGGACGGCCTGCGAGGGCGACGCCAAGGACGTCATCGAGTACGTGGTGCCCGCCCTCGTGACCACGATGCGCATGATGCCCAAGACCTTCCGTCCCGAGGTCATCCCCACCATGGCCGGCCTGCTCATCGCCGCAGGCACCGGCCTCAGCCCCAACTTGTGGCGCACACAGTACGGACCCTGGACCGACGCCGAGATGAATCCCCTGGAAGCCACGGCCATCCTCCTCGCGGAGCACATCAACAGGATCACCGGCGACCACGACTTCGCCACCCGCTTGATCACCGAGGCCCTCTCCAGGTCCGACCAAGGCTGACGTGCAGCATCTTCGCGCGAAGGTCAACGTGTACATGGGGACGTCGTGATACCGCAGGAGATCCAGACCACGGTCAGTGGCGCGTGGCGCGATCCGCGGCATGACGAATGAGTTGACTGGGCGGCGCGCCCGCCCATCGGCCGTCCGGAGTGCGGTCGAGCAGCAGGAAGCCGCCGCCGTGACCGTGGTCGACCAGCCGGGAGCCGTCCCGGCACCACAGGTCGGGGACGAACCGGCCGACCAGCGGATGGTCCGGCCTTGTTGACCACGTGGGCGTAGAGCGAGGCGGGTCCGGTGTCGAGCACGCCGGCCAGTCGGCGCATGGTCAGCGCCTCGTAGCCCTCTGTGGCGATGACACCCAGCGCGGTGTCGATGACCTGCTCCACGGTGATCGGGGCCTTGCGGCGCCGCGACCTGGGGTCGGCCCCGGCCCCGGCCCCGGCCCCGGCCTCGGGGTTGGGCGGCTGGTGGCGCGCCGCGCCTGGCGGGAACAGATCCGCGGCGTGTGCGCCCAGATACGCGACCAGTACTTGAAATACCCCGGGATCTCCCGCGCCGCGCTCGCCATGGCTCCCACGGACCTCGAGATCGTGCGCGTCAGCGAGGGAATGCTGGCGATCCTGCTCGTCGGCGGCGTCGCCCCGCAGGCCGGCGCCTGGGCCGTCGACGCCCTCTTGCTGTACGTGGCCGCCTACTGCCTCGAGACATCGATCATGCGCCGGCGAGCAGCACATGATGACGCCGTCTGGGTCCTCGACCGCGACGAACTGCTACGCCGGTTCGCCGCCCTGCCTGCCGAGACCTTCCCCCACACCACCCGCCACGCCGCCGAACTCACCGCCGGCGAGGGCCACGACCGGTTCGATTTCACCCTCGCCCTGATGATCGACGGCCTCGCACAGCGCTGAGCGCTCCGCGGGGAGTGCGGTACGAAAGGTGCGGGCCGTCCGTGGCTGGTCGCGCAGTTCCCCGCGCCCCTAAAGGGGCGCAGTCACGGACTGAGACCCCCGGATGAAACTTTGTGTGCAGATGTGTTGACCTCTGTTCGGATCATCTTCTAGTTTTCGGGAGCCATCGAGCCGCCAGTCTGTGTCTGCGAGTTTTCGCGCACGCAACTGCTCAGAAGGGGACGTCGTGCCACGAAAGAACCATCGCCGGACAGCTTGCCTCGGTGCGTTGCTGGCCTGCGTCACGGCATTCGGCGGAGCACTCGTCTCCCCCGCATCCGCCTCCCCCGCATCCGGCGACGCGGCGGTGCCGCCCGTCAGCGACTTCCACGGCGTCAACTGGGCCGACCCGCGCGACAATTACGCCGACGACGCGGTCGTGCCCTCGGGCCTGTCCACCTCCGACAGTTACGCCACCGTCTACGCCAAGTCCAAGGCGATCGTCGGCGGGTTCGCCAAGGTGGGCGCCAACACCGTACGGCTGCCGGTCAACCCCTCCTCCGTCAACGGCCCCTTCTGGAAGTCCTACAAGGGAGCGATCGACGCCGCCACCGCCAAGGGGTTCAAGGTCATCCTGGGCTACTGGGAGGCGGACAACGCCAAGGACGGCAAGATCGACAGCCAGGCCGCCTACGACCAGATGTGGGCGCGGATCACCTCCTCCTACGTGCGCAACTCCCGGGTGTACTTCGAGCCGATGAACGAGCCGTTCGGCTACACCTCCCAGGAGTGGCGCGACATCGCCGCCCGCTGGGTGACCACCCACCGCGCCGTGCCCCGCGACCGGATCCTCATCGGAGGGGTCAAGTACAGCGAGGACGTCAAGCCCGTATGCGCCGACAGCCGGCTGAACGGCACCCGGCTGGCCCTGCACAACTACGGCTTCTGGCACACCGACTGGACCAGCTATGACCAGTGGAAGCAGGACTTCAAGGAGCGCATCGGCACCTGCGCCTCACGCACCATCCTCGATGAGTTCGGCGCCACCATGACCTCCGGCCTGAACTACAACGGGCCGATCAAGGGCTCCAGCGAGATCGCCTACATCCAGGCGGCGACCGACACCATCCGCGAACTGGGCATGGGCTCGGTCTACTGGCCCGGCCTGCGCAACGGAGACACCTACTCCCTCACCACCCTCCAGGGAACGGGCACCAACCTCAGCCTGACGGTGAACAACCAGAGCGGCCTTGACCGCCTGCACTGGGCCTGGAGGCAGTAACCCGGCATGACCCAGGAGCGCCCTCGTGGCTGAGCCACGAGGGCGCTCCGGCTTACTGAGACTGCGGGATCCGTACTGAGACTGCGGGATCAGGCGGGGCGGATGTTCTCGGCCTGCGGGCCCTTCTGGCCCTGGGTGACGTCGAACTCGACCTTCTGCCCCTCCTGCAGCTCGCGGTAACCCTGGCTGGCGATGTTGGAGTAGTGGGCGAAGACGTCGGGGCCGCCACCCTCCTGCTCAATGAAGCCGAAGCCCTTCTCGCTGTTGAACCACTTGACAGTGCCTTTGGCCATGACTGTGTCCTTCGAGGGAAAACCGGGCCCGCGCCCTGCGCGCCCGGGGAGGTGATCGCCCTGGTCCGGAGAGGCGCTGAACAGCAATAACGCCCGTGATCGTGATCACGGGCGAACAGGACTTCGGAACCACGACTGCTGAGTCACCACGCTATACCGGCACACCGTCAGCCGCTACCGACAGCACGGCAGCGAAACTCAGTGGCAGGCCCGGGCTCTCACGGACAAGCATGGAACGCATGACTGATCAACCCGCACGGTGGACCCGGTCAACCATCTACCCCGATATGTGGGTTGACCCGGACGACGACCCCCGCCACAGCGAAGGAGCCGGTCCGGACGGCGAGCTTGCGACGCTGCAGGACTACCTGACCGACTACCGCAAGACCCTGCGGATGAAGTGCGAGGGCCTGGATGCGGAGCAACTGGCCCGTCGGTCGGTTCCGCCGTCGACGATGTCGCTGCTCGGCCTGCTTCGGCACCTCGCCGAGGTGGAACGGGACTGGCGCAACTGGATCACCGACGATGATCCGCTGCCGAAGCTGTACGGCGAGAGGGACGCGGACTTCGACGCGGCTGTCGCCGAGCAGGCCGAGGTCGACGCCGCGTACTCCGCTCTGGCGCGCGAGCAGGCCGCGACCGACGCCGCGCTGGCCGAGCACCCGGATCTGAGCGAGCGTCTGGGGAGGGACGGGATCGCGGTTCGGGAGCTGATGGTCCACAGGATCGAGGAGTACGCCCGTCACTGCGGGCACGCCGACCTGTTGCGCGAGTGCATCGACGGGAGGGTGGGCCAGTAACGAGGGCCCAGCACGGATCTCCCGACGGATCTCCTGACGGATCTCCTGTGAGTAAGGAATCGGTCACCCTTGGCAGCCCTGTGACGGTTGTGATCCTCCATACGTTGTGTGGCTTGTGGGGAACTTGAGAACAAGCGATGCAGTTGATGCTGAAGGCATGAAGGAGGCGGGCAGGCAATGTGATGACCTTCACCCCGATGTGGCAGAAAGTGATGAATTCCTTACGCAAGGACCACGTAAGGACGTATGTAGGCAACACGCGACCTTGGAGGTTTCGAGTGCGACCGTTCACCCTCAACTACGCCCTTCCCAGAGGGCTTCCGACCGTGGTGACGCCCTACCGCTTCGACGCGTCGCGCCAGCTGAACGTGCTTCCCGACGGCCGCCCCGCCGTCAGTGACCGGGCCCTCCTCCTGGCGGCCGGCACGACGACGTCCACCGCCGGTTCCCAGACGCACTTCGACGACTGACGACCCGTAACGGATGACCGTGCTGATCCTCACGTCCGAGGAGGACGTGACCGCCGACATGGTGGTGAGCAAGCTGCACGAGACGGGGACACCCGTGATGCGCCTTGACCCCGCCGACCTGCCGGGCAAGGCCGTGCTGTCCGTCGAATACGCCCACGGCGACTTCGACGGCCACCTGTCGGTGAACGGGCATGTGCTCAGCATGCGTGGCCTGCGCTCCGTGTGGATGCGCAGGCCCGGCGAACCGGCCGCGCACGCGGCACACCCCTCGCCGTGGCTGACCGCCGAGACCCGTCAGGCGCTGTACGGAATGCTCCACTCCGCCTCGACCCGATGGATGAACCATCCGCACAACGCCGACCGGGCCCGCCTGAAGCCATGGCAGTCGAGGGTCGCTCACCTCAGCGGGTTCGCCGTACCACCGACCGTGTTCACCACGGCCCCGCGCCTGGCACAGCAGTTCGCCGAGGAGCACCGGCACGTGGTGGTGAAGTCCGCCTCGGGACCGCCGCCCGGTGACTCCGGGCTTGCCCTGCCGACCACCCTGATCGGATCCGACGCGGACTTCTCGTCCGTCGCAGCCGGTCCCGCGCTGCTGCAGCGGTACATACCCAAGCGTGCCGACATTCGTCTGACCTGTGTCGGCACCCGGCTGTTCGCCGCGCGGAAGACGGCCGAGCCCGGCCAGGTCGACGGGCGTTACGGAGACACCGGGCACGCCTGGGAGGCGGTCTCGGTGCCCTCGCGCATCGCCACGTCGGTGCACGAGTACGTCGCCCTGGCCGGACTGGCGTACGCCGCCTTCGACTTCGCCGAGGACGAGGACGGCATCTGGTGGTTCCTGGAGTGCAATCAGGGCGGCCAGTTCGGCTTCGTCGAACTGGAGACCGGACAGCCGATCTCGGAGGCGGTCGCCCTGTGGCTGTCACAGCCCAAGACGGACCGCCGCGTTACCGCGCCCCGTTAGGGGCGCGGGGCCCTGTCAATTTGCGGCTCCGCCGCGTGGGCGCGACCAGCCACGACGCACCCGCAGTTTCGAACCCGCATTTCCAGCGGAGCGCCTAGCCGAGAGTCACCCGCAGGACGCGGTCCGCGCCGTCCGGCTGGCCTCCGTTGGCGTCGGCGTTGGTGGTGGTCAGCCAGAGCTGGTCACGGCCGGGCACCTTGACCACCGTACGGAGCCGTCCGTACGTACCGACGTAGTACGCCGTCGCCGTGCCCACGTTCTCCGTGTCGCCCTCGATGGGGATGCGCCAGAGGCGCTGCCCGCGCAGCGCGGCCATGTAGACGACGTTGTCGGCGATGGCGATGGCGCTGGGCGAGGCCTCGCCGGTGGTCCACGTCTTCTTCGGATTGGTCATCCCGGCGACCGAGCAGGTGCCCTCGCAGGTGGGCCAGCCGTAGTTGGCGCCGGGCTTGATGAGGTTCAGTTCGTCGAACCGGGTGTTGCCGAACTCGGCCTCCCACAACCGCCCGTTGCGGTCGAAGGCGAGTCCCTGCGGATTGCGGTGGCCGAGGCTGTAGACGTGGTTGCCGAAGGGGTTTCCGGGGGCCGGCTTCCCGGAGGTGGTCAGGCGCAGGATCTTGCCGTTGAGGGAGTTGCGGTCCTGGGCGAGGGCGGTGTTCTGGGCGTCGCCGGTCGTCGCGTACAGATAGCCGTCGGGGCCGAAGGCGAGCCGTCCGCCGTTGTGGTACCGGGCCTTCGCGATGCCCTGGAGGATCACCTTGTAGCCGCTGAGCGAGGTGCCGTCGTACGTCATGCGGGCGATGCGGTTGCCTTCGGCGGCGGTGTGCATGACGTACACGTGGTGGTTGGTGGCCCAGTCGGGGTCGACGGCGACCCCCATGAGTCCGCCCTCACCGTTGGTGGTCTGGCTTTCGGGGACGGTTCCGACCTGGGTCTTGGCGCCGTCGGGGGCGACTTTCCAGACCCGGAAGTCGTCGCGCTCGGTGACCAGGGCGTGTGAGCCGTCGGGCATCCAGCCGACGCCCCAGGGGACGGTCAGGCCGGTGGTGAGGGTGCTGACGGATGTCGGTACGCCGTCAACTGCGGCCGGGGCGGCGGGGTTTGCAGCCGTGGTCGCGGTGTCGGCCTGGGCGGACGACCCGAGCCCGGTGAGGCCGGCGAGTAACAGGCCGGCGGCCAGGGACAGGGCCGTGCCCGCGGTCATCGGTCTACGGGTCCTGCGCTTGCTGGTCGGTCGCATTGGTCCTCCAAGTGGGGATTGGAAGTCGGAAGTGCTCTGGTACGGGTCACTGGTGCGGGTCATTGGTACGAGTCACTGGTACGAGTCACCCGAGCCGATCGCCGCGCGGGGTGACGCCCCGCGGGGGAAAGGAACGTGGAGCTGGAGCAAAGGAACGTGGGGCCGTCGGAACTCCCGGGCGGCGCGGCGTGTCGACAAGCGCCCTCACCAGACCGTGATCGGGGGCCAGCCCGCACACCGGATCGGTGCGGGAGGCGTCACCGGTAAGTGCGTACGCCTGGCAGCGGCAGCCGCCGAGATCGGTGTCCCGCTGAGGGCAGGAGCGGCAGGGGCCGGTCATCCAGTCGGTGCCCCGGTAGCGGTTGAACGCGGGCGAGTGGTGCCAGGTCCACTCCAGGGAACGGTCCCTGACGTTCGGGGCGTCGAGCCCCGGCAGTGTGGCGGCGGCCGGGCAGGGCAGCACCGTGCCGTCGGGGGCCACGGTCAGCGAGACGGCGCCCCAGCCGCCCATGCAGGGCTTGGCGGTCCCGTCGACGTAGTCGGGCACCACCCACACCACGTCCATGGTTCCGGCCAGCCGCTCCCGCCGGGCCTCGACGACGGCCCGCGCCCGCTCGATCTGGTCCCGGCCGGGCAGCAGCCGGTCGCGGTTGACCAGCGCCCAGCCGTAGAACTGGGTGTTCGCCAGCTCGATCCGCTCGGCTCCCCAGTCGAGGGCCAGGTCGATGAGGGCGTCGAGCGCGTCCAGATTGTCCCGGTGGAGTACGACGTTCAGGCCGAGCGGCAGTCCTGCCTCCCCGACCAGGGTCGCGGCCTTCCGCTTGGCGGTGAAGGAGCGGTGCCCGGCGATCCGGTCGGAGGCGGCGGCTTCGGCGTGCTGCACGGACAGTTGGACGCTACGCAGCCCGTGGTCGGTGAGGGCGGTCAGCCGGTCCCGGGTCAGGCCGACGCCACTGGTGACGAGCTGGGTGTGGATGTCTGCCGCTTCGGCCGCCGCGACGATCTCGGGCAGGTCGCGCCGCAACAGCGGTTCACCGCCGGAGAGATGCGTGTGGACGACGCCCAACTCCCCGGCCTGGCGCATGACATCGGCCCACTCGGCGGTGTCGAGTTCGGCGGATCTGCGGACCAGTTCCACCGGGTTGGAGCAGTAGGCGCAGTGCAGTGGGCAGCCGTGGGTGAGTTCCGCGAGCAGCGCCCAGGGAGGGGCGACCTGGGCCGTGGGTGAGCCGGTCATCGGACCCAGCCCTCCTCGCGCAGCCGTCCCAGGAACTCCGGGACCTCGGTGGCGACGGGCGCGCCGGGGAAGCGCTCGGCCAGTTCGGCGACGATCGACCCGAGTGTGCGTTCGCCGTCGCAGAGCCTCAGGACGGTGCCCGCGCCGCCTCGGAGCACGACGACGCGTTCCGGCCTGAGCAGCAGGTCGGTGCCGCGCACCCGGTCGTGCCGGAGGGTGACGGACCGGCTCAGCACCGGGCTCCAGTCCGGGGGCGCCTCCCTCATGGGTTTCGCCATGGGTTTCGCCATGGGTTTCACCGCCGCTCCCCTGCCGCGTCGACGGCGTCGAGCAGCGACCACAGCACCTCGCACTTGAAGGTGAGCGCGGCGACGGCCCGTTCCTGCTCCTCTCGGCTGCGCGCCCACCGAACGACCAGGTCGAGCGCCTCGGCACTGTCGCGGCTGCCCTGTCCGACGCGGGTACGGAAGTAGGCGAGCCCTTCGGCCTCGATCCACGGGTAGTGGTGTTCGAAGGCGGCGATGCGCCTGCGCATCAGGCCGGGGGCGGACAGCTCGGTGAGGGAGGCGGCGACGGCCTCCAACCGGGACCTGAGCCGGCAGAAGTTGACGTAGCCGTCGACCGCGAGCCGCACCCCGGGCAGTACGTCCTCGGCCGACCACAGCAGTTCCCGGTCGAGTCCGGCAGCCTCGCCGAGCCGCAGCCAGCGCTCGATGCCGCCCTCGCCCTCCTGTACGCCGTCGTGGTCGACGATCCTGCGCAGCCACATGCGGCGCAGTGCCGGGTCCTCGAACTTGGCGAGAATCAGGGCGTCCTTGACGGGGATGTGCCGCTGGTAGTGGAAGCGGTTGGTGATCCAGCGGCGCAGCTCGGCCGGGGTCAGGGTGCCCTCGTGCATCCGTACGTTGAAGGGGTGGCGGTCGTGGTAGTGGGTGGTGGCGACGTCGCGGAGCCGCTCTTCGAACTCCGGGCGGCTCCAAGGGCCTTGCTGGGTGTCGGTGTCCCGTACGGGTGTTGTCGTCACAGCTCGATGACCATTCCGTCGACGGCGACCTCGAGTCCCCGGTCGGCCAGCTGTTTGTGCCGGTCGTCGTCCGGGTCGGTCAGCGGGTTGGTGTTGTTCAGATGCGTGTACAGGCAGCGGGCGCGCAGTCCGGTCAGACGGTGTGCGGTGCCGCCCGGCCCCTCGATCGGCAGATGGCCCATGCCGCTTGCGGTCTTGCTGGAGATCCCGGTGCGCACGGGCTCGTCCTCGTCCCAGAAGGTGCCGTCGACGATGACGCAGTCGGCTGCCTCGGCGGCCTCTTGCAGGGCGTCCGGCCAGGCGGCGAGGGCGGGGGCGTAGAGGAGGGACTTCCCGGTGGCGGGTTCGCGGAGCACGAGGGCGATCACCCAGTGCGGGTCGTCGTCGCCCGTTCCCGCCGCGTACCGGGGGCGTTTGGCGGCGATGGGCACGGCGGTGGCTTCCAGTTCCGAGCCGAGCGGCAGCGGGTCTTGGCCGCCGAGGCCGTCGGGGCCGCCAGGGCCGTCGGGACCGCCGAGGCCGTCGGGACCGCCGAGGCCGTCCGGGCCGTCCGGGCCGTCCGGGCCGTCGGGACCACCAGGGCCGCCAGGGCCGTCGGGACCGCCAGGGCCCAACTCCCGCCAGAGCAGGTCCGTATACGGTCCGAGGACGGCTCCGAGGCGCGGACCGGCGAGCAGCGCCTCGCGTACCGGGGCGGTGCAGACCAGCTCCACGGCGTCCGCCTCCCGCAGTCTCGCCACGCCGAGGGTGTGGTCGAGTTCGGCGTCGGTGAGGACGACGCCCGCGACCGGGGTCTGCCGGGCGCCGGGGCCGGGGTGCAGCGCGTGGGTGTCCTCGATCTGGTCCCCGATGTCGGGGGTGGCGTTGACGATGTACCAGCGGCCGGCGTCCGCTCGTACGGCGAGGGACGCGTGGCGGCGACGCCGCTCCGGACGGTCGCGTGCCCCGGCACAGCCGGGACACGCGCAGTTCCACTGGGGCAGTCCGCCACCGGCCGCGGTGCCGAGCACCTGCAGCAGCACGACGCCGGGGTTACCGCGTGGCCAGCGCGTACGCCGTCACTTCGAGGGCGGTCTCGACGACCTCGTACTCCGGTGACTGCCAGCCGGTCTCGCCGGCGACGGTCACCACCGGCGCGTCAGGCGTCTCCTGGACGTCCCGAATCTCGTGGATCTCCTGGGTCTCCCGGATCTTCTGCATGTCTGTTCCTGCCTTCCTGCGTGGGGGTTCAGGATCGAACAGATCATTACTGGCATACCAGAACAGACTGGACGCGGCATTCACAGGAGTGCTTCGCGTTCAGTCCTCCGCTCCAGAATCGCGATCTGACCAGACCCGGTCAATCACGCGAACGGAATCAGGCCGCCCGCGTCCCCGACCTTCACATCGGCGTACGGCCGCCACTCTCTGACGGTGCATCAGCGGAGAGCGGCTCGGGAGGGGTCCCGGCGGAGTCGCACCACAATGCGCGGCAGACACGTTGGTCTGCGAGACACGCGAGGCCAGGAGGCCGGATGAGGTGGCCGGATGAGGTGGCCGGATGAGTGATCCCCGGCTGGACCGGCTGGCTGCCGGGATCAGGGACACGTCCAGGATGTTCGGGGCGCGGCGGCGCCACCGGGCGGCGGAGGAGCTGGCGGCGCTCGGCACGGCCGACGCGGTGGCCGTACTCGCCGATGCGTTCGTGCACTCCTCGGATCCGGTCGTGGGCGAGATCGCGCGCGGTGCCCTCCGGAACGTCAAGGATCAGGACGCGGTCGACGCCGCGGCGGACGCGGTGGTCTCGACCGGCGACGCGCGCATCGCCGAAATGCTCGCGGAGACGGGCCGGAGCCCCTCGGATCCCGGTCGGCATGCCGTGGTGCTGTTCCTGGCCGGCGAGTTCGACCGCTACGCCGACCTCGACTTCGACGGGAGCCTGCTGCGGGGCATCCATGCCGGGGCCGGGGAGGCGCTGCGCCGACGACTGGCCGAGAAGGCGCGCGCGGGAGGGCGCCTCGAGTGGGTACGGGTGGTCGCCGACGGGGCCACGCGCCAAGCCGGTCCGGTGTCCGAGATCGAGTGGGACGCGGCGGTCCAGACGCTGACGGCCGCCCAGCGGTGGGAGGAGCTGTGGCGGCTGGCGCTCGACGCCCCGGTGGAGCGGGCGGCACCGGTCATACGGACGGCGGGGGCCGCGCTCTGGCAGCTGGCCCACAGCGACCGGGAAGCCCTCGCCGAACTGGTGCGGCTGGCGAGGGACGCCTGCGCCGTGGAACTCCCCGCCTCGAGCCCGTTCGGCGAGCAGCAGGCACAGGTCATCCAAGCGGCCCACGACGTCCAGTGCCTGACCATGACCCGCGACGGGAAACTGGTACTCACCGGTGGCAGCAGGGGAGACACCCAGCTGTGGCGGGTTCCCACGGGAACCCCCATGGGCCGGCTCGCGGGCGGCGACGCGAAGCGTGTGCTGACGATGGCGACCACGCCTGACGGCAGGCTGCTGGTCACGGGAGACCAGGGCGGAGGGATCAGGCTCTGGAACCTGACCGTGTCCAGTCGCATCGGGCGTACGGAGTCCTTGGGCGAGCCGGCCGGTGAGTACTCCCACACCATGGCCAGGCGCAACAGGGTGCTCGGCAGCAATCTCCTCGCCCTCGCACTCTCCCCGGACGCCAACCTCCTGGCCAGCGGCGGCTACGGCCCGAACGTACAGCTGTGGCGCCTGAACTCGGACCGGCTGACCCCGACCACCACCCTCCGGGCAGACGGGCTCTGGGTCCCGTGCCTGGCCGTGACCCCGGACGGGACGATGCTCGTCAGCGGGGGCCAGAAGGGAAATCTGCGGCTGTGGCGGTTGCCCGACGGTGCGCCGATCCGCACCCTGGAGGGCCACACCGACCATGTCGGCTCCCTGGCCATCACCCCGGACGGCTCGCTGCTGGCCAGCGGCGGTTACGACCACACCGTCCGGCTGTGGCACCTGCCCTCGGGTGAGCCCGCGGGCGTACTCACCGGGCACACCGACCTCATCCGGGCGCTGGCCATGACACCGGACGGCAAGCTGCTCGCAAGTGCCGGCAAGGACAGCGTCGTACGGCTGTGGCATCTGCCCTCCGGCGACCCGGCGGGGGAACTCCGGGGCCACCGAAACATTGTCGAGTGCCTGGCCGTGAGCCCGGACGGCACACTGCTGGCCAGCGGGTCGAGCGACGGGCGCATGCTCTGGTGGACCCGCAAGCTGTCGAAGCTCGACACCCTGGTCCGTACGCCCCTCGGTGAGCTGGATCCCGCCGGGATACGCAGCTTCGCGCAGTCGTCCGGCAAGCTCTCCAGCGCCGAACGCGCCTGGTTCGACCTCATCTCCGCACTCGTACGGTGGCGCCACCGGCACGATGTCGAACTCCTCGACGCCTCGTACGGCGACCAGGCCGCGGCCCACGATGTCGAGCTCACCGACGACGAGACCCCACAAGGCCACGCGCCCCGTCGGCGTCCGCACCGGCCCAAGGGCAAACGGAAGGGGAGGCGATGAGCACCATCATGGCCAGGGCCACCCAGGCGCTGCGCAGGCTGCTGCCGGGAAACGCGGATCAAACTCTGCGGCTGCGGCGTGAGTTGAGAGAGGCCCGCCTGGAGATCGCCGAGCGCGACAAAACCGTCGAGCGACTGCGGGCCGAGCTCACCCGGGCCCGCGAGGGCGCGGAAGAGGGCGCCAGGCAACGGACCCGCGCCGACCTGGAACAGCTGGTGACGACGATCGGCTCGCCGCTGGTGCAGTTGTCGACACAGGCTCATCTGCATCGTTCGGGCAGCGCGCAGGTGCGTACCGCTGACGTCGTGGAGGTCGGCACCCGGCTGCTGCGTCTGCTCCGGGACGTGGGCGTCGACACCATCGGTGAGGCGGGCGCACCGCAGCCGTTCGACCCGAACCGCCACGAGCCGCTGAGCGCGGCGACGACGCCCGCGCCGGGAGAGCAGGTGCTGATCCGGGTGGTGGGCTTGTCCTTGGACGGACGCACCATACGCAAAGCTGGTGTTGAGCGCCCCGAAGGGGCGCGGGGAACTGCGCGACCAGCCACAACGAACCCGCACCCAGAGAACAACCCTCCAGTGGACGAGACGCACAAGAAGGAGGTCCGCTGATGGCGGGCAGACTGGGCGTCGACTTCGGTACGAGCAACACCGTCGCGGCCGTCTGGGACGAGGCGTCGGGCCAGGGCGTGACCGTCGGCATCCCCGACTACGGACGCCTGCTCGGACACGGCGCCCACCGCGTGCCCGTCGTGCCGTCGGTGATCCACTACGCCGAGGACGGACGGCAGTTCCTCGGGGACCAGGTGCTGTCGGCGGGCAAATACCACGCGGCGGGCACCTTCCGCTGGATGAAGCGCTACATCTCCAACCGCAGCCCGCAGAAGATAGCCGTGGGCGGGCGGAAGGTGTCGCACGACGAGGCCGGCCGCGACTTCCTGTCCACGGTCCTGGCCTTCGCCGCCGTCGAGGCGGGCACCGAGGGCGAGGAGATCGCCCTGACCGCCCCGGTCGAGTCGTTCGAGCACTACGAGGACTGGCTCGCCGAGGCCGCCGAGACGGCGGGCATGCCCCGCTTCAGGCTGATCGACGAGCCGTCGGCGGCGGTGCTCGGCTACGGCGCGCACATCCGGCCCGGCCACGCCTACCTGATGTTCGACTTCGGCGGCGGCACGGTCCAGGCGGCCGTGGTGCGCGTACAGGACGAGGACGACCGCGCGGGCTCCGGCCGGTACTGCCGGGTCCTGGGCAAGGCGGGCGACGACATCGGCGGGTCCACCATCGACCAGTGGATCTACGAGGAACTCCTCGCCCGCTGCGGACGCCGCGACAGCGACGAGGACGTACGCCGGCTCAGCCGGGCCCTGCTGGTGGAGTGCGAGCGCGCCAAGGAGGCCCTGTCGGAGCCGGGCCGCGAACGGGCCGAGATCAGCGTCATGAACCCGGACACCGGGGCCGTGCTCGGCATCGACCTGATACGCAGCGGCGCGGAGCCACCCGGCGAGCGCGTGGTGTCGTTCGAGGACCTGCTGGACCGGCGGGACCTGTACTCCCGTATCGACCGGGTCGTACGCCGCGCGCTGCGGGCGGCGGCCACCCGCGGCTACGACGAGGACGATCTGGCCGCGGTGCTGATGGTCGGCGGCAGCAGCCTGATCCCGTCCGTACGCCGGACCCTTGAGCGCATCTTCGGCCGTGAACGGGTCCTCAGCGACCGGCCGTTGGACGCGGTGGCGCGTGGCGCCGCGGCCTTCGCGGCCGGTACGGACTTCTACGACCACATCCAGCACGACTACGCGGTGCGCTGGTTCGACCGGAAGAGCGGCCGGTACGAGTACCGCACCTGCGTCAAGGCCGGTACGGCCTACCCCACCACCGAGCCGGTCCACACCATGACGGTCCGCGCGACCCAGGACGGGCAGCGCGACCTAGGCATCGCCATCTACGAACTCGCCGGCCGGCGGCACGACGGCTCCACCGGCGAGACCGAGTTGGTGTGCGACCCGTCGGGCGCCTGGCGGGTCCGGGAGATCTCGGCCGAGGACGACGACATCCGCAACCGCTTCTGGATCAACGAACAGAGCCCGATGTTCCTGCACGCCAAGCCGCCCGCGTCCGCCGGGCAGGCGCGGTTTCGCGTGGAGTTCGGCATCGATGCCAACAAGCGGCTGCTGCTGACCGCGCACGACCTGGTCAGCGGGCGGGTCACCCACCGCGACTACCCCGTGGTGAAGCTGACGTAGGGACAGGGACAGGGCGAGGCAGAGGGAGAGGGAGAGGGCATATGGAGTTGCAGGAAGTCGAGGTGTTCATCGCACCGGACGGCACCACCAGGATCGAGGTGCGCGGGGTGGCCGGAGCGGGCTGCCTCGACCTCACCGAGGACCTGGAGAAGGCGCTCGGCGGCGAGGTCGTGGAACGCGAGCTGACCGCCGAGGCCCAGGCGGTGCTCCAGCAGCGCGTCGACGAACAAGTGCGGCGCGGGCCGGGCTCGTGAGCCGATCACAGCGGGGGCCGCAGCGGGGGCTGCGCCTCCACGGCTTCGAGCCGTACAGCGCCGCCAACGGCCCGGGCACCCGCGCCGTGGTCTGGGTGCAGGGCTGCACGCTCGGCTGCCCCGGCTGCTTCAACCCCGAGACCCATGAACGGGGCGGCGGCGAGACGACCGTGGACGAACTGTTCGAGCGCATCGTGCGCCTCGGTGACCGTGTCGAGGGAGTGACGATCAGCGGCGGTGAGCCGCTTCAGCAGCGCGAGCCGGTCCTGCGCCTGCTGGCACGCATCCGTGCCGAGACCTCCCTGTCGGCCGTTCTGTTCACCGGCTACCGCTGGTCGGAGGTGACCCGTATGCCGGAGGCGGCGGCCCTGTGCGACTCGGTCGACGTGCTGCTCGCCGGGCGGTACGAGTCCGGGCAGCGCATCGCCCGGGGCCTGCGGGGCTCCGCCAACAAGACGGTGCACCTGTTCGGCGACCGGTACGCGCTGCACGATCTCGACGCCGTACCGGACGCGGAGGTGGTCATCCACCCCGACGGGCGCCTGACCCTCACCGGCATCGACCCGCTCGCCCCTCCCCCGGCACCCGCGGGTCCGCACCGTCAGCCAGTAGACATCGAGGTGGGCGAATGAAGAGCGACAACGGCCGCATGAGCTTTGACAAAAAGGCCCGTCAAAACGCCGGCGCAGAAGAGCAGATGACCTTCGAGGCGGAACTCGACCTGTTCCTGCGGGCCCGCTACACCCTCGTGGTGGTCGTCACCCTCGAAGAGGAACGGGCGCTACAGGCCATAGCCGAGGTCTGCGAGCGCGGACGGCGCCCCTGCCTCGCCTGGGATCTGGCCGACGGATTCGAGGCGCTGAGCGGCAAGCCCGGCAACCTGCCCTCCGCGCGGGATCCGCTGACCGTGATCGAGCAGATCGAGAAGGCGGACGGCGACATCACCTTCGTACTGAAGGATTTCCACGACTGCTGGTCCAACCCCCAGGTGAAGCGGAAGCTGCGCAACACGGCGCAGCGGCTGAAGTTCACCCGTAAGTCCATCGTCGTCATCTCGCCGACCCGCACGGTCCCCGAGGAGCTCAAGAACGAGACGGAGGTGCTGGAACTCCCGCTGCCCGACGGCGAGCAACTCGACGGCGTGCTCAGCGGGCTCACCAAGACACCCGGGATCAAGGTCGATCTGACGCCCGGCGGACGGGAGAAGCTGGGCCAGGCGGCCCTTGGCATGACGGCCGCGCAGGCCGGTCGCGCCTACGCCAAGTCCATCGTCCGCGACGGCGCGCTGGACGACCGGCACATCGAAGCGGTCGTACGGGAGAAGAAGGAGGTCATCCGGGAGAGCGAGGCGCTGGAGTTCTATCCGGTGCACGAGACCCCGGACGACGTGGGCGGTCTCGACGTACTCAAGCAGTGGCTGCGGCTGCGGGAGCGCGCCTTCACCCAGGAGGCCCGCGACTACGGCCTGCCCTCGCCCAAGGGCATGGCGCTGATCGGCATCCCGGGCACCGGCAAGAGCCTGACCGCCAAGATGATCGGCGGGCTGTGGCGGCTGCCGCTGCTGCGGCTCGACGTCGGCGCCCTGTTCGGCTCGCTGGTCGGCGAGGCGGAGGAGCGCACCCGCCGGGCGCTGCGCCTGGCCGAGACGGTGGCGCCGTGCGTGGTGTGGATCGACGAGATGGAGAAGGCCCTCGCCCACGGCGGCGGCGACTCGGGCACCAGCACCCGCGTGTTCGGCACGATCCTGACCTGGATGCAGGAGAAGACAGCGCCCTGCTTCGTGGTCGGCACCGCGAACGACGTCTCCAGCCTGCCGCCCGAGGTGCTCCGCAAGGGCCGCTTCGACGAGATCTTCTTCCTCGACCTGCCCACCGCCGAGGAACGCGCCGAGATCTTCTCGGTGCACCTGCGCAAGCGCCGCCGGCTGCCGGCCGACTTCGACATCGCGAGGCTGGCGGCACAGTCCGAGGGGTACGTCGGTGCCGAGATCGAGCAGACGATCGTGGACGCGATGTACGTCGGCTTCCACCAGGACCGCGAGTTCACCACCGACGACATCCTCGCCGCGCTCGCCCGCCAGGTCCCGCTGTCGGTGTCCCAGCGCGAGACCATCGGCGCGCTGCGTGCCTGGATGCGGGAGGGCCGCGCCCAGTCCGCGTCCTTCGACGAGGCGGTCGAGGCGGAGCGCCAGTTCGTCGTCCCCCTCGAACCGCTCGGTCCCTGAAACCCGGAGGCTCCCATGTCGCACTTCACCACCATGACCACTCAGATCACCGACCCGGACGCCCTGCGCGCCGCACTCGCGGACGTCGGCTACGACGACGTGGAAGTCCACGACGCAGCTCAGCCGCTGTACGGCTACCAGGGCGACCGGCGTTCCGACCGCGCCCATGTCATCGTCCGCCGCGCACACATCGGCCGGGCCTCGAACGACATCGGCTTCCTGCACCAGGAGGACGGCCACTACCTGGCCGTGATCAGCGAGTACGACCGCAGGAAGCACGACGAGACCTGGCTGGGCAAGGTGACCGCCCGCCACGCCTACCACCTCACCTCCAGCACCCTGGCGGCCCAGGGCTTCGACCTGACCGAGGAGACGACGGAGCGGGACGGGACCATCAGGATGGTGCTGCGCCGGTTCCAGTGAGTCACACGGTCGGCTCGACCAGTGAGTCACACGGTCGGCTCAAGGGGCTTGATCGGCTCGATCGGCTCGATCTCCGGGAGTTCAGGCAGGGCCGGAAGGCCCGGAAGGCCGGGGTATCCCGGGTAACTGCTCTCGCTCACGACGTACGTGCAGTTGGTGTACGTGTAGCCGGGATCGATCCGCATGCCGTCGGCCCTGTTCTCCACGCCCTCCGTACCTTCGTCGGACTCGTCGGCGTACTTGACGAGGGTGTGGTAGTTGCCGGCGGGCAGGTTGAGATAGTTGGTCGGGTAGTCGATGCCGCTGTTCGAGCAGGCGGCACTCGCGGCCTCGGACTCGCTGGAGTACTCGGTGCAGTCGGCGCAGGCCGGGAGGTAGATGCTGCCGGTGACCGGGCCGGTGTAGAGGAACTCGACCGCGGTCGGGGCGTCGTTGCTGATCTCCATGGGCATCCTGGCGCCGCCCGGGCCACGGGACGGCGGCAGCTTCCGGCCCGCCTCGGGCCGTTCGGCGGCGATCTCCGCGGCGATGGCGATCTGCCGGGCCCGCTTCGCGTTCTTGTTGTCCTCGTACTTGTCGGCGAAGTCGCCCAGCGTCTCGGCTGCCGCACCGAACTTGTCGTCCTTGAACTCGTCGACCCCGCAGGCGTAGGCGCCTGACTCCACCGCGTTGACGGCGTCCGTGCGCAGCCCGTCCCCGGGGCTGCCCGCGGGCAGGTCGACCATGGTCTTGCTGATGAGCTGCAACTCCTCGCTGGCCGGGCAGGGTGCCTGGCCCTTCAGAGCCTTGGACTGCTTCGCGATCTCCGCGCTGACGGCCGGTCCGATCTTGGCGGCCTGCGCCGAGTCGGGGAACGTACGCAGGAGTTCGGCGAGTGCGCCGCCGTTCGCGTCCGCTTCGGTCACGGCGTCGGAGCCGAGGTTCGTGATGCCGCACTCGTAGAGCGAGGTGGCCAGGGGCCGGACGGGCCAGTCGGCGAGGGAGCCGAGCCGCTTGCCCATCGTGTCGGGCAGCTTCCACAGATACCGCAGCGGTTCCAGGGCCTCGCAGTACTCCTTCTCGCGGTACGGCGCGGCCACGGCGGCGTAGTACCGGTCGAGACGGTCGGGGATGTGCTGCGCCGCCCGGCTGCCGGGATGGTCGTCGCCGAGCGCACGGTAGGCCCTCAGCGCCCGCTCGTAGTCCCCCTTGGCCTCGGCGAAGCCGTCGCGCCGCGCGGCGGCCGTGACCAGCCGGTCCGTCTTGGCGAGCCGGTCGAGAAGCATCTGCTGATACGCCTCCTCCCGCGCCGCCTCGTACCCCACCGCGCTGGCGGCCGGCACGGCGAGCAGCACGAGCCCGAGCCCGGCGGCGACCGTCGACCGCCACGGCAACGTCAGCCGCGTACGGCGCCCCAGCCACGCCCCGTGGGCCGCGGCGAGCACCAGCACGAGGCCGTACGCCCACACCGCCCCGTCCGGCACCCCGTCCGGGTCGGCGGGCAGCGCGGCCACCAGCAGCCAGCCGGTCGCGATCCAGCACAGGGCGGCCAGCGGCCAGCGCTTCAGGAGCACATACCCGAGCCCGAGCCCGGAGAGGTTGAACAGCCCGGCTGCCGCGGCCCGCCACGGGTCCTCGGGCACGGCGTCCTCCGGCTCCTCCGGGTACTCCGCGTCCTCCGGCAGCTGGTAGGTAAGCCACTCGGAGGGCGGCGGCGTGGACTCCGGTCCGCCCGACGGCTCTCCCGTCCCACCGACACCCGACGGCTCTTCGGACCCACTCATACCGATTCACTCCCCCAACTGCCGTACGGACAGGACTTCTTGACCCTTTACGGGTTCCTTATGCTCCCCCAGATGACTGGGGAGGGGTCCCGAGCGCACGGGGAAAGTTGAACGGAGGGTGATGAGGCGATCACTCCCACGTGGGCCACGGAGCGCACAGCCGAAACCCCCGGTCGATAATCGGTGCATGGCCCACCCGTACCGCCGCCTGCTCGCCGACGTGCTCGCCGCGGGCGCTCCCTATCCGCTCGCGCTCACCGGCGGGACCGCCGTACGGGCGCACGGGCTGGTCGAGCGGCTCAGCCAGGACCTGGAGTTCGCCACCGAGAGCCCGGAGGCGTTGGAGAAGATCGCCGCCGATGTGGGCGCGGTGCTGGAGGAGCGGGGCTGGGAGGTACGGGCATCGGATGCGGAACCGCTCGCCGCACGGCTGATCGTCACCGAGCCGGGGAGCGACGCCGAGCCGGGGAGCGACGCCGAGCCGGGGAGCGACGCTGAGTACGAGGTCGACCTGTACAAGGAAGCCCTCTGGCATCCGCCCGTACAGACCGAGTACGGACTGACCCTCTCCCTAGAAGACGTCGTCGGAACGAAGGTCCGCGCCCTCGCCGATCGCGGCCTCGTCCGCGACCTCGTCGACGTCCGAGCCGCCGCGGCCCGCTGGAGCCGCCCCGAACTCGAAGAACTGGGCCGCCGCCACGCCCCCGACACCTTCGACCTCACCGATCTCCAGACCCGCCTGTCCGGCACGGAGTGGATCGACGACAGGGAGTTCGTCGCCCACGGACTGGACGACGGCGAGGCGATCACAGACCTCCGCCGGTGGGCTCAGGAGTGGGCGGACGACATCGCGGAGCGGCTGATGGAGCTGGAAGCCCCGGAAGACGAATGACGGAGTAATGACGGAGTACGGCTAGGGGCCCCATCGGCAAAGCCCGACGCGGACCGGATGTCAGGTCTAGCCTGACGCCATGACCGATGCCTCAGACTCGTCCTCCGGAACGCCCTCCGCTCCGGCCGCCGTCCCCGCCACGGACGAGCTCCACAGGCTGTCGCCCCGAGACGAGTCCCGCGTCGCCCTGGCCCTGACCCTCCGTCAACTGGCCGACGCCGTCCTCGATGCCATACCGGTCGAGCCGGACCCGGAGCCCGGCGACCTCCTCCGCACCGCCCTTCGGCTCCAGCGCCGCGTGGAGGACGTGGTACGCGAGGCGGTGGTCGCGGAACGCGAGCGCGGCACCACCTGGTACCAGATCGGCGAGGCCGCCGGCATCACCCGGCAGTCCGCCCACGAGAAGTGGTACGGCGACGTCCACGCCTGGGCGGCCACCGGGCGCAGCGCCCTCCCTCCCGACCTGAAGACCCTCGACGTGGCGGCGGAAGCGGACACCCGCTACGCCGCCCTGCGCCCGGACCGCCCGCACGCGATCACCTCGGGCCTGGACGCGGTCCGCTTCCCCGGCTCCCACGCGTACGAGGCCAGCCTGCGCACCCGCGGCTCCGCCCTGCACACCCGCCGCATGGACCTGGACGCACAGGCCGACAAGCTCAACGCCGATTACAGCACCCTGCACGCCCAGGGCCCGGCGACCCCCTCGTCATCCGTCGGCGACGACCCCCTCACGCTGCTCACCGCCTACCGCGGCCACGCGAAAGCGGTACGCGCCAACCGGCTCGCCCTCGCGACCGTCCACGACGAGACAGCCACCGTCTACGACCAGCTCGTCACCGCCGAACCCTCCCTGGCCGAGGAACACCGCACACAGGCCGACTGGCACCGCAACGCCTCCGAGCAGACCCGCGCCTACGCCGACCTCCTGCGACACTGAAGAGTGAGCCGGCGGTACGCGAGCCGCCAACTTCACCATCCACTGGGGGACTTGACATGGCACTGTTCGGAAACGCCCACACCATCGATCCGGCGAAGGCCCAGCACGACTATGCGCGACTGCTCGGGCAGGACGAGCAGGTGTACGCCGCGTACCTGCTGATCCGCGACACCATCCTCTTCACCGACCGCCGACTCATCCTGATCGACAAGCAGGGCATCACCGGCAAGAAGACGGAGTACCACTCCGTCCCGTACCGCAGCATCACCCACTTCTCCGTCGAGACCGCCGGCCACTTCGACCTCGACGCCGAACTGAAGATCTGGATCTCAGGCACCCCCGCCCCGATCGAGAAGACCTTCACCAAGGGCGTCGACATCTACGAAGTCCAGGCGATCCTCACGCAGTTCGTGGCGCGCTGAGGGCTGCGGGAAGGCGACCTTCAACGCTCCAGGCTGACGATCACCGATCTGCTCGTGGAACTGCCGTCATGGGCAGCTTCGGCGGAGCCCACTCCGAGGATCTTGTCGGTCCCCGGGACCGCCGCGATGGCGTTCAGCCGGAGCGACTGCTGTGAGCCGGCCTCGATCCAGTCGGCGCTCGGCAGCTCTGACAGCGAGATCCCTTCGCAGTTGCCGCCCGCGGTGAGGTACCGGCCGGCGCTGAGGACCACCCCGCGCTCACCGTCACGGACCCAGCGGCCGAGATCGGAACAGGCTCCCTTCGAGTTCGGCAGCTTGATCCAGCCCGTGCCGTTCCAGCGCACCCGGAGGGCCTCCGGGGCGGGGTCGGGTTCGTCGTCCTCGGGGATGGATGTGTGGTCTCCGTAGACACGTATGTCGTCCTTGGCCAGCGCGACGACCTCGGTGAAGTAGGCGAGCTGCTCCGGCGCCGGAACTGCGTAGTGGTACTCCGGCGTCGGTACGGGCTTCCAGGCGCGGCCGTCCCAGTGCACGGTGGCGGGCTGGGCGCCCGGGAACCCCGGACCCTCGTCGGGACCGTGCGGGTAGTGGTGTCCGACCGCCCACAGGTCGTCGGACGCGACGCCGTCGAGTGAGGTGACGGCGACGGGCAGGTCGATGGCGGTCCAGCGGGCGCCGTCCCAGTGGGACGCGCCGGCGTCGCCATCGAGGACCCAGATGTCGTCCGCGGCGAAAGCCCGCACATCAGCGACCGGGTGGCCGTCGGGCAGCTCGGGCAGCGCCGTCCAGCGCGCGCCGTCCCAGCGGGCCATGTGCGGCGCTTGCCCCTCCTCCGGCTCCTCCATGGTCGCCGTGAGTAGGATGCCGCTGGAGCCCACGGCGTCGAAGCGCACATGCTCGAAGAGGCTGCCGCCGAACGACGCCGGCATGGGACGCCGCTGCCATCCGCTGCCGTCGTCGTGCAGCAGAAAGCTGTCGCCCGCCACCCAGATGTCGTCGTCGGCGGTCGCCATCACGTCGTACAGCTCGCCGGTCTCTTCGAAGACCTTGTCGTACGTCCAGGTCATACCGGAGTCGATCACGGCGCGAAGGCCTGCCACGGTGACGAACAGGACCAGGACCGCGGCGATCGCCAGGTTGACCTTGAGCATGCGCATGTTCACATACGAGCAGAGCGGTACGGCAGCGGAAACAGTTGCACCCTTTACGCTTTCTGCACCTACGGTCGCCCCTCGCGCCTGGCGGACCCGAACTGACACCAGACGATCTTCCCCGGGTCCCGCTCGGCCACGCCCCACTTCTCCGCCACCGCTGACACGAGCAGCAGGCCCCGCCCCGACTCTCCCTCGGACGGCACGACGCGCGGCTCCCCGTCACCGCTGTCGTGGACCTCCACGCGGAGCGCTCCGTCGCCGCACGGGAGGAGGAAGAGCCGGAAGCCCCGGCCCGGGGGCACGCCGTGGAGGAGGGCGTTGGTGGTGAGTTCGCTGACGCACAGCAGGACATCGTCGTACGTCTCTGCCGGTACGCCCCAGTCCTTCAGCGCGCCCTTTGTGAACTCCCTTGCCGCCGGGATGGATTGGCGTTCGCGCCGGTAGAAGCGTTCGCGGGGAGCGGGTGAGTTTTCGTTGTTCACGGGACGAGTGTCACGCTCTGTGTTCATTATGGAGCAGTGCGTGTGCTCGTACGGATTTCTTGTACGGGCCTGTCGCAGTGAACGTACGTACTGCGGTGGGGAGTTGGACCGGCATGAACTCCAGGAAACGTTCGCGCAAGAACGCGTCGGCGATGAAGATGGTCGGTGCACAGTTGGCTGTGCTGAGGCGGGCGGCCGGGTTCACCCAACGCACCCTCCCCGAGCGGGCGTTGGTGGATGAGGAGACCATCGCGTCGATCGAGCAGGGCAGACGGCCGCTGAAGGAGGACTTCGCGGAGCTGCTGGACAAGATCCTCGACACGAGGGGGGTGTTGGCCGCAGCCGTGGACAACATGCCCGAGGTGGACCTGATCCCGCGCTTCGCCGAGGAGTTCGTCGACTGCGAGCAGGAGGCGATCGCGATCTCCTCCTACCAGAACCAGGTGCTGCCCGGTCAGTTGCAGACGACGGCTTACGCCCGGGCGGTCTTCCGCAGCCGCGTTCCCGTCTACGACGAGGACGAGATCGAGCAGAAGGTCGCGGCGCGTATCGAGCGCCAGCAGATTCTGCACCGCAAGGTGCCGCCGACCACCAGCTTCGTAATCTGGGAGGCGGTGCTTCAGGACTTCTTGGGCGGCAAGGAGGTGTACGTGGAACAGCTGCGCCGACTGCGCGAGTACGCCGAACTGCCCGGACTTGCCCTGCAGGTCCTGCCGTTCGGGCGCACCATGCACGCCGCCCTCGACGGGCCGTTCGTTCTGCTGGAGACGCCCGATCACCAGCGCCTCGCCTACAGCGAAACCCAACGCGGCAGCCAGCTGGTCGGTGATCCGGACGAGGTGGCGATCCTCGCTCAGAAGTATGCGATGCTGCGGACTCAGGCCCTCAACACCGAAGACACCAGGGGCCTGTTGGACCGTCTGCTGGGAGAGCAATGAGCAGCGCACTGCACTGGTTCAAGTCGACCTACAGCAGCGATCAGGGCGGCGCCTGCCTCGAAGTCGCCTACGACTGGCGGAAGTCCAGCTACAGCGGCAGCGAGGGCGGCGACTGCGTCGAGGTAGCCGCCCACCCCTCAGCCATCCACATCCGCGACTCCAAGACCCCCGACGGCCCGCTCTTCACCGTCACCCCCGCCACCTGGACGTCGTTCCTCACGCTGGCCCGCGACCGCGACTGACAGCGACACCGTCACCGCGATCGACGCAACAGCCATCACCACCATCGCCACACCCGCCGACGTCAGTTGAGCCACCGCCCCCGCCAGCCCGGCACTCACCCCCTGCATCGTGAGCATCCCAGCGGAGTGCAACCCCAGGGCGTGACCGCTGAGTTCGGACGGGGTGAGGGCCATCAGCCGTTCCTGCTGGACCAGGCTCGCCCCGAAGCCGACAGAGGCCACCGCCACGACAACCGCCGCCACCGGCACCCCCGGCCGCAGAGCGAACACCAGGTACGGCGCAGCCAGGAGCAGGAGCAGCGGGATGCCGAACCGGGGCCGTACCCGGGTCGGGAGGAAGCGGCCGACCGTCACGTCCCCGACGAACATCCCGAGCGCC
The DNA here is from genome assembly GCF_011045015.1 of Streptomyces scabichelini. GTDB lineage: Bacteria > Actinomycetota > Actinomycetes > Streptomycetales > Streptomycetaceae > Streptomyces > Streptomyces scabichelini. Next base: position 35,263 of record NZ_JAAKZY010000010.1, on the reverse strand, counting down.
GCGCAGGCGAAGAGCAGGCCCGCGTGGTCGGGAGCGTACGGGACGTACAGCGACTCGCAGCCGACGATCAGTCCGTTCGGGATCCAGAGGAGCAGGTAGACGTTGCGGCGGGGTGCGTACGACCACAGGCGTGCGTTCGTACGCCAGGTCTCGGCCACGGAGGGGCGGCCGGACGCTCGGGGCGCGCGGCGGGTCAGGCCGACGCGGGCCACGATCGCCGCCGCCAGGTACAGAGCCGCGGCCGTGAGCAGCGTGCTGCGCGGGGACAGAACCGCCACGAGGGCGCCGCCCGTCGCGTACCCCGTGATCTGCATGATCCCGGTCGCCATGTTGAAGACCGAACGCCCGAGCAGATAGCCGTCCTTGGGCAGGATCTCGTTCAGCAAGCCCCAGCGGACTCCTCCGCCCAGCGAGGCGACCAGACCCAGCAACAGGATCAGGGTGAAGGTCGCCCACAGGGGCACGGGCGTCGCCAGGATCGCCGTACCCGTCGCGAACGCCAGGGCGATGCCCGTGATCGTCGCGCGGGGCGGCAGCCGGTCGGCCGCCGACAGGAGCGTGGTCGCGCCCAGAACCTGGGCCAGGGACGGCCCGAACATGCTCAGCGCCGAGAGCAGGGGCGAGTCGGTGGCCGCGTACACCAAGGTGCCCAGGGCCAGACCGCTCATCGTCTGCGCGGCCACTTGGACCAAGGAGGTCAGGAACAGCGGCGTGAACTCCGGTGTGCGGAACAGGGATCGGTAGGAGCGCATGAGCGGAGTCTCGGAGCGTCCGCATCCCGGCCGTTAATGTTTCGCACTGAGGCGAAACCACAACAACGGTGAGCGGCGGGCGGGCATACGGGCATGGGCTGGTGGCAGGTCAACGCCGACACCCTCGCCGGGAGCCGTTTCGTCCTGTCCCCGCTCGCCGAGACCTTCGCCGGTCTCAAGACGCTGCACGCGGGGACGGCCGCGCATCCCGGCGAGCGGTCCTGGCTCGATGCCCATCTCACGGAGTACAGACGGCGGTTGGCCGCCGATCCCGTCACTGCCGCCCTCGTCCGGGCCGGTCTCGGCAAGGAGTGGATCGCCGACTTCCTCACGCCGACCCCGACCGGAGAGCCTGAGGACTTTGAGGCGGAAGTCGCACGCGTACGGGACGTGTCCCCCGAAGCCGCCCGCGCCCACCTCGCCGTCGCCCTGGGCGGCGGCCCGCACGCCCTGCGCGGCGACCCGCTGCCGCGCATCCTCCAGGACCGCGACGACCTTCCCACCCGTGCCGCCGACCTGCTCCAGTACGTCTGGGCCGAAGCCGTACGCCCTTACTGGGCCCGGCGGCGACGCGTACTCGAAGCCGATGTCGTCGCCCGCACCGCCCAGTTGAGCCAGGGCGGCTGGGCCGCCGCGCTCGACGCGATGCGGCCGGGCATGCGCTGGCTGGGCGAGAACCGGCTCCAGGTCAACCTGCACGAGTATCCGCCGCGCGAGATCTCCGGCGCCGAGCTCTTCTTCGTACCGGTCACGCCCCAGCGGCACGGCTGGGTCTCCTGGGAGGAGCCGCACCGGTATGCGGTCGTGTATCCGTGCTCCGGCGCACTGGCCGGGGGCGAGCCGGCCGCCGCCCCCGGGAGCCTGAACAGGCTACTAGGACCCGCACGGGCCGGCGTGCTCGCGCTGCTCGACTCCCCCTTGAGTACGAGTCAGTTGGTGGCGGTCACGGGGCAGGGGCTCGGCTCCGTCGGCCGCCACCTGAAGGTCCTGCTCGACGCCGGGCTCGTCCAGCGGCGGCGGGCGGGGCGGTCGGTGCTCTACTACCGGACTCCGGCGGGCGAGGTTCTCGTCAAAGCGGGTTCTCGACGTTGATCTTGAGATTTGACTTGCCGTCGCGGTTACCGCGGCTTGTTGCAGGGCGTCAGATCTTTACCCGCATCTCCTCACGGAGCTGTGCGGTCATCTCGGCCACCTCCCTCCGGATCGGTCGACCCGCCGATCCTGACGTCCGCGAGCTCCATGAGCGACACGAGGCCGAGCGTGCTGTGATCGGCCCAGGCGCACCACGTGATGCCCACCTCGGGCGGCTCCTCCCCAGGGTTCTTGGCCGTGGACTTCTGGCACTTCAGGATGGCGCCGTCCAGCGAGCCGGGGCGGTACTCCTTCGGGGCGCCGACGAAGTCGAAGGTGACCTCGTCGTCCGTCATCCGTTTCTCCATGCCGGCGAAGAGCGCGTCGACAGCCTTCTCCGGGTCGTCGATCGTGCCGTAGAAACCGGCGAACGTCAGCCACTTGTCGGGCCTCACGGCGCCGGGCTGCCTCACCTCGTAGCTGGCGAAGACGTCTTTCGGGTCCTTCACCCCCCACGACTCGGCGTCCTTCTGCTCGGCGGGCGACATGAGCCCGTTCTGGCCCTCGGTCCTCTGGTACTCGCCGAGCGCGGTGTCCGCCGCGACCAGCTTGTGCGGCCCGTCGTCCGCGATGCTCGCGGAACCGCCGCCGCTGCTCCCGCCGATCACGAAGTACCCGCCGACGGCGATCGCCGCCACCAGCGCGACCGCGCCCGCGATCAGCCCCGCCTTCCTCTTCCCGCCGCCCGGCGCCGGTGGTTGACCGTAATCGGTGATCGGCGGGGCCGGCGGTGGCGGCGGGACCGGCGGCTGCTGCCCGTAAGGACCCGGCTGCCCATACGGCCCTGGCTGCCCGTACGGCCCCGGTTGGCTGGACGGATTCTCGCTCATTCTGGTCCCCCTCCAGATGGCTCACACACTCCTCCCACCGTGACCCGCGACCCGGCGGAGGGGCCGGATCCGGCAGCCCACCGTTACAAAGGAACGCACTTCGGGACGCGGTGGTGACAACCGGCCGGCCAGACGCCCTCGCCGGTCAAGTCGCCAGTCTCCGGGGGGGGGCAGATCAGTGCGGCGGCGATCGCCGAGAAGGCGAGCCAGTGCGCGGCCTCGTCCTCCCTGCACTTCCGCACCCGCCGCAACAGCCCCGAGGACCTGCGGACCGGCCTCTATACCCACGCGGTCGCCCAGCTCACAACCGGCCTCCGCCACCGCCTCGCCCCGTCGTGATCCGGTCCTCGACTCGACGTCCCGTCAAATCCGCGGCGCCCCCGTCACCGACATCACCAGCGAGTACAGCGACGTGGTGGCCGTGATGAACATCCGGTTGTTCTTCGGGCCGCCGAACGCGATGTTGGACACCGTCTCGGGGATCAGCAGGCGCCCGATGAGGGTGCCGTCGGGGTCGTAGCAGTGGACGCCGTCGTCGCAGGCGGCGACCCACAGGCGGCCCTCGTCGTCGAACCGGATGTTGTCGAAGACCCCGCCACCGGGGCGGCACTCGGCGAAGACCTTGTCCCCGGAGAGCGTGCCGTCCTCGTGGACGTCGAAGACCCGGACCTGGTTGAGGCGGGTGTCGGAGACGTACAACTGCCGTTCGTCCGGGGAGAGTACGAGCCCGTTCGGGCCGCGGAAGCCGTCGGCGGCGAGGCTCACGGAACCCGTCGCCGGGTCGACGCGGTAGACGTGGCACGCGCCGATCTCGCTGTCCGCGCGGTGGCCCTCGTAGTCGGTGATGATGCCGAAGTCGGGGTCGGAGAACCAGAGCGTGCCGTCGGAGCGTACGACGGCGTCGTTCGGGCTGTTGAGGCGCTTGCCGTCGTAACGGTCGGCCAGGACCGTCACCCGGCCGTCGTGCTCGGTGCGCGTCACCCGCCGGTTGCCCTGCTCGCAGGTGATCAGGCGGCCCTGGCGGTCGACGGTGTTGCCGTTGCTGTGTCCGGCCGGCGCGCGGAAGACGCCGACCGCGCCCGTCGTCTCGTCCCAGCGCAGAAGGCGGTCGTTGGGGATGTCGCTCCAGACCAGCTGGCGCCAGGCGGGGAGGTAGAGCGGGCCCTCGGCCCAGCGGCAGTCGTCGTGGAGGCGCTCCAGGCGCACGTCCCCGAACGTGCAGCGTCCGGTGCGGAAACGGTCGTCGAGTGTCTCGTAGATCCCATTCACCGTGGTCACGCCGGCGACCTTACCCAGCCCGGTTAGCATCCGGACATGACCAACAACGAATCCGGCATGACCAATTCCGAATCCGTCTACGACGTCGACATCGACTCTCTCCAGGGCGGCTCCGCCGATCTCGGCCAGTACAAGGGCAAGGCCGTGCTCGTCGTGAACGTGGCCTCCAGGTGCGGGCTCACTCCGCAGTACGCGGGGCTCGAGCGGCTGCACGAGCGGTACGCCGCGCAGGGCTTCACCGTGCTCGGGGTGCCCTGCAACCAGTTCATGGGCCAGGAGCCCGGCACGTCCGAGGAGATCGCGGAGTTCTGCTCGGCGACGTACGGCGTGACCTTCCCGATGACCGAGAAGGTCGAGGTGAACGGGGAGGGACGGCATGCGCTGTACGAGCGGCTCGTGCCGACCGAGGACGCCGAGGGGCACAGCGGCGACATCCGCTGGAACTTCGAGAAGTTCCTCCTCGGCCGCGACGGCTCCGTCGTCGCCCGCTTCTCGCCGCAGACCGAGCCGGAGTCCGCGGAGGTCGTGGCGGCGGTGGAGAAGGCCGTCGCCTGATCCCTGATCCGTACGTGAAGTGACGCCGGGCGTCACTCGGCGGCGACGCCCGTCCTGACCGCCTCCCGCAGCTCCTCGGGGCACCCCGTGCCCCGAGGCAGCTGGTAGCGCGCCGCCAGGCGGTAGGTGCCGGGCTCCGGGGCCAGCAGCTCCGTCCACTCGTCGCCCTTCGCGTCCTCCTCCGCCTCCATCAGGCAGCCGTTGGGATTCGTGTACGTCTTCGGCATCTCGTCGTCGTCCTCGCGCAGCCGTTTGGACTCCTCGGTCTCCTGCGGCGGCGTGACGCTCTTGCCCTCGGCGTCGACGAGGCCGAGCCATGGCGAGTACGGGATACGGATCAGGACCCGCCCCGCCTGCGTCACCTTGATCGTCAGCTCGTCCTGTCCGGCGCGCTCGACGGTGGCGGGCGGGTCGGCGAGCGGCGTGGGATCGGTGACGCTGAAGAGCTGCCAGTTCGCGTCGCCCCAGATCTGCTTCAGATAGGGCTGGCCGCGCTGCACGAGCTCGCGTTCGCGTTCGCCGCCGTCCCCGTCGGGCTTGTCCTTGGGCAGGACGACGTAGTGGACGGCCCAGCGCTTGAGCCACTCGTGGTAGTTGGCGGAGTTCAGCGTGTCGTCGTAGAAGAGCGGGTTGCGCTCCATGTCGGCCTGCCGGTTCCAGCCGCGGGCGAGGTTCACGTACGGCGCGAGCGCGGACGCCTCGCGGTGCGAGCGGGCCGGTACGACCTCCACGCGGCCCTTCTCGGCGTCCACGACCTGGAGCTGGTTGACGAGCGGGGCCAGCTCGCGTGCCCAGGACGCGGCGGGCATCGCGTTGACGGTGTCGTCCACCGCCTTGAAGCCGATCCAGGCGACGAACCCGACGGAGGCGACGACGAGCGCGTACCACCTGCGCGAGCGCGGCACCGTGAACGGCAGCGCGGCGAGCAGCACGACGCCCGCGAAGAGCATCGCCAGACGCGTGATGTTGGAGCCGATCTGCGAGCTGATCAGCCAGACGAGGAGCACGGAGAGCCCGTACACGGCGGCCGTGATGCGGACGGTCTTCCACTGTCTGGGGACGAGGAAGTAGATGAACGCCGAGTACAGGAAGGGCAGGATGACCGACCCGAACATCATCGGCTGCGTACCGGAGAACGGGAACAGCCAGGCGGAGACGCCCACCACCGCGGCGGGCGCGAGGCCGAGGGCGTAGGCGCCCGGGCGGCGCTTCTGCAGGAACAGCGCGACGGCGACCAGGCCCACGAAGAGCCCGGCCACAGGGGACGCGGCGGTCGCGATCGCCGCGAGCGGGGCGGCGCACAGGGCCTTCGCCCAGCGTTTGTGGCGCCAGCGGTAGGGCCAGCAGAAGACGACGGCGGTCGCGCCCAGCGCGAAGACCATGCCGAGACCGAAGGTCACACGGCCGGACACGGCGTTGCAGACGAGTGCGAAGACTCCGGCAAGCGCGGGCCACTTCACATCCCGTACGGCCCGGCTGCGCATGAGGATCAGGGTGAGCAGGCCCGCGGAGGCCGTTCCGGCGATCATCATCGTCGTACGGACGCCGAGCACCGACATCAGATACGGGGACACGAAGCTGTACGAGACCGGGTGCATGCCGCCGTACCAGGCGAGGTTGTACGCCGAGTCCGGGTGCCGTCCGACGAACTCCGCCCACGCGTCCTGCGCGGCGAGGTCGCCGCCGCTGTTGGCGAACGTGAAGAACCAGATGACGTGCAGCACACCGGCGAGGACGGTGGCGAGGGTGATCGGGTGATGGAGGAAGCGGGCGAAGGAGGTCGGGGACGGCGGCGGGGGCGGGGTGCTCTCACTGCCCTTACGCGTCTCATGTGTGTCGTGGCCGTCGACCTGTCGCGCATGCACCCGTATTCGCGGGCCGGCTCCTCCTCGGCTCGGCTCGGCGTCTTCGGCGTGCGTCGGCTCCGCTGTCGCCACGTGAAGGCTCTCCCCGTGTCCCATTTCCCATTGTTCCGGCCGGGCCCCGCGGCCGGCGACCTGCCCCGTTCTGGTTGCCCCGATTCTCGCGACGCTAGCACGCACCCCGCCGGAGAGCGCCCCGGGTGGGGCGCGGTCGGCGGGGCGCTGTGGCCTGCCATGTCCACGACGCGTACGTCCCGTTATGACAGGGGGACGTACGTGCCGTCACCTCATTTCTGGGGCGCGACGGCCGTCAGTCGACTCGGGTCAGCCCGTCAGCCGACGCGGGCCGACTGGTCAGCTGACGCGGGTCAGCTTGGAGCCGTAGCCCGGTTCGGTGAGGTCCGACTCGAGGGCGACCGGGACCTCGACGGCGTCGCCCGTACCGTCACCGACGCTCAGCGAGCCGACCTTGGTTCCCGCCTTCGCCTCGTTCGGAATAGCCGTACCGCCGTCGCTCAGGTTGAGCTTGACGGTCTTCCCGGCCCAGCCCACCGCCGAGACGTCCTGCGTGACGACGACCGGGGTCCGGCCGCCGAGCCCGTCGTCCACGTACCCGACGACGTCGCCCTTCTTCAGGATCTTGCTGGAGGTCAGCGTGTCCTGGGCGGCGATCATCGCGGTCTTGCTGACCGCGTTGACGGTGTCGATGATCGGCGGCTTGTGCTGGCCGAGGATCGCGCCGACGACGGTGACGGTCTCGCCGCCGACGTCCTCGGTGGCGGCGAAGAGCAGGTTGCCGCCGGCCTTGGTGGTCGAGCCGGTCTTGATGCCGATGGCGTTGTCGTACGGGACGAGGCGGTTGTAGTTCTGCCACTTCTTGCCCGAGGGGTCCTTCCAGGTGGGCAGCTTGGTGATGTCCGTCAGCGCCTTCATCTGGACGAGCTCGTTGCCGAGCTTCACCTGGTCCTCGGCGGTGGAGACGGTGGTCTCCTTCAGCCCTGAGGGGTCGGTGTACTTCGTGTTCTTCATCCCGAGGTCCGCGGCGGCGTCGTTCATCTTCTTGACGAACGCCTCCTCGGAACCATTTGCGTCCCAACGGGCCAGCAGCCGCGCGACGTTGTTCGCGGACGGAATCATGATGGCGGCCAGGGCCTGCCTCTGGGTGAGGGTGTCGCCGTCCTTGATGGTGTTGAGCGTGGACTCGCCGTCCTTGTCGTAACCGCCCTCCGTCTCGGCCTTGGCGTCGACGGGGATGTTCTTGCCCTCGTCGCCGGGCTTCATCGGGTGATCCTTGAGGATCACGTACGCGACCATGGCCTTGGCGACCGAACCGATCGCGACGGGCTGCTGCTCGCCGAAGTTGTCGACCGTGCCGATGCCGTTCACGTCCATCCAGCCCTGGCCCTCGCCCGGCCACGGCAGGGAGACCTTGTCGCCCTTGAAGGCGTACGTCTCGTCGGCCGTCAGCGCGAGGGCGGGGGTCGGCAGCGGGCGTACCGCCTGTACGACTGCAAACACCACGGCCAGCAGCAGGACGAGCGGCGTCCAGATCTTGACCCGCCGCACGATCGTCCGCACCGGAGTCTCCCGAGGCGGCGGCGTGTTCGTCAGCTCCGCCAGCAGATCCAGCGGCGGCTTGGGCGGCAGCGGCTGCTGAGCCGTCCGCTCGGGCCCGACCTGCGGAATCGCAGCAGTCTCGGCGGCCGGCGGAACGGCGGGCTTCTCCGTCGGCCGCGCCGGCTCGTCGAGCGGCTTGAGCGCGACGAATTTGCTGGTGCGCTCGGATTCGCGATCGGAGTCGCGTTCGGGGGCGGGCTTGGCGGTGGAGGGCTTGGCGTCCTCCTCGCCCTCCGGCTCCTTCCCGTCCGGCTTGGCGTCGCCCACCTTGAGCGTGGTCGTGGGCTGATCCACGGCAGGCGACCGCACCTTGAAGGCAGCGGTGGGCTGGTCTACGGGGGGCTTGGGCTCGCCTTCGCCCTCGCTCTCGCCCTCGGTCTCCGTGTCGGCAGCCTCGCCGGAGTCGGGCTTGGCTGCGGCGGCGTCCCGATCGGCAGCCGGGGCGGCTGTGGCATCGGCACGAGGGTCGGCGCGGGGGTCGGCGCGGGGGTCGCGCTTCGCGTCGACGTCGCGGTCGGCCGCGGAGCCGGAGTCCGAGTCCGAGTCGGTGTCAGTGCCGGAGGCGGGAGCCGCGTCGGCGTCCTGGGCAGTGGCGGCCGAAGCGGCCTCACCGCGCGGCTGGGCGCCCGCCGGGGTGCCTTCGTCCGAGGGCTCGGCGTCAGACGTCGCGGACTCGGACGTCGAAGACTCGGACGTCGAAGACGTCGGGTCGGCATCGCCCGCCGACTCGGCCTCTGGCCGATCGGCGTCTTCCGCGTCTCCCGCGGCCTCCGCGGCCTCCGCGGCCTCCGCGGCCTCCGCATCGGAGCTGCCTGCGGAGCCGTCGTCCTTGGCGTCAGTCGACTCGGAAGCACCGTCCGCGGCCGCGCTGGAGGCGGGCTCCGCGTCAGTGTCCTGGGCGGCGGTGGCCGGTGCGGCTCCGTCGTCGGCGCCGGACGCAGCCGACGCCTCGGAGGCGTGAACGGCGTCCGTCTTCGGCTCGTCCGCACTGATGCCGCGGCCGCCCGCAGGCTGGTCGTCCTTCGTGTCCGCCTTCGTGTCCGCAACGGCGTCGGAGGCACCCTCCGCGTCGCTCTTCGCCGTGCCGTCGGCGGCAACATCGTCCCCGGCCGGAGCCGCCGCGACGGCGTCCTGCGGCTCGTCGTCCTCCGGCTCGGAGGCCGAACCCGTCTCGTCGACGGCGTCCGCCTCCGAGTCCGAGTCCGTACGCGACCCATCGGCAGCGTCCGCACCCGCAGGATCCGTATCCGCAGGCTCCGTACCCGTCTCGTCGACGGTGTCGGTCGAAGGCACCGCGTCGGACACCTCCGCGTCGCCGTCGTCCTCGACGTCACCGTCACTCTCGGCATCGGCCTCCCGCGAAGCCTCGCCCTCCGCCTCGTCCGAACCCGCGACCCAGGCCGCCACAGCGTCCCGCAGCCGCGAGTCACCCGCCTGGGAGCCGTTCGCACCGGACTCCGCGGCGTCCTCCACAGCGTTTTCCGCGCCCGGAGAATCCTCAGAGCCCTCCCGCTCGGGGGAACCCTCAGCAGTCAAGCCCTCCGCCTCTGCCGTATCCGAAGCAACCGCACCCGAAGGGCCCGTACTCGATGAGCCCTTACCCGAAGCGCCGGAGCCCGACACGTCCGTCCTCGAGCCCCCGCCGCGCTTCGTGGCCCCCCGCGTGGAGAACACCGCCGTAGCCGTGTCCACGCGAGAAGCCGCCGCTACCGCCTCGCGGGCCACCGCGAGGCGTGGATCGGCGCCCGCCGCGGGACGCGAGTCCGAGCCGCCCCCACCGGAGCCACCCCCGGCACGGGAGGGGTCCGGAACCGGAGCCGTGCTCCCCGACGTCGGTTCTGCCGACGACTCGTGCTGCTTCGACCTGTCGGGGGACTCGCCCGCCACCGATGCCTCCTCCATGCGCCACTCACCGTGCGCCCAACCGAACCACGAACCCTTGAAGAGCCGCCAACAGATGCCCGGCCATCGCTGTCCGAACCATGTACCAGTGTCCTGTGTGGGGGCTTAACCTCTGCGGTAGACGAGAACGACATACCTACTGGTTCCACTACATTCCGGTCACGCACCCTCGACAGACCATTGTGAGAGGGGTCACCCTGTCATTCATCCACGCGGGGAGGCATGGATGGGCAGGAGCCGCAGAACAATTCCGGAGGAGCTTCTGCTGCTGGCGCTGGACCCGACCACGGGTACCACCGCACAGCCGCAGTCGCTCGACCTTGGTCTGGCCGGAGCACAGCTAGTGGAGCTGGCGCTGGCCGGACGGATAGCCCCAGACGGGGATCGTATCGCCGTGGTAGTACCACGGCCGACCGGAGATCCGACTTTGGACTGCGCGTTGGAGTTGCTGCGAAGGCGTGGCGCTCCCGTGCGTGCCGTTCACTGGATTGGCGGGCCCCGACTGGGGCTGCGCCAGACATATCTCTCGCATCTGGAGCGGTGCGGCATGGTGCATGCCGTGGCGGGCCAGATGTGCGGGGTGCTTCCGACGACTCGCTATCAGGCGACGGACACGGAGATCAGCCGGGAGATCAAGGCCCGGCTGGACAGTGCGATCCGCACCGGCGTACCGCCGGACCCGCGGACCGCCGCGCTCGCCGCGCTGGCGCACGCCGTCGGACTGGGCAAGCACCTCTACCCGGGGAACGAAGGGCGCTCCTCGCGCTCCCGCCTCCGGGATCTGATCAGGCACGACCCCATGGGCGGCCTCGTGGCGCATGCCGTGATGGACGTCCAGAACGGTGTGGCCGCCCAGCCGCGCCGCAGCCCGGCACCATCGGCCGGCCGTCAGGCCACCGCTGGAGCCAGGCCCGCACCGGAACCCGCACGGGGCGTTCCGATGCAACCGCGCCGAGGATCGATGGCGCGCGCCGTGGCCCACTGAGCCGCTGTTCCACGGCACACAGCACCACCCAGCACCACCCACCGTCAGCGCCGCACCGCAAGTCCCCAAGACCCGGTTCGGGAGCCGCTGAGCCGCGCGGGGCGACGGGCCGTACGTCCGGACGACGACACGGCCCGCCGCCCCGCGCGGCCATGTCTCCGCACACGAGCGCCCCGTAAAGGGCGCGGGCTGGTATCAATCTGCGGGTCCGCCGCGCGGGCGCGACCCGTGCCCCGAAGGAGGCCGCAGGCCTCCTAGGGGCGCGGGGAACTGCGCGCCCAGCCACAACGCACCCGCAGATAACTTCTTGGCCCCCCAGCGGAGCGCATCCGCTGTTTCCCAGCGCTGGCAAGCACCTTGGTGGCAATCTGCTCAACAGCAGACACGCAAAGTACAGGCCGCACGCAGCCGGAGGTGCACGTCCCGTGGCGTCCAATGTCAATCCCACCGTCAGGCGACGCCGGCTGGGCCAGGAGTTGCGCCGGCTTCGAGAGCTGAAGGGCATGACCGCCGAAGAGGTGGCCGAGCGCCTGCTCGTCTCGCAGTCGAAGATCAGCCGCCTGGAGAACGGCCGGCGCAGCATCAGCCCGCGCGACGTACGCGATCTGTGCGGGGTGTACGAGGTCGAGGACCAGCGGATGGTCGAGGGCCTGATGGAGATGGCCAAGGCCTCGCGTCAGCAGGGCTGGTGGCATGCGTTCGGGGACATCCCGTACAGCGTCTATATCGGCCTGGAGACGGACGCCGAATCACTGAGGGTCTACGAACCTCAGATCGTCACCGGACTTCTCCAGACGCACACGTACGCCGAAGCCATCGTCCGCGGCGGATCACCCGAGTCCTCGGACGCCGAGATCGAGAAACGCGTCCAGGTCCGGCTGCGGCGGCAGGAGCGCATCAACGCGGAGAAGGATCCGCTGCGCCTGTGGGTGGTGCTGGACGAGGCGGCCCTGCGCCGGGTGGTCGGCGGCCGCCATGTGATGCGCGAGCAGTTGGAGCACCTCACCGAGATGGCCCAACTCCCGCACATCACCGTGCAGATACTGCCGTTCGAGGTGGGCGCGCACTCCGGCCTGGCCGGGCAGTACGCGATCCTGGAGTTCGCGGACGCGGCCGATTCGAGCGTGGTGTACATCGAGGGCGTCACCAGCGACCTGTATCTGGAGAAGGCGCCGGATGTGCAGAAGTACAGCCTGATGTACGAGCACCTGCGGGCCCAGGCTCTCAACCCCGACCAGTCGCGTCAGACCATCGCGGACATCGCGAAGGAGTACGCCCGCGAAGGCGGCTGAGGCGACTGGGGCTCCTGGGGCGGCTGAGGCGACTTGGGTTGAAGCGCGCGGATTTTATACCCCGGTGCGCCAGAGCAAAAGTAGCGGCTGGCATATGTCATCCGGACGAGTGAACGGCTCCTCCGAATGGGGAAGTTGGCGAGTAGCGTCGATCACGCCACTCGATCAACAAAGTTGGCGGGAACTGCGCTGTGGCCCCAATGGCCCGGTGACCTCGGCCAGCGATTCACCATCGGAGCGAACATGGCAATTCTGCAAGGCGCCACGAAGACATGGACGAAGTCCTCGTACTCCTCCCCCAACAGCGCGTGCGTCGAGGTCAAATCACCCACCGCCGCAGCGCTGGCCGTCCGCGACTCCAAAGCCCCCGAGGGCCCGACCCTGGCCTTTCCCGCCGAGGCGTGGAGCGTCTTCGTGACATCGGTCAAGGAGTGAAACGCGAGGGTCCGTGACCCTCGGCCGACCGCTCCACCGACAACTCCATACGCATCACCGATCGACAACTCCATACGCATTACCGCTAAAGCCCTCTCGACTGGTCCGCCGTCCCGGCCGAGGGGGCTGTATTTTTCTCTGTCCTTGTCCCGCGAACCTGGATGGCCGCTTCTCCAAGGTGCGCTGCCGCACCTGTCGCGAGCAGTCCGTCGACCACGATCGCCGCCAGTGACTCCGCCGTGGCCGTCAGCTGCTCCGCCGCCGCGGGTACGGGCCTGCCCAGACGCCGTACAAGAGGCCCCTCCAGAGTTCCCGAGACGGGAGGGATGACGGCGAAGAACAGCACGTCCATCGGGATGGGCGCCATGCGCCCGGAGGCGACGAGCCGCTCGATGCTCGGCGCCATGAGCTGCAGGGTCGGAGCGATGTGGCGCTCGTACAGGTAGTCCAGTCGCTCGGTGTCCCGGGACAACTCATCGAGCATGATCCGCTTGATCCGCGGTGTGTCCACGGCGCTCCGGTAGAAGCCCGTGATGAGCTGCCGCAGACGCTCGGCGTCGTCGAGTGAGGGATCCGCCTGTGGCAGGTGCGCCAGCTGCGCCTCCAGTGCGGAGTCCACCACCGCGCGCCAGAAGGCCGCCTTGGACCCGTAGCGGTCGTTGATGAAGTTGTGGCTGACACCGAGGCGGCGGGCCAGCTCGCGTGCGGAGGCACGCTCGTAGCCCAGCTCCGCGAAGGCCTCAAGGCCTCGTTGCAGGATGCCTTCCTCCCCGAACACGGCGAGAGTTTCCGCGCCGGGGCGCCCCGGCCGTCGAGTGGATTCGGCTGTTGCTCCCACCGCTGCCTCCAAGACTGCTGCGTCTGCCTCACGGCCTCGAGCCGCGCCAGGGCGGCCCTCTCGCGACCCACGAACAGTTTACTTGACACCTGTCAGAATGAGGCTAACCTGACAGGTGTCAGACGACCTGACAGGTGTCAGAAACCACTTCTGATCCGCGCGGATCGGCACACGAGCACGTCTCTCCCCTCACCTGGCGGCCGGACCGCCGCACCTGCTCGAAAGTGAGAGCCCCATGGACGCGAACCACACACCCCGCAAGGCCCCCGAACGCGTGGCCGACCTGGAAGCGGCGCGCCGTCGGTACGGCGCCAAGGCCGACCATGTGGTGCCCCTGCTCACCGCCGGGGATCCGCTCGCCGATGCCGTCATCGCCGAACTGAACCTCTACGGCCCGCGGGCACGGCGTGCCCTCGACGCGGGCCTAAGGCGCGGCCTGCCCAGTCTTGGCCAACGGCCCCCCGCGGCCGTCGGCGCGCTGCTGAGGCAACTGGAGACCACCCCTTCCTGGGTGGACCCGCCGATGCTCCACAGGGGCGATGTCGTGAGCCTGTCCGTGCCCCCCATGTGGTTCGGGCTCTGCTCGATCACCGGCGCGCTCGCGCACATCTACGCCTCCCCGGCCACCGCACGGCTGCTGGCCGAAACAGGCAGGCCGGCGGCGGACATGGCTGCCGCACGCCGGCTTGCGGAGACCGGGGTGTGGGCGCGCCAGACCATACGGCCGGGAGGGCTGCTGCGCGGGCGACCGGGGTACCTGGCCACCGTCGAGCTCCGGCTGGCCCATGCCCGTATGCGGGCCACGGGCCTTACGGACTGGGACGGGGGCGTGCGCGGTCTGCCGATCGGTCAGCTCGACATGGCCCGCACCTGGCTCGGCTTCACCCTCTTCGCCTTCCAGGCCCTGGCCGCCGTCGGCATCGACATCACGCCCGAGGAGGAGCGCTCCCTCTACCAGTACTGGTCGTACGTCGCCCATCTCCTGGGACTCGACGAAAACCTTCACAAGGACGTGGTCGACCACGCCGGCGCCCGTCGTCTGCACGACCTGCTGGCCGCCACGACGGCCGCCCCCGACGAGAACTCGACGGCACTGACCGCCGCCATGGTCGACGCACAGGCCCGCGCGATGGCCGGCGCGCCGGGCGCCGTCCTGTCCGAGGAACAGCTGCGCCACCTCATCGACAGCGTGCTGCGGCGGGCCTTCGGGGAGGAGTGGGGAGATCGCCTGGGCATACCCGGCGTCCCCGCCGCGACCGATCTCATGCCGCTGATCAGCCAACTCAATCGCCAGGCCCAGTACTGGCAGACCCACTCCCCCACCTCGGCGACCCACTCCCCCGCCTCGGCCTCGGCCCCCGAAGCCCACCACCGGGCACTGGAGGGACCCGCGCCCGAGCTGAAGGCAGCCGTCCTTCCCTGTGACACCTCTTGCCGTCGTCACGCGGGAGCCGTTCGCCCGAGCGCCTGGGCGGCCTGAACGTCCTCAGGTCCCTCCTGCCGCGACGCGCGGCCGACGGTGACCGCACAACGTGACGAGCTCCGACGACGCAGCCGTCCCGCCCCTCACCACCGAACGTCCCATCCCCTCGTCCCACTTCATACGGAGCTTCGTCATGTCCAAAACCCCCGCAGACACGGCAGACACGGTCGGCAGTGCCGACACTCCCGGCACCGCCGCCACTGCCACCGTGTCCACCCTCCCGTCCGCCGAGTCACCGCCCCGCCACAGATGGTGGATCCTCGCCGTCATCGGCGTGGCCCAGCTCATGGTCGTCCTCGACGCGACCATCGTGAACATCGCCCTGCCCTCCGCACAGAAGGACCTGGGCTTCTCCGACGGCGACCGGCAGTGGGTAGTCACCGCCTACGCCCTCGCCTTCGGCAGCCTGCTTCTGCTCGGCGGCCGTATAGGCGACCTGTTCGGCCGCAAGATGACCTTCCTGGTCGGCCTGGTCGGCTTCGCCGGCGCTTCGGCCCTCGGTGGCGCCGCCGCGAACTTCGAGATGCTCATCGTCGCCCGTGCCGGGCAGGGCGTGTTCGGCGCGCTGCTCGCCCCGGCCGCCCTGGCCCTGCTGACGACGACGTTCACGGACGCCAAGGAACGCGCCAGGGCCTTCGGTGTCTACGGTGCCATCGCCGGCGCCGGCGGCGCCATCGGCCTGCTCCTCGGCGGCCTGCTCACCGAGTACGCCGACTGGCGCTGGACCCTCTACGTCAACCTCGTCTTCGCCGCCGTAGCCTTCGTCGGCGGTGTCCTCCTGCTCCAGCGCACCACCCGCGACAAGACCTCCACCATCGACATCCCCGGCGCCCTCCTCGTCGGCGGCGGCCTGTTCAGCCTGGTCTACGGCTTCTCCAACGCCGAAAGCCACGACTGGAGCTCCCCGCAGACCTGGGGCTTCCTGCTCGCCGGCGCCGTACTGCTCGCCGCGTTCACCTGGTGGCAGACCCGCACCACCCACCCCCTGCTGCCCCTGCGCGTCCTGCTCGACCGCAACCGCGGCGCCTCCTTCATCTCCGTACTGATCAGCGGCGCCGGGATGTTCGGGGTCTTCCTCTTCCTCACCTACTACCTGCAGCAGAGCCTGGGCTACTCCCCCGTCGAGACCGGGCTCGCCTTCCTGCCCATGACCGCCGCGCTCATGATCGGCGCCACCCTCGCCACCAGCGTGCTGATCCCCCGACTCGGCCCCAAGCCGGTCGTACCGCTCGGCATGGGCCTGGCCGCCGCCGGCATGGTCTGGCTGACCGGCCTCGACCTCCACAGCAGCTACACCACCGGCGTCCTGCCGCCGATCCTGGTCGCGGGACTCGGCCTCGGCCTGGTGATAGCCCCGGCCATGAGCCTGGCCGTCGCCGGCGTGGACGCCGAGCACTCCGGTGTCGCCTCCGCCACCGTCAATGCCATGCAGCAGGTCGGCGGCTCGATCGGCACGGCCCTGCTCAACACCCTCGCCACCAGCGCCGCCACCGACTACCTCGTCGGCAAGGACCCCAGGGACCCCGCCGTCCAGGCCCAGTCCGGCCTGGAGGCCTACTCCACCGCCTACTGGTGGTCGGCCGTCTTCTTCGCCGTCGGCCTGGTCATCAGCGTGGTCCTCTACCGACGCGGCGTACCCGCCACCGACCCCGACGCGGCGCCCGTCGTCCACATGTGATCCGCGGCAGAAGTCGGGGATGCCCGCCGCCGCGACCGACCCGACATCCCAGGGCCGGTCGCGGCGGCGGTCGGCGAGGAGAGCTGAGGGTCAGGGCCCAGGGCCAGGGCTCACCGCAGCTTGTCCACGTAACGGTCCGTCCCGGGCACCGTCGGGATGAACGGGGCCACCAGCTCCACCCTCCCCAGACCCCCTTCGGTGACTGCCTCGTCGAGGCCCGTGAAGCAGTCCTCCCAGCACTCCCTCGGGTCCGCCTCCAGGAACCACAGCAACGTCAGCCGCGTATCGACGCCTTCGACCTGCTTCACGTACGACATGCGGTCGCCGGGGAGCGGGGTGGGGCGGAAGATCGTGACCATCGCGGCCGGGGAGCCCGCGAGCCGCTTCGGCAGGTGCTTGGCGCGCAGCCACTCCAGCAACTCCCCGCGCTCCTCCGGGCCTTCCGCGTCGATGACCTCGACGACCAGCCCCGCGTACGGGTGGTCGAGCGCGTGGAAGTCGCGCGGACCCGCCGCCCCGTCCCGGTACACCGTCGCCTCGTGGTCCTGGAAGGCCGTGAAGACGTGCGTGCGGTCCTGATAGACACGGCCGTCGCGGTTGAGCCGCTTGTTGATCCCCACGGTCCACTTCATGTGGTCGTCGTAACGGCCCTCGGTGACCCAGTACGTCGAGATGTAGCAGCCCGCGGTGACCGGCTGGGCGACCGCCGACTTCTCGGGGTAGCGCAGGAGCTGGAGGTCGCGGGTGGCGACCCAGCGGCGGCCGGCGTACATCCAGGGCATCGCCATCGCGCCGGCGTAGTAGTGGTCGTCCTCGTACCAGCGGTTGTACGCGTACTCGTGGCCCGGATGCGGCTCGACCATGGTGATCAGGGCGTGGCCGGGGTGGACACCGTACGGTCCCACGGCGGCCAGCTCCGCGTACACCTCGCTGCGGGTCTCCTCGCTCACGTCGCTCCCCTTCCTTCCTCCGACGGACGCCCATACTCTGACGCCCCGTCAGACAATCCGCCAGAGTCAGGGAGGCATCTGGATGTCGCTGCTCATGGGCAAGACCGTGATCGTCTCGGGGGTCGGTGCCGGACTCGGGCATCAGGTCGCGGCGGCGGTCGTACGCGACGGGGGCAACGCCGTGCTCGGGGCGCGCACGGAGGCGAATCTCGCCAAGGCCGCCGCGGAGATCGATCCGGAGGGCGCGCAGACGGCGTACCGCGCGACGGACATCACCGACGAGGGGCAGTGCGAGGCGCTCGCGGAGCTCGCGAGCGAGCGCTTCGGGCGCCTCGACGCCGTCGTTCATGTGGCCGCCTGGGACAGCTACTTCGGCGGCCTGGAGGACGCGGACTTCACCACCTGGCAGGCCGTCATCGACGTGAACCTGCTCGGCACCCTGCGGATGACCCGCGCCTGTCTGCCCGCCCTGAAGGCGAACGGCGGGTCCGTCGTCATCATCGGTACGCAGTCGTCGGTGGCCGCCCCCACACAGGTGCGGCAGGCGGCGTACGCGGCCTCGAAGGGCGCCCTGACGAGCACGATGTACTCCCTGGCGAGGGAGTTGGGCCCGCACCGCATACGGGTCAACACCGTACTGCCGGGCTGGATGTGGGGCCCGCCGGTCGAGGCGTACGTCAAGTTCACCGCGCATACCGAGGACGTACCGGAGGCAGAAGTCCTGGAGCGGCTCACGAGCCGTATGGCCCTGCCGGAGCTGGCCACCGACGGGGACGTCGCGGACGCCGCCGTCTTCCTGGCCTCCGACCGGGCTCGCGCCATCACCGGACAGTCCTTGCTGGTCAACGCCGGTGAGCTGATGCGGTAGGCCGACGGACCGACCCCTCTGCGGCCGGTCATGAATGTGAACACAGGTCACCAAGCAGAACTTTTTTGCTTCCTCTTGACCTGTCGGACTGTTGTCGCCGCGCGCCCGCCGAACCCACGATGAGCGGGCACTTCGCGGCCGCCCTGGCCTGCGCCGGTGAAGTGCCATGCACGTCACTGCAGTTCAGCGCAGTTCACAAGGCGGATCGCGGGAGGGTGCATATGAACGGTCTCGATTGGGCCGTGCTGATCGGGTACTTCGGTGTGATGGTCGCGATCGGCGTCTGGTCCCACAAACGGGTTGACAACGTTTCCGACTTCTTCACGGCCGGCGGCAAGATGCCGTGGTGGCTGTCCGGCATCTCGCACCACATGTCCGGCTACAGCGCGGTGATGTTCACGGGTTACGCGGCCATCGCCTACACGTACGGCGTCACTTCCTATGTGACCTGGTCTCTCCCCATCGCCATCGGTATCGCGATCGGCGCGAAGACCTTCGCGCCCCGGCTCAACCGGGTGCGTTCCCGACTGCACGTGTCCTCGCCCCTTGAGTATCTGAAGAACCGTTACAACCTGCCCACCCAGCAGGCCCTCGCCTGGTCCGGCGTACTGCTGAAGATCGTGGACGTGGGCGCCAAGTGGGCCGCCATCGCGACCCTGTTGTCCGTCTTCACCGGTGTCTCGCTCAACACGGGCATCCTCATCACCGGCGCCGTGACGGCCGTCTACTGCACGGTCGGCGGGCTCTGGGCGGACGCGCTGACCGAACTCGGCCAGTTCATCATCCAGTTCGTCGCCGGTATCGCGATGCTGGTCGCCGTCATGGTCGAACTGAACGGCTTCGGCACGCTGTGGAACGTCTGGGACGAGCCGGCGCTCAAGAACCACTCCGACCCGCTGGCCGGCGACTACCAAATGGTCTTCCTGGTCGCCTATCTCTTCATCAAGACCTTCGAGTACAACGGCGGCATGTGGAACCAGGCCCAGCGCTACATGGCCACGGACTCCGCGAAGTCCGCGACGCGCTCGGGCGCCCTGTCCGCCGCGCTCTGGCTGATCTGGCCGCTCGTGCTGTTCTTCCCCATGTGGGTCGCGCCGCTGATCATCAAGACGGACGTGCCTGCCGACTCGTACGCGCTGATGGCCGAACAGCTGCTGCCGCACGGCCTGTTGGGCCTGGTCATCGTGGGCTTCTTCTCCCACACGATGGCGATGTGCTCGTCGGACGCCAACGCCATCGCGGCGGTCGTCACGCGCGACATCATGCCCGCCGTCTCGCGCAAGGCGCGCGAGTGGGACACCCGGGCGGGACTGCTGGCCGCGCGCTGGGCCACGCTGCTCTTCCTCGGCCTGTCGATGGCCATCGCGACCCAGGTCAACTCCGACTTCTTCGGCGACATCATCACCGTCGTCATCAAGTGGGTCGCCGGTCTGATGGGCCCGATCGCGATCCCGCTGATGCTGGGCCTGCTGCCCTGGTTCCGCAAGAGCGGCCCGACGGCGGCGCTGATCAGCTGGGGCGTCGGCCTCCTCACCTTCTGGCTGGTCAACTACCCGATCAGCTGGAACGTCGACGGTGGCGTCCCGCTCCAGTACCAGGTGTCGATCCCGCTCGCGGTCTCGCTGGTCCTGTACATCCTCATCGGGTACATCAAGCCGGAGGACACCCCGGAGCGCGACGCGCTCATCGCGAAGATCAACAGCGATGGCGGCGGCTCGGGTTCGGCGGCCGCGGCGGTGCCGACTCCGGCGGGTGCGGCGGACGGTGTGGTGGGGGCGCCGGTCAAGGACTGAGCTGCGCCTGCGTACGACCGTGAGGGTGGCCGCTCCTCGATCGAGGAGCGGCCACCCTCCGTGCTGACCGGACGTCAACTCTTCGGCTCGTCACCGACCTTGTCGACGACTCCCACTCCGAGCAGCGCCTCCACGTTGGAGCCGAGGTAGTTGAGGGACTTCTTGTCGAAGACCCACACGTCGTTCTCGTCGTGTTCCTTGAAGCTCAGGCCGATACCCGGGCGGCCGGCGAAGTCCTTGGCGTTCTCGACCACCCTGACGCCCGGGATCTTCGCGGCGGCGCGGTAGAGCGCGGCGTCCAGCTCGGGGAGAAGCATGGCGTCGTCGAGCATGTCGCCGATCGCCTCCAGTACCGCCTCCTCCTGGGTCGGTCCCTGGCCCTCGGTGTCCGCGTAGATCTTCTTGAGCAGTGCGTCGGGGTCGGTGGGAAGGGCCTCCAGTTCGCGGTAGGTGGTGACGTTCGGGTCGGCGGACAGCGTCATGTCCTCCGGGGTGCCCTTGGGGGCCTGATGCCCCGGGAGGTTCGGGCCCGACAGCACCGTGATCCGGGCCAGTCCGGAGCGCTTGCCGTCGACGGCGGTCCAGTCCGAGCGGCGGAAGATCTGGGTGCCGAGTTCCATGATCTTCTGGGAGCCCTGGGTGCGGACGTAGACGTACTGGGCGGCCCGTCGTGTGTTGCGCAGGACGTTGGTGGCGATGCCGTACAGCCAGGGCCGCAGACCGTCACCCTCTTCAGGTTCAGGGGCGTCGGGTCTCAGCTTCTCCCGCAGGCGCCATGCCTCCAGAAAGGTCAGGGAGACCACGTCCTCCGCGATGCCCCGGTCTCCGGTCAGCCGGGCGGCATGGCTGTAGACGGCCCTGGCATGCGCGCCGAACAGTTCGGCGAAGGCCTGGGGGTCACCGGCCCGTATGCGGGCGCGTAGGGAAAGTTCCACAACCAGCCCTGTCCGCTCGGCACCCGGCGTCCCTGTGGCGTCAGTCACATGGCGTCGGCGTCAGTCACATGCGTGCGCGTCGGCGTCCGTCACATGCGCGTCGCATCAGTGCACGGAGCCTGGCGGCTCAGGCCCGCGGATACCGGGCCAGCCACCCCGGCGACGACCCCGCCGGACCGTGCAGCGCGGGCCCCTGGGTCATCTCCATCGCGAAGTCGTCGGCGAGGACGAGCATCGTGGGGCGGCCCTCCAGTTCGGCGAGCCAGGCCGGCGGGAGGGCCGTCTCGCCGTGGAGGGCGCCGAGCAGGGCACCGGTGAGGGCGCCGGCGGCACCGGACTGGCCGCCGTGGTTCACCGAGAGGCACAGCCCGTGACGGGTGTCCTCGCCGACCAGCGCGCAGTACACGGCGACCGACAGCAGCCCCTCCGCCGTACCCTCCCCGGCCAGCTCCTCGATCCGGGCCGGCGACGGCATGCCCTGCCGTACGGCGCCCAGCGCGTGCTGCAACGCGTCGGTGACCGGCTGCTGCCCCGGCCGTGCGGCGAGCATCTGGAGCGAGCGCTGCACGGCGGCGTCAAGGCTCTCGCCGCGGGCGAGTCCGTGCACGATCACGGCGTACGCGCCTGCCGCCAGGTAGGCGGTGGGGTGCCCGTGGGTCTGTGCCGCGCACTCGACGGCGAGCTGCATCACCAGCTGCGGCTCCCAGCCGACGAGCAGCCCGAAGGGCGCGGAGCGGGCCGCGGCCTCGACGCCCCGTTCCTCCGGGTTCTTGGGCCCGTCCAGCGTGCCCATCATGTCGTCGCCGAGGCCGAGCAGACAGGCGCGGGCGGGCTCGCGGCGCGCGTACAGCCACTCCTCGCGGGCCAGCCAGCCGTCCTCCTTGCGACGCTCGTCCGGCCCCCAGTCGTGCTGCGTGGCGGCCCACCGCAGATACGCGCGGTGCAGATCGGTCGGCGGATGCCAGGCGCCGGTGTCCCGGCGCACCTGGGCGCGTATGAGTCCGTCGAGGCTGAAGAGGGTGAGCTGCGTCAGATGCGAGACGGCGCCGCGTCTGCCGTACCCGAAGGTCAGATCGACGAGCCCCTCCGCGCCGTGCGCCTCCCGGATCTCGTCCATCGAGAGGTCCCCGACCGGCGAGCCCAGCGCGTCACCGAGGGCCGCGCCGAGCAGTGTGCCCCGCACCCGGCTACGGAAGTCCTGCTGCTCGGCACGCCCCCAGACGGCACCGGACGTCGCACCCACCGAGGCCTCCTCCGATCCCGTCCCGCACGGCTGCCGTCCCGTACGGCCGACAGCTCAGCACTGTAATCGAATGGGAACAGCGGGTTGAGAGCCGGAACGGTTTGCGAATTGTGGGTGGGAACGTGCTCGGCCCCGGTGCCCTGTCTCTGACCCACGGTGCAAAGTAGGCGTCGGTCCGTGGAAGTGCTCTGGCAGAGCTGCGGCCCCAGGTGCAGGCGCACCCGGGGCCGTTGTTGCGGTCCTCCGGCCATCGATGCTCGTCGTCATGCACGAATCGTCCCCGCCGAACCTCGCGATGTGCTGGTGTCCGTCGCGGTCAGGCCCTCCGGCGACCGTCAGGCACCGGGCTCCTCCTGGAGGGCACGCACCTCGATCCTGCTGCGCAGCGCCCGCGAGGCCTGCTTGGTCCATTCGATCGCGACGTCGTCGTTCTCGGCCTCGATGATCCAGAAGCCACCGAGGTACTCATCGGCCTTGACGAACGGGCCCGGTGTGAGGACGGGGCTGTCCCCGGAGTAGTCCACCGTGGTCGCGCTCGACGGGGGCTGCAGGCCGCCGGCGGTCACGAACGCGCCCGCCTCCTGAATGGCGGTGTTGAACGCACCGACCGCGGCCATCATCTCCTGCAGCTCCGCGGGGTCCATGTCCTCCATCGTGGGCTCCTCGGCGGAGTCGTGCGGGAGGCTCAGGAAGTACTTCGTCATTGTCGTCTCCTCGTCATACGGCCTGCGGCCAGCGGCCGCTGCCTTGATGTCGGAAACGTTAGGCGGGGCTCACCGCTGACGAATCAGTCATCGTGACTGGTGTCCGGGAAACCGACGACCGGCGTCAGTCACTGGACGAGGTGGGCCGGCTCTAGACGAGGTGGGCCAGCTCGGCGCGGGCGGTGACGCCGAGCTTCGGGTACGCCTTGTAGAGGTGGTGGCCTACGGTCCGTGGGCTGAGGAAGAGCTGTGCGGCAATCGCCTTGTTCGTGTGACCGGTGGCGGCCAGCCGTACAACCTGCAGCTCCTGCGGGGTCAACAGGGTGAGCGGGCCGCTGCGTTGAGGCTCGTCGCCCCGCTCGCCGAAGGCGGCCAGCTCGCCGCGCGCACGCTCGGCCCAGAGCTGCGCGCCGAGGCGCTCGAACGCGGACACCGCCGCCGCGAGATGGCCGCGGGCCTCGGCACGGCGACGACGGCGCCGCAGCCACTCGCCGTAGACCAGCTGGGTGCGGGCGTGCTCGTAGGGGCCGCCGTGCCGCTCGTGGAGCCGAAGCGCCTCGGCGTACAGCGCGTCGGCGTCGTTCTCGTCGGCCAGCAAGGCCCGGCACCGTAGGGCGAGCCCGCTGGCGACGGGGCGGTCGACGTGCTCGGCCCAGTGCAGGAAAGCCGCCAGTGGTCCGTGGGCGCGATCCGGCATGCCGCCGCGCACGGCCGCTTCCACCAGGTCCGGCACCGCCCGCACCAGGAGGTCGCGGCTCGCAGGTCCCCGGGAGACTTCCTCGAGCCGGTCGAGCGCGTCCCCGAAACGCCGGGCGGAAAGGTCGAGCATCCCGAGACCCCAAGCCGCGATCTCGGCATTCACCCGGTGCCGGGTTCGGGCTCGCGGGAGCACCTCCTCCGCAAGAGTCCGGCAGCGTGCCTCGTCACCCGACACGGCGTGCAGCCACACCTCCACCGACCGGTGGGCCAGGCTCTCGGTCGTGTTCCCGAGTTCTTCGCTCACGGAAACGCCCTCCGCCACACACGCGCGGGCGTCCGCGAACTCGCCGCGCAACAGCCGCGCCACGGCAAGCACGTTCAAGGTGTACGGGACCCACCCGAGCGCCCCGGTCGCCCGCACCACGGCCAGCATGTCCTCGGTCCCGGCGACGACTCCGTCCTCGTCGGCGATCATGAGCCCGCCGAACCCGGCGGTGATGCGATGCATCAGGTCGTGTCCGTCTCCGCGGGTGGCGGTGTGGAGATCGCGCATCGCGCCGACGGCCGGTTTGGGGCGTCCGGCGAAAAGCTCCGCCCACCCGAGAAGGGCGGCGACCACGGGTGCCCAGTGCTCGGGAGGGGTGAACCCGCGCATCAGATCCGCCGCACGCTGCAGCAGGTCGTGCGCCGCTCCGTGCCGGGCGGCGTGCGCGGCCTCGTAGAGCGTGAGCGCGGCGCGCTCCGGATCGGTGTCGCGCACCAACGCGGCGGCCTCGAGCGTCAGTTCCGCATCGGCCCGCGGCGAGGTGCGTTCGTACTCCACGGCGCCACGGGTGTAGATGGCATCGGCCCGGACCCCGGTGTCGGCGGTGAGCGCGAGCGCTTCGGCCGCGAGACGGGCGGCGCGGTCGGCCTTGCCCGCATCGAACGCGGCCTGGCTGGCCCGGGCGATACGCCGGGCCTTCAACTCCCGATCGCTGCTGAGCCGACCGGCGCGTTCGTAGGCGGCGCACACCGCCATCGCGCCGCCTCGGTGCCAGGCCCGCTCCGCCACGCCTTCGAGTTCGGCGGCCACCGCCTCATCGGGCTGGGTGGTGGCCGCAGCGAGATGCCAGGCCCGACGGTCGGCATCGGCGTCCGCGCGCAGGGCCTCGGCGTACGCGCGATGTACCTCGATCCGCCGGTGCAGCGGCGCGTCCTGGTAGGCGGCTGCCCGTACCAGGGGGTGGCGGAACGCGATCCGGCTGTCGATCCGCACCAGCCGGTCGCGTTCGGCAGGCGCCAGGTCGCCGGCGGCACCACCGAGGAATTCGATCACGTGCAGGATCGTCGCCAGGGGCGCCGCCGTGTCGGCTGCCGCCACCAGAAGCGCGCGCCGGGTGGGGTCGGGAAGCTCCACGATCTGGTGACGGAACGCCTCCTGCACACGGCGGGTCACCGGTAGCGGGCCGACCTGCTCGGCCAGGTCGGACTCGTCGGCATCGCGGGCCGCGAGCCGCGACGACCCGAGTTCGATGATCGCCAGGGGGTTGCCGCCGGACTCCGCGAGAACCCTGGTCCGCACCCGTTCGCCGAGTTCCGGTGCGTGGTCGTCGAGCAGCAGGGCGGCATCGGGCGCGGCGAGGCCGGACAGATCCACCACCTCGACGCCCGCGATCGCGGACGGCACCGACGTATCGCGCACCGCGAACAGCACCGCGATCGGGTCGGCCACGAAGCGGCGGGCCGCGAACAACAGCGCCTCCACGGAACCCTGGTCGAGCCATTGCAGGTCATCGACCACGCACAGCAGCGGGGCTTCCTCGGCCAGATCGGCGAGCAACGACAGGGTGCCGGCGGAGATCAGGAACCGGTTGGCCTCGTCTCCCTCGGCCAGCCCGAAAGCGCAACGCAGCGCCGTCGCCTGGGGAACGGGCAAGGCGTCCAACCGATCCAGGTGGGGAAACAGAAGCTGGTGCAGGCCGCCGTACGCCAGCTCGTAGTCGGACTCGATCCCAGCCCCTCGGACCACCTGCATGCCCTCGGCTTCGGCGATCGACACAGCATGGTCGAGAAGGACCGACTTCCCGATCCCCGGTGCGCCCCGCAGCCCCAGCGCCCCGCTGCGTGCGTCGCGCGCATCCGCCAGCAGGCGCTGAACCCGCGCTTGCTCGAAGTCCCTTCCCACCAGCGACATGTGGGCACCCTAGTCCGCGGTTGAACTCGGTCACCGCGCCAGGTCCAGGATGACCCGGCAACCTCCCGGCCCGGGACCTCAAGCCGCGTCATCGAGCCGTGTGGTCCGTGGCCAGGTCGTCACGGGCACCGTCGAAGCGGTCGGCGGCGCTCGCGTGGTTCTCGACGAGTTGGTCAACGACTCAGTGGTACTGGGCTGTGACGGCGTCGCTGTCGATCTGCTGTGGCTCGTGGCCCGTCGAGTGCACGATCAGAGAAACCGGCGGGAACAGGGAATACAGGAGAAGCCAACACCCTTGTCAACGAGCGGAGTTGACACACCACAGGGGGACATACATGACGAAGACCGAAGGACGGGCCCTCCCCGTCGCGGCGGCCCTGCTCACCGGCACGGTCGCCCTGTACATGGCGCTGGTCGCGTTCGGCAACATCACCGACTTCGGCACGAACCAGCAGTTCGTACGCCATGTCCTGGCCATGGACACGACCTTCAAGGACGACGACCTGATGTGGCGCGCGATCGAGTCCCGCACCCTCCAGGACATCGCCTACATCGCCATCATCGCCTGGGAGACGCTCACCGCCCTCGTCCTCATCGCCGCCACGGTCTTCTACGCCACGGGCCTGCGCCGCCTGGACCTGACCCGGGCCCGCCGCGCGAGCACGGCCGGCCTGCTCATGACGATGCTCCTGTTCGGCGCCGGCTTCATCGCCATCGGCGGCGAGTGGTTCTCCATGTGGCAGTCGGAGGACTGGAACGGCCTGGACGCGGCTCTGCGGGTCTTCGTGCTGAGCGGGGTCGTGCTGTTGGTGGTGCAGCTGCCGGGGGCGGTGGGGCGGGCGGCCACGGCGTCCTCGGGGCCGCGCTGAGCGTTACTCCGCGCCCTCGGCACGGGCGCCGTCACGGACTGCGACGACCTCGGCGAGGAGCGGGGCGAGGCGGGCCCGGTCGGCGCCGGGAAGGTCGAGGACCCTCTCGATGGCCTCGGCCGTCCGGTGGAGGTCGACCCGGTCCGAGGGATGGGAGCGCAGGAGTTCGAAGCAGCGGTTCAGGTCCTCGTACGCCTCCAGGTGGCGCCCGAGCCGGGCCAGCACCGTGCCTCGGGTGAGGTGGGCCGTCGCGTAGTCGGGGTTCAGTTCGAGAGCCCGGTCCAGGCCGGTGCGCGCCTCGTCCAGGCGGTCCAGGGCGGCCAGTGCCTTGCCGCGCCATGCGAGGATCCACGCATCGTCGGGTCGCATGCGCCGCGCCCGGTCCGTGTCGGCCAACGCCTGTTCAGGGGCGTCCAGTTCGAGGTGGACGATCGCTCGCTGGCAGAGCGCCCAGGCGTACTCCGGTTCGAGGTCGACGGCACGGTACAGGTCCACGAGCGCCTCCCGGTGGCGCCCCAGCTTGCGCCGGCAGGCCCCGCGGCTCGCGTACGCCGACGCGTACTCACCGTCGAGTTCGATGGCCCGGTCGTAGTCCGCCAGGGCCTCCTCGTGACGGCCCCTACCGCTCAGGGCGTCACCCCGCTCGCAGAGCACCCACTCCGAGTCGGGTGCCAGGGCGACGGCACGGTCCAAGTCGGCCATGCGCTCGGCCTCTCTGTGCCGCGACCTCCATACGCGTGCCCTGCGCACCAGGGCCCAGACGAACTCCGGATCCAGTTCCAGAGCCCGGTCCAGGTCCGCGATCGCCTTGCCGAGGTGGCCGAGCCGGTGCCGGGTGACGCCGCGGGCGGCCCAGGCGTCCTTCATCGCCGGGTCGATGTCGATCGCCCGGTCCAGATCCCCGAGGGCCGCATGGTGGTTCCCCATGACCCGGTGGTACTCACCGCGCACCATGAGGGTCCGCGCTCTGCCGGGCGCGAGCTCGTCGACACGGTCCAGATCGGTGATGGCGGCGGCGTAGTCGCCCGTGTGCGATCGCGCGACCGCCCTGCCGTGGTACGCCGCCGCCAGCTCCGGATCGAGCGCGACAGCACGGTCGAACTCGCCCACTGCCCTGGCGTTTTCGCCCTCGTTCGCGAGCTCCAGTCCACGCCGCCAGCAGACGACCGCCTGCCCCCGCGCGTCGAAGCCGCCCCGAGCCAGCAGCAACCCCAGCGCCTCCAGGGTCCCGCCCCGGGCCAGTGCTTCCAGCAGCTCGCTCCCCCACACACCGACCGCTTCCGCATCGGCGTCCTCCCCCGCCTGCGCCAGCGCCTGCGCCCACCGCCGGGCCACCACCTCGCCCTCACCACAGGCGTCCACGGCGTCCCGCAGCACCACCGGCAAGGCGGCCCGCGGCCCCGCGCACAGCAGGTGATACGACTCGGCGAGCCGCAGCTCGCGCCACCGTTCCTCGGCCCACAACTCATCGGCGTCCAGGCCGGCTTCGGCTTCCGCCCGCCACGCCCCGAACGTCTCCGCCAGCCGCCCGTGCCGCTCGGCCCACCCCAGCGGAGACCGCAGCCGCTGCAACCGCAGCATCGGCACCCGTACGACATCGTGGTACTGCAGCCGATCCCCGCGATCGCTGACGAACGGAAGCCCCCGCAACCACGCGAACAGCCCCTCCGCCTCCTCCTCCGGGCACTCCACGGCCGCCCGGAAGACATCGGCGTCCAGCCGCCGCGGCAGGGCGCAGGCCAGTGCCACGGCACGGCGTACCGGATCCTGCTCCCACTTCAGGAACCGCTCGACGGCGGTAGCGCTCGGATCGCCCACGTCGTCGGGATCGGCCGGCCGCGCCTGGGCCAGCGTCGACACCAGTACCGGCAGCCCGCCCGTCAGCCGCAGCACCTCGTCGACGACGGGCTCCGACACGACACCCCGGTCGGCGAGCAGTTCCCGCGCCTCCGCCTCCGTGAAGGGCTCCAGCGGTACGTCCCTCACGAAGTCGGCGAAGCCGCCCCAGCGTGCGGCGTCGAGGGGGCGCTGGCCGGACGTCACGACCACGGTGTTCGCGGGGAGGGAGCCGCCGTGCCGGTCGGTCGTCATCACCTCGTGCAGCCAGCCGTCGAGGAAGGGCCCGGTCCTCTCGTACGTATCGAAGAACAGGACGATCCAGGGGACATCGACGGCGGCCTCGGACAGTTCCTTCAGCAGCACCGGCGTGAGCACCCGCTCGGGCGACAGGACCAGCTGTACGTCCTCCGGGTTGCGCAGCCGTGCGCTGAGCCGTTCCCTCAACCGGTCGGTGCCGTGGGCGAGTTGAGCGGGGTCGAGGGCTCCGGCGAAGGGGCCGACGACGGGCACCATGCCGAGCCCGACGAGGCCCGCCCGCGCCACGGTCATGCTGCCGGCGGAGGGCCCGGATGATCCGGACGGTCCGGATCTCATCGCGGGCTCGGGGTCGTGCTCGTGCTCGGGTTCCAGCGTCGCCACGGCTGCCGACTCCGCCTCGTGCCGCCGCTCCCGATGGGTGGCCAGCAGCCGGTCGAGTTCCTTGAAGCGGTGGCCCTGGCGGGCGGCCTGGGCACTCAGCGCCGCCATCGCCTCGGGCACGCTCCCGACCGCCTCGTCGACGTACGCGGTCAGCGCCCCGCGCTCCCGCGCCACCTGCTCCAACTCCCGTACGAGAAAGGTCTTCCCGACCCCCGCGTTGCCGTGCACATGGAACCGGAACCGGTGCCGCTCATGCTCCGGCGGCAGGTCGAAGTTCTCCCGGAACGCGGCGCGTTCGGCACCCCGGCCGACGAAACCGTGCCGTCTGCGCTCCCTGATCAGCTGCTGCATCGACGGCCGTGCCCGCGTCATCCGTACGTCCCCTCCGTCATGTCCCGCTCGCCCGCCCGACCCCAGTCTGGCCCAACTCACCAGCTCCGGAGGGCTACTCGACCACGGAAACCGTCGTCCCCGTCGCACCGAACCCCCAGATGGCGTCCCCGTCGGCGCTGCGGACGCGGATGCCGCCCGTCTCGACTCCGGGGGCGGGCGGGGGCGACGAGCCGTCCTCGGCGTTGGAGAACGCGATCGAGACGCCGGAGCGGGTGGAGAAGTAGACGACGTTCTCGATCGGTACGCCGTCGTAGCCGGTCGCGGAGGCATTGCGGAACGTGACCGTGTACGTGCCCGGCAGTGGGCTCACCGAGCCAGGCCACACCGTGAAGGTGCGGCGGGCGTCCTTGCCGGAGTCGACCAGCCACACCCGCCGCTGCCCGAGGGAGTAGACGATGCGCCGCCCCGTGCCCGAGTCGTCCGGAACCGCCACCGGCGCGGACGGGCTTGCCGAAGCGGAAGGGCTCGCGGAGGCGGTCGGCTTGGGCTGGGCCGCCTGCTCGGCGCGTACGGCCAGGGCGCCGACCACCACGAGGGCGCCCAGGGTCAGCGCGGTGACCCAGACCCACGGGGACAGCCTTCGTCGGGCGGGCAGCCGTCGTCGGGTCGCCACGGGCACCCACCTCCTCCCACTGCTCTGTGGGACAGCTCGGTCCAGTCGTAGTCCGGTCGCAGTCCGGTCGCAGTCCGGTCTCAGTCCAGCACCGGCAGCAGCTCCGGCAGATGCCCGTCCGAAGCCGACGCCGCCCGCTGCCGTTCCTCCGGCACCTCCCCGTACAACGTCGTCCGCGGCCTCGCCGGACGCCCCGCCGCCTCCGCCACCGCGATCAGGTCCTTGATGGACTTGTACGAGCCGTAACTGGAGCCCGCCATACGGGAGATGGTCTCCTCCATGAGCGTGCCGCCGAGGTCGTTGGCACCGGAGCGGAGCATCTCGGCCGCGCCCTCCGTCCCCAGCTTCACCCAGCTGGTCTGGATGTTGGGGATGTGGGGGTGCAGCAACAGCCTCGCCATCGCCGTCACCGCGCGGTTGTCGCGCATGGTCGGGCCGGGGCGTGCGATGCCCGCCAGGTACACGGGCGCGTTGGTGTGGATGAACGGGAGCGTCACGAACTCCGTGAACCCGCCCGTCTGCTGCTGGATCCGGGACAGCGTCCGGAAGTGGCCGAGCCAGTGGCGGGGCTGGTCCACGTGCCCGTACATCATCGTCGAGGACGAGCGGATGCCCAGCTCGTGCGCCGTCGACACGACCTCGATCCAGGTCGCCGTCGGCAGCTTGCCCTTCGTCAGGATCCAGCGGACCTCGTCGTCGAGGATCTCCGCCGCCGTGCCGGGTATGGAGCCGAGGCCCGCCTCCTTGGCGGCGGTCAGCCACTCGCGGATCGACATCCCGGTGCGGGTCGCACCGTTGACGACCTCCATGGGCGAGAAGGCGTGCACGTGCATGCCGGGAACGCGTTCCTTCACCGCGCGCGCGATGTCGAAGTAGGCGGTGCCGGGCAGGTCGGGGTGGATCCCGCCCTGCATGCAGACCTCGACCGCCCCGACCTCCCAGGCCTGCTGAGCCCGGTCGGCCACCTGGTCGAGGGACAGCGTGTACGCGTCGGCGTCCGTGCGGCGCTGTGCGAAGGCGCAGAAGCGGCAGCCGGTGTAGCAGACGTTGGTGAAGTTGATGTTCCGGGTGACGATGTACGTGACCTCGTCGCCGGCCACCGACTTACGGACGTCGTCCGCGATACGGCACAACGCGTCCAGGGCGGGCCCGTCCGCGTGCAG
Organism: Streptomyces scabichelini; assembly: GCF_011045015.1. GTDB lineage: Bacteria > Actinomycetota > Actinomycetes > Streptomycetales > Streptomycetaceae > Streptomyces > Streptomyces scabichelini. Next base: position 3,741 of record NZ_JAAKZY010000010.1, on the reverse strand, counting down.
CAGCGCCAGCGCCTCGTCGTCGGTGAGCCGGGTCGGGTCGTCGGCCGCCGTCGCGAGGGCCGCCCGCACATCGGTGTCGATGCGCGACGGCACCATCCCGGGCGCCGCCGCCTCCCGCAGCTCCTCCCAGTCGCCGTACACCTCGTCGAAGTCGTTCCGGCGGTCGCCCGTACGCCCCTCGGTGTCGATGGTGTGGTGCAGATCCGTACGGCCGGACGCCGTGAACGCCTCGTCCGGCTCCTGCCACGGATGGCCCTGGACGAGGGCGTCGGGATTCGCCAGGCCGGTCTCCGGGTCGGCCAGCGCCCGTACGTGCGGCAGCAACCGCGGATCCAGCCACGGCTCGCCGCGCTGCACGAACTCCGGGTACACGCACAGCCGTTCCCGCAGCTCGAAGCCGGCCGCGGCCGACTGCTCGGCGAGTGCGTCGATCTGCGGCCAGGGCCGCTCCGGATTGACGTGGTCGATGGTGAGCGGCGAGACCCCGCCCCAGTCGTCGATGCCGGCGCCGATGAGCCGTCCGTACTCGGAGTCCACGAGATTGGGCGGGGCCTGAAGACAGGCCGACGGCCCCATGATGTGCCGCGCCACCGCGACCGTGGCGACGAGATCGTCCAGCTCCGCGTCCGGCATCCCGCGCATCGCGGTGTCCGGCTTGGCGCGGAAGTTCTGGATGATCAACTCCTGGATGCCGTGGTACGCCCGCGAGATCTTCCGCAGCGCGAACAGCGACTGGGCCCGCTCCTCGTACGTCTCCCCGATCCCGATCAGCAGCCCGCTGGTGAACGGCACGGACGACCGCCCCGCGTCCTCCAGCACCCGCAGCCGCACCGCCGGCTCCTTGTCGGGCGACCCGTAGTGCGGGCCCCCCGGCTCGGACCACAACCGGGTGGCGGTCGTCTCCAGCATCATCCCCATGCTGGGCGCGACGGGCTTGAGCCGCTGGAAGTCGGTCCACGTCATGACACCCGGGTTGAGATGCGGCAGCAGCCCGGTCTCCTCCAGGATCCGAATGGAGATGGCCCGGACGTACGCGATGGTGTCGTCGTACCCGTGCGCGTCCAGCCACTCCCGCGCCTCGGGCCACCGCTCCTCGGGCTTGTCGCCGAGGGTGATCAGGGCTTCCTTGCAGCCGAGTTCGGCGCCGCGCCGCGCGATGTCGAGCACCTCGTCCGGTGACATGAACATCCCGTGCCCGGCCCGCCGCAGCTTGCCGGGAACGGTGACGAAGGTGCAGTAGTGGCACTTGTCGCGGCACAGCCGGGTGAGCGGGATGAACACGCTCTTCGAGTACGTGATGACGCCGGCCCGGCCTGCGGCCTCCAGGCCCGCGTCCCGCACCCGCCCGGCGGACGCCGCCAGGTCGTCGAGGTCCTCGCCGCGCGCCTGAAGCAGCACGGCCGCCTCGGCGACATCGAGCGTGACGCCGTCACGGGCGCGTTTGAGGGCCCTCCGCATGGCGTTCGCGGTGGGCCCGGTTCCGGAGCTCGCGGAAGTCGTCATCCTTCGAGCATACGGTCGCATTGATCAGGCACAGATGGCGCGCTACACGTACTTCGCGTAGTCGTCCAGCACACGCAGTACCTCCGCCTCCCCGGCCGGCGGCAGTTGCAGCACGACCTCCTCGATGCCGAGGTCCGCGTAGTGCGCGAGCTTGCCGGGGGTGGGCAGTACGGCGTACGGCACGACCTGGAGCGCCGCCGGGTCGCGGCCCGCCTCGGCCCAGGCCGACCGCAGGACCGGCATCGACTCGGTCAGCCCGCGGCCACCGATCGGCAGCCAGCCGTCCGCGTACTCGCTGATGTGGGAGAAGAGCTTCGGCCCGGCCGCTCCCCCGATCAGCGTGCGCGGCCCGACGACCGGCCCGCGCGGCTTCTGTACGGGTTTGGGGTAGGCGTAGCTGGCGCGCACGGACCCGAAGTCGCCCTCGTACGCGGTGGGTTCCGCCGCCCACAGTGCTCGCATCTGCGCCATCCGGTCCCGGCCGAGCTCCCGTCGCGTACGCCAGTCGACGCCATGGTCGGCGGCTTCCTCCACGTTCCAGCCGAAGCCGATGCCGAGCGTGAAGCGGCCGCCGGAGAGATGGTCGAGGGTCGCGATCTGCTTGGCGAGGTCGATGGGGTCGTGCTGGGCGACGAGGGTGATACCGGTGCCGAGGCCGAGCCCCGAAGTGACCGCCGCCGCCTGGCCGAGCGCGACGAAGGGGTCGAGGGTGCGGCCGTACTCGGGCGGCAGCTCGCCGCCCGCGGGATACGGCGTCGTCCGTTCGACCGGGATGTGCGTGTGCTCGGGCAGATACAGCCCGGCGAAACCGCGCCGCTCCAGCTCGGGGGCGAGCAGGGTCGGGCTGATCGTCTCGTCGGTGAGGAAGATCGTGGTGGAGATCCGCATGAGCCCCTTCCTAGCCTGACCAGCCTCCAGAGTCCATACCGACCGGTCGGGCACGCCTTCGACCATGGCTCGGCAACGCCTCGGAAGCCATGGGAAGCACTCCCTGGAAGCGTCCCCTGGAAGCACCGATGAAAGCTGCCGATTCCCTTCCCTTGCACGGGAGTTAACGGCTGAATACGAAGCTGGTACGTGCCATCCCCTGCCACACCCCACACCCTGGGAGCAGCAGCATGTGCGAGGACGACCACGGCATCGGAAGACGCGCCCTGTTCGTGACGGGAGCCGCCGCCGCGCTTACGTTGGGAAGCGTGAGCTTCCCGAGCGAGGCTGCCGACGCAGCAGCGGACCACGAGACGAGGACGGTGCGCGGCACGCTGCCCACCGGCTCTCCCGACTTCGTGTACCTGCCCGTCGAAGTCCCGGACGGCGTACGGGAGATCAAGATCGCGTACACCTACGAGAAGCCCTCCGTCCCGGCCGGCACCGCGGGCAACGCGCTCGACATCGGCATCTTCGACCAGCGCGGCACGGAACTGGGCGGCAAGGGCTTCCGCGGCTGGTCGGGCGGGGCCCGGACGGAGTTCTTCATCCGCGCCGACGACGCGACGCCCGGCTACATCCCGGGCCCGGTCCGCGAGGGCACCTGGTACATCGCCCTCGGCCCCTACACCGTGGCCCCGGAGGGACTCCCGTACGAGATCACCATCACGCTCACCTACGGCGAGCAGGGTGCCGTCGTGAAGCCGACGTACCCGCCCACGCGCGCCAAGGGCCGCGGCCGCGCCTGGTACCGCGGCGACTGCCACCTGCACTCCTGGTACTCCGACGGCCGCCGCACCCCCGCGGAGATCGCGGCCCTCGCCCGCGCCGCGGGCCTGGACTTCATCAACACCTCGGAGCACAACACCCATGCCGCGCACGCCCATTGGGCCGACGAGGCGGGCGACGACCTGCTGGTCATGCTGGGCGAAGAGGTCACGACCCGTAACGGCCATGTCGTCGCGCTCGGCACGGACCCCGGGACGTTCATCGACTGGCGCTACCGCGCCCGCGACAACCGTTTCGGCAAGTACGCGCGCGAGATCCGCCGCTCCGGAGGCCTGGTCGTCCCGGCCCACCCGCACGCCACCTGCATCGGCTGCAACTGGAAGTTCGGCTTCGGCGAGGCGGACGTGGTCGAGGTGTGGAACGGCCCGTACGGGCCCGACGACGAGGTGTCGCTGGCCGACTGGGACGGCATGCTGGTCGCGTCGGTCCGGGAGGGCCGGGATGGCTGGGAGGGCCGGGAGGGCCGCGGCTGGATCCCGGCGATGGGCAACAGCGATGCCCACCGCCACCCCGACCCCGTCG
>NZ_JAAKZY010000109.1 GCF_011045015.1 Streptomyces scabichelini | reverse complement strand
GGCCCACACCCCGGCCCGCCTCCGGCCCACCCTTGACATGTTGAAGAACTTCATTATGGTGAAGGTCACCGTTCCGAGGTGCTGAACGAGGGGCGACACGTGGGCGACAACAACGCGGCCGACAACGAAGTCCGTTCCGACGCCGACGTGTCCATTGCCTCGTTGGGCGAACAGATCCGATCCCTCCGTAAGAACCGTGGATTCACCCTGGAGGAGCTGAGCAGTCGCTCGAACGTGAGCACGGGCCTCATCAGTCTGCTGGAGCGAGGGAAGGGAAATCCCTCGTTCGCCAGCCTGATTCAACTGGCGCACGGGCTCGACGTTCCGGTCGGCCGGCTGTTCCACGGGGAAAGCTCAGCCAGTCCTGTAGTGCGGGCGAAGGAGCGCCGCACTCTCGAATGGCATGGAGACGAAAAGCTCGACGGTGCCCGCTACCAGCTGCTCACCCCGTCCCTGAAGGGCGCGCTCGAGGTCGTCTGGCTGGAAACCGAGCCGGGACACGACACCAGCGCCACGCCCTTCAGGCACAACGGCGAGGAGTTCGGCATCGTCCTGTCGGGGACGACGGACGTCTATCTCGACGGCGTCCGGCACCGCCTCGAAGCGGGTGACTCCATCACCTACGCGTCGAGCATTCCGCACTGGTACGTCAACGTCGGCGACGAACCGTCGACCGCGATCTGGGTGATCACCCCGCCCACCTGGTAGTTCAGGGCTGACGGGACTCTCACCTCACCCCTTTCTCCCCTGCGCGTCAGGGCAACGCCGCCCGCGCCTTCCTTCACCGTTCTCGATCACCGGACCTCGCAGGGCAGGCACTGAGCGCTGCCCGCGGGTGCGGTCACGCCGTCGTTCCGTCAGGGCCTCCGGGCCTCCTGCGGCGATCACGCATGCCCGCGACGGCCTACCGATGTAACAGACAAGGAGACAACGTGGCCGACCACAACGGATCCGTGACTCTGGAGTCCATCGACGCACCGGTGGTGCGCCGCAGCGACGTCGTCGTCGTGGGCGGTGGCCCGGCCGGCGTCAGCGCCGCGGTCGCCGCCGCGCGCACCGGCGCCCAAGTGACGCTGCTGGAGCGGTACTCGGCACTCGGCGGTCTCGCCTCCGGCGGCATGGTGCTGGTACTCGACGACATGTGCAACGCCGACGAGATCACGGTCACCGGCGTGGTGGACGAGTACGTCGCCCGCATGGCCGCCATGGATCTGGCCGTGTACCCACCCCCGGAGGAGCGGATCTCCTCACCCGACGCCTGGGCCAAATGGGGCCGTTGGGGCACCTTCAACTTCCACTCCCACGCCAGCCCGAAGCCCATCTGCTACGCCGTCGCCTTCGACCCGGACGGCTGGAAGCGGGTATCCAACGACCTCGTCCGCGAGAGCGGCGTCCATCTGCGGCTGCACAGCTGGTTCTCCCGGCCGGTGGTGCGGGACGGCGTGATCAAGGGCGTGGTGTGCGAGACCAAGGCCGGTCCGCAGGCCGTCCTCGGCGACGTCGTCATCGACACCAGCGGCGACATCGACGTGGCCTCACGCGCGGGAGCCCCGTACACCGAGGGCCGGTACATCGTCACCCTCGTCTCCCGGCTCGGCGGCGTGGACACCGACGAGGCGCAGCGCTTCGAACTCGAGAACCCGCGTGAGTTCCGGGCCGTCAACCGGAAGATCAAGCGGATGCTCGGCGGTGCCTGGGACCTGTGGTGGCTCAAGACTCCGGTGCCGGGCGTCGTGTGGTGCAACTGCCCGCACATGACGGGGTACGACGGGGCCGATCCGGACTCGCTCACCGCGGCCGAGTTCGACGCCAGGTCGCGGATGGGCCCCGTCGTGGAGTACGCGCGGGAGCATCTGCCCGGCTTCCGGAACTGCTATCTCCTCGACGTGGCCGAGCAGATGGGGGTCCGTCAGACCCGGCTCCTCGACGGGGAGTACGTCGTCACCAAGGACGACATCGTCTCCCGCCGCCACTTCCCCGACACCGTGGCCCGCGGCCGGGACTACTACTACCCGTACCGGGCCCTCGTTCCCCGCGCCGTCGACCAACTCCTCGTCGCGGGCCGCCACTACTCCGCCACCCCCGACGCCCAGCGCATGTCCCGGGAGATCCCGCCCTGCATGTCGATGGGCCAGGCCACGGGTGTTGCGGCGGGCATCGCGGCCGACCGCGGCATCCTCGTCCGCGACGTCCCGGTCGAGGACATCCGCAAGCTGATGCGCGACCAGGGCGCGGACCCGGGCGACGTCCCGTCCGCCAACGCCACCCTCGACGAAGAGAGCGAGGCGGCATGAGCGGCCCGTTGGACGGCGTCACCGTCGTCGACTTCACCCAGGTCTACGCCGGACCATGCTGCACCCAGATGCTCGGCGACTTCGGCGCCGATGTCATCAAGATCGAGCGGCCCGGGACCGGAGACCTGTCACGTACGTCCTTCCCCGACCCGGCAGGCCTCGACAACCCCGTCTTCTGGAGCATCAACCGCAACAAGCGCAGCGTCAGCATCGACATCAGGACCGACGAGGGCAGGCAGACCGTCCTCGACCTCGTGGCCCGCGCGGACGTGGTGACCTCCAACTTCCGCGCCGGCGTCATGGATCGCATCGGCTTCGGCCACGAGGCGCTGCGCGCCGTCAACCCGGCGATCATCTGGGCCTCGGCGACCGGCTTCGGCACGACCGGCCCGTACGCCCACAAGGGCGGCCAGGACATCCTCACCCAGGCGTACACCGGCGTCATGTGGCGCCGCGCCTCCGACGAGACACCCGTCAGCATCTATCCGACCAGCCTGTGCGACTACACCACCGGCATGCACATGGTCCAGGGCATCCTGCTGGCGCTGCTGCACCGGGAACGCACCGGCGAGGGGCAGAAGGTGGAGATCGCCATGTACGACTCCGTCCTCCACATGCAGATGCAGGAGGCGGCCACCCGCATGAACCGCGGTGCGGAGATCAACTGGGCCGCGATGCCGCTCACCGGGGCGTTCGAGACGACCGACGGCGCGGTGGTCGTGGTGGGCGCCTTCAAGGAGAACCCGCTCCGCGATCTCTGCACCGCCCTGGAGATCGACGAGGACCTGTCGCTGCGCGCTGAGTTCGCCACCACGGAGGAGCAGCAGAAGCACCGGCCGGAACTCCGGCGCCGGTTCGCCGAACGCTTCGCCGGCAACACGACCGCGTACTGGATGAAGCGCCTGGAGGCCCAGGACCTGCTGTGCGCGCCGGTACGCACCATGGAGGAGGCGCTGCGCGACGAACAGACCCTGGTCAACGGGATGATCGTCGAGATGGAGCACCGCACCGAGGGCACGGTGAGGGTCCTGGGCAACCCGGTGCATCTGTCCGCCACCCCGGCCGAGGTGCGCAGGGTGCCGCCGGGGCTCGGCGAGCACGGCGCGGAGGTGCTGGAGGAGATCGGTTACGACGAGGACCGGGTGCGGGGGCTGCGCGAGCGGAGGGTCCTGCGGTGACAGCCATGGAGCAGGCAGCCGACGAGGTGCGCTGTGTACGGGAGTACGACGGGCATGTGGCACGGGTCGTCATCGACCGTCCCCGGGTCCTCAACGCGGTCGATCAGGCAACGACCCAGCGCCTCAAGGAGATCTGGGCCGAGATCGAGGCCGACCGTGACGTACGCGCCGTCGTCGTCACGGGAGCGGGGGAGCGGGCCTTCTCCACCGGCGCCGACATGTCGTCGGGGGCGACTCCCAAGAGCGGACTGGAGTACTGGGCCGGCCTGGACCCCGACGGCTTCGGCGGGCTGAGCCTGCGCGAGACGCTCGACGTGCCGGTCATCGCCCGCGTGAACGGCTACGCCCTCGGCGGCGGCATGGAGATGGTGCTGGGCTGCGACATCGTCATCGCCGCCGAGCACGCCCGGTTCGGCCTCACCGAGCCCCGGGTCGGCCGGATCCCCCTCGACGGAGGCGTGTTCCGGCTCGTGGAGCGCGTACCTCACACCCAGGCCATGGGGCTGCTGCTCACCGGCCGCAAGGTCCCGGCCGCCGAGATGTACCGCATGGGTCTGGTGAACGAGGTCGTACCCGCAGAGCAGTTGGACGAGGCCGTCGACCGCTGGCTCACCGACATCCTGGCCTGCTCACCCGTATCGCTGCGCGCCATCAAGCAGATGGTCCGCCACGGCGCCGGCCTCACCGCCCGTCAGGCCCACGCGCTCCGGCTGCCCGCCCTGATGGACGCCGTGGACAGCGAGGACGCGGCGGAGGGCGTACGCGCCTTCCAGGAGAAGCGCGCACCGGTCTGGCCCGGCCGATGAACCGGCGTACGGACAACGGGACTTGAGCACCCGGCCGACAGCGGAAGGTGAACGCCCGCCCGTGACCAAGAAGACCAAGAAGACCAAGAGGAGAGATCCATGCCCACCCCACTGCTGCCCGGCGTCTGGGGCGTCGTGGCCACACCCTTCGTCGGTTCGACGCTCGACGTCGACGAGTCGAGCCTGGCCCGGCTGGTCGAGCACTACGCCGCGATCGGTGTCACCGGCCTGACCGTTCTGGGAGTCTTCGGCGAAGCCGCTCAGCTCTCGATGTCCGAGCGGCGGACCGTCCTCGAGGTCGTGTGCGACAGCGTCGACCTGCCCCTGGTGGTCGGTGCCACCGGCCTGTCCACGGCACCGGTCGTCGAGGAGGCGAAGCTGGTCCGCGAGGTCGCGGGCGACCGCGTGGCCGGTCTGATGGCGCAGGTCAACTCCCCGCGTCCGGAGACGGTCGCGGCGCACTTCAACGCCGTGCACGAGGCCACCGGGTTCGGCATCGTGGTCCAGGACTACCCGGTGGCCAGCGGTGTCGGCATCCGGCCCGACGACCTGGCCGACGTCGTGCACGACGTGCCGTCGGCCGTCGCGGTGAAGGCCGAGGCGCCCCCGACGCCCGTAGCCATCGGCGCCCAGACCGCGGTCACCGGCATCCCCGTCTTCGGCGGACTCGGCGGCCTCGGACTGCTGGACGAACTCGCCGCGGGCGCCGCCGGGGCGATGACCGGCTTCTCCGCACCGGAGGGGCTCATCGCCTGCGTCGAGGCATACCGCGACGGCGGCTACGAGGCAGCCCGCGAGGCGTATCTCCCCTATCTGCCACTGGTGAACTTCGAAGCGCAGGCCGCCGTCGGCCTCGCCCTGCGCAAGGAAGCCCTCCGACAGCGCGGACTGATCATGGAGTCCGGGGTGCGACCGCCCGCACGCGGGCTGCCCGAGGCCCTCGTACCGCAGCTCCTCAGGCATATCGCGGCGCTGCCGCAGCGGGACCGCGAAGCAGCAGGGGCGGCGCACTGATGGACCTGGGACTCACCGGACGTACCGCCGTGGTCGCCGCGTCCACCGGAGGGCTCGGCCGTGCGGTCGCCGAGGCGCTCGCCGCCGAAGGGGCGCGGGTGGTGGTCTCCGGCAGGCGGGGGGACACGGCCAAGGAGATCGCGGCCGCGCTGCCGGACGCCATCGGTGTCGAGGTCGACCTCGACGCGCCCGAGGGGCCACGCACCCTCATGGACGCGGCACGGGCGGCGTACGGACAGATCGACATCGTCGTCCTCAACGGTCCGGGGCCGAAGCCGGGCAAGGCGTCGGGCGTCAGCGACACCGATCTTGCCGAGGCCACCCACAGCCTGCTCCTGGCCCAGCAACGCCTGGCGACGCTCGCCCTGCCCGCGATGCGTGAGCGCGGATGGGGCCGGATCCTGGCCGTGGGCTCCAGCGGGATCGCCGCCCCGCTGCCCGACCTCGCGCTCTCCAACGCGGGCCGCGCGGCGCTCGCCGCCTACCTGAAGACGCTCGCCGCGGAGACCGCCGCCGACGGCGTGACCGTCAACCTGCTGCTGCCCGGCCGTATCGCCACCGACCGCGTGGCCGCACTGGACGCCGCGAAGGCCGCCCGGGAGGGACGCACGGCCGAGGAGGTGGCCGCCGCCTCGCGGGCCACGATCCCAGCGGGCCGCTACGGGACCCCCGAGGAGTTCGGCGCTGTGGCCGCCTTCCTGTGCGGACAGCCCGCCGCGTACGTCACCGGAACCGCTCTGCGCTGCGACGGAGGCCTCGTACGCAGCCTGTGAACACCTGAGCATCTCAGCACCTGTGCACCTGTCGAGAAGCGAAAGCCCCTCTGAAGCGAGGTAGTCATGAACGACAAGGCAACAGCCCGGTCCCGTCCGGGCCCGAGCAGAATGTCCCGGCGCCGACTGCTGGGCGCGGGCGGCTCTCTCGCCCTCGGCGGCTTCGTCACCGCCTGTGGCGGTGGTCCCAGCGGAGCCGTCGGGGCGGGCGGATCCGGCGGCACCGCCAAGTTCCAGATCGCCTGGACCGGTGACAACGGAGTACTCGGCGAGGTCGTCGCCGACGCCAAGGGCTGGTACGAGGACGCCGGGCTCAAGATCTCCTTCCAGCCCGGCGGCCCGAACGTCAACGGCGTGACCCTGGTCGCCGGCGGCGCCGCGGCCTTCGGCCAGAACGCGTCGAGCCCCGCCATCATGATGGCGCGCTCCCAGGGGCAGCCGGTGAAGGCGTTCGCGGTGGGTGTCCAGGAGCATCCGCTGGCCTATATTTCCCTGCCCGACAACCCCGTCCGGAAGCCGAAGGACCTCATCGGCAAGACCGTCGGCATCCAGACGGGCGGCGACGTGGTCCTCAACGCGGTGCTCGCGGCGAACGGCATCGACACCTCGGAGGTTCAGGTCCAGGTGCTCGGTTCCGACTTCACCCCGTTGAAACGGGGCAAGGTCGACGCCATGGCCGGCTGGATCACCAATCTCCAGGCGATGAGCATTCTCGACGAGTACGAGACGCTGCGCGTGTGGGACTCGGGCGTACACCTTTACGGGAACGTCTATTTCGCCACCGACAAGACGATCGAGCAGAACCCGAAAATGCTCCAGGGGTTCGTCGAGGCGACCGCCCGGGGCTACAAGTACGCGCACGACAACCTCGACGAGGCGGTCGATCTGCTCGTCAAGAAATACCCGAGCCTGGACAAGGAGCCGCAGCTCAAGGCAAGCGAGGCACTGATGAAGCTCGTCTTCACCGAGGCCACCGCGAAGGACGGCTGGGGAGCCATGAGCGAGGCGGTCTGGCAGCAGCAGATCACCCAGTACACCGACCTGAAGCAGTTCAAGTCGAAGCCACCGACCGCGGACAAGGTCATGACGACCGACATCCTGCGGGCGACGGCCACGTCCCGCCCCAAGCTCGGCTGACCGTCCCCGAGGGAGGAACTCCCATGACAGCCAAGACCGCCACGGCAACGGAAACAGCGACCGCCACGGGCCAGGGCGATGCCGGCCCCGGGCGCAGCGTCGAACTGGACGACATCACGGTCACCTTCTCCACCGAACGCGGCGAGGTCACCGCACTGCGCGACATCAGCCTCTCCGTCGACAGCGGCGGCTTCGTCTCACTCCTCGGCCCGTCCGGCTGCGGCAAGTCCACCTTGCTGCGCGTCGTGGCGGACCTGCTGAAGCCGACCACGGGCACGGTCTCGGTGCTCGGCACCTCGGCGCACGAGGCGCGCGTCTCCCGGCAGTTGGGCTTCGTGTTCCAGGACGCCGCGCTGCTTCCGTGGCGTACCGCCCTGGAGAACGTACGACTGCCGCTCCAGGTGGGCGGCGGCGCCAAGGCCGCCGCGTCGGACGGCCAGGACGCCGCGTCCCCCGAGGAGTTGCTGGCCCTGGTCGGCCTTGCGGGGCGCGAACACGCCTACCCCCACGAGTTGTCCGGCGGTATGCGCCAGCGCGTGTCGATCGCCCGCGCGCTGGTGTGCCGCCCTCGCGTGCTCCTGATGGACGAGCCGTTCGGCGCCCTCGACGAGATCACCCGCGACCGGCTCAACGAGGAACTGCTGCGCATCTGGGAGGCGACCGGCACCACGATTCTCTTCGTCACCCACAGCATCGCCGAGGCGGTGTTCATGTCGCAGCAGGTCCTGGTGCTGTCCTCGCACCCGGGCCGGGTGCGCGAGCTCGTACCCGTCGACCTGCCCTCTCCGCGCCGTCTCGACGTCCGCGACACCCCCGAGTTCACCGCACTCGCCGCCCGTCTCCGCCGCCTGCTGGAGGACTGCTGATGCCGCCGACCGCGACAACCCCGGCGACCGAGACAACCCCGGCGGCCACGGCTGCCACGGCCGCCACCAAGGCGAAGGACACCAGGGGCACCCGGACGACTCGCGGACTGCGCCGCGCCCTGCTGCCCGTGGGTGCGGCGGCCGTGCTGCTGACCGTGTGGGAGCTGAGCTGTCGCGTCTTCGGGGTGCCTCAGTACGTCCTGCCGATGCCCTCCGACATCTGGGGATCCCTCACCGAGGACACCGCCCTCCTGATGGACAACGCCTGGCCCACCATCATCGAATCGGCACTGGGATTCCTCGTCGGCAACGTGGTGGCGGTGCTCCTGGCCGTCGTCTTCGTGCACTTCAGGTCGGTGGAGCGGGCGCTGATGCCCGTCGCCCTGTTCATCCGCACCATCCCCATCGTGGCCATCGCCCCGATCCTCGTGATCATGATGGGCAACGGCTACGCCCCGAAGGTCGCGATCGGTGCGCTGATCTCCTTCTTCCCGACACTGGTCAACATGGTGCGCGGGCTCCAGTCCGTGGACCAGCAGTCGCTCGAGCTGCTGCGGGTGCTGTCCGCCTCGCCCTGGGAAGTCCTGTTCAAGGTGCGCGTGTACGCCTCGCTGCCGTACCTCTTCTCCTCGCTGAAGATCGCCACCGGCAACTGTGTGATCGGGGCCATCGTGGCGGAGTGGATCGGCTCGCAGAAGGGGCTCGGCTACCTGATCATCCAGACCACCTACAACTTCAACACCCCTCAGCTGTACGCCGTGATGGTGATCGCCTCCGCCGTCGCGATCGTCTTCTACGCGGCCGTCGGCGTGGCGGAGAAGCTGACGGTGCGGTGGGAGGCGAAGACACCCTGATGCCGCGGCACCCGCAGGCCCCGGACGCGCCGAGGGCTGGCGCCTTGCGGCGCCGGCCCTCGGATTCACCGTGAGGTGTTCGGCAGATCTAGCCCGCCGGGTCTCAGACGGCGCGGACGTTCGTGGCCTGCGGGCCCTTGGGGCCCTGGACGACCTCGAACTCCACGTGCTGGTTCTCCTCGAGGCTACGGAAGCCGTGGCCTTCGATCTCGGAGTAGTGCACGAAGACGTCCGGTCCTTCGGACTGGGCGATGAAGCCGAAGCCCTTCTCGCCGTTGAACCACTTGACGGTTCCCTGAGTCATTTCTTGCTCCTTGCAGGGGCTGGGTACGAGGCGCGCACCGTGCGGTGCCCCGGGCCGGCCTGGACGCGTCTTCTCCAGATCCCTGACGGATCCCTGAAGGAAGGCGGCGCCCGCGACGTCGTTCTTCGCGAGCGTGCGGTGAAACACAGACACAAAAACTACGACCACCCAGAACAACCCACCCCCCGCCGGATTCATTCCCGCCGCACACTGACACAAAGAGCCTGGTCAGGGAGCCGGAGACACGTGGAATCCCCCGCGCCCGTCGAACCGCACCTCGTACACGGCGTCGAAGCCGTCGGCCCGCCGCGGCCTCCGCAGCCGTTTGAGCGTGGCGTAGATCCCCACCTCCGGAATCCGCTCGCCGGGCTCCCGCGTCGCATTGCGTACGAGGGACTCCGCGGGGACCGGGGGAAACCAGTACGCCACGACCCGCACCCCGTGCACACGCCCGGCGGCGATCAGCGGCTCCCACTCCTCGGGCGACGGATTGGTGTTGTCCACCACCACCGAGCGGCCCGCGGCCAGCGCCTCCTCCACCAGACGCATCTGCCGCCGCTGCCGGTGCCGGGCCCGACGGAACAGATCCTTGCTGACCTGCACATGGCTGTGGGAGAACCGCTGGGCGTAGAAGGTCGACTTTCCCGATGCCTGGAGCCCCACCAGGACGACCAGCTCGGGACGCGCCCTCGCGGGTCCGACCGCCACGTTCAAGGTCATCATGAGCTACCTCACTGCAGACACGCCTCTCGCCAGGTACCTGGAAAGATCCAGGTACCTGGAAGCGCCCCCGTTCACGCATGCGCTCTGGCCCAGGCCGTGAACCGGGACGAAGGCTGGATGCGCCCCTCCGTCAGAGTGGTGTGACGGGTACGAAGGAGCTGTCCTGGCGGAACACGGCGGAGCCGTCCGTCGGGTCCACCCGGAGCTGGTAGCTGTAGTGGCGCAGGTAATGACCCGGGTAGTTGTACGACTCGAAGCGGACGGAGCCGCTCGCCGTGCCCGTCCGGGCGATGTACGTGGCGTCCCTGGCGAAGGTCGACGAGCCGTCGTTCGCGTCGAAGCGGGCCCGGAAGTCCCAGTGGCGCAGGTATCTCCCGGCCGCGTTCCGGAAGGAGTAGCCGGCCGCGTCGGCGAGCCCCGGCACGACGGTGAACGTGGACGCCTGCTTCTCCGCGGTGCTGCTGGAGGAACTCACCACGGGAAGGTTGAGCAGGGCGGACTGCTCCTGCCAGTAGCGGGTGGTGTAGTTCGCCGACCGGAACGAGCGGGTGACGCCGGTCGCCAGGTTCACCCCGCCGGAGACCGTCTCCTTGAGCACCGTGAAATGGCGTGCCGTGCCGGAGATCGACGGCAGCTTCTTCGGGGCGCTCCAGGTGGCGAAGGTGTCGTAGCTGTCGCTGTAGTAGTAGCTGCCGTCGCCGTAGCCGTCGAAGAAGATCCGCCAGGCGCCGTTGTCGAGCTGCACCAGCGCGGCGCCTTCGCGTGTGCCGCCCCAACCCGCCCAGTTGCCGGTCCTGCGGATGGTGTACGGGCCGGTGAGGGCGGTGGCGGTGGCGTACTCGATGTACTTCGACGTCTCGTTCTTCGTGAAGGCGTGGTACGTGGAGCCGAGCTTCACGATGAACGTGTCGATGTGGTTGGCGCCGATGCCGGACAGGGCCACGGGCGAACTCCATGCAGTGAGCCCGGAGTTGGTGGCCTTCAGCAGGTACGGCGTGAAGATCCACTGATCGTTGGCCGTGGAGCAGGACACGATGACGTTCACGCTGCCGTCGCTGTCGACGAACCACTCGGGCGCCCACGCGCGCGACAGGTTCGCGATGGGGACGGTGTAGTCGTACAGGAACGTCCAGTTGACCCGGTCGGTGCTGCGGGCGAAGCCGATGGTGGTGCTGGTGTCCTGCCAGGTGTGCGTGGTGTAGGTGACGTAGTAGTAGCCGTTGGAGTGCTTGAAGATGCTGGCGTCACGGATCCGGTTCGCGGGCGGGGTGTACGCGGATGCCTTCACGAGCCGGAAGTCGGTGGCGTCGTCGGACTCGTAGACGTTGACCGTGGCGTCGCTGCTGTTGAGGAACGGCACGATCGTGTAGCGGGTGGCGGAGCCGCGCGGTGGTGCCGCGGCCACGGCCGGGCCGAGCATGCCGGGCAGCCCGCCCATGAGGAGGGCCGAGGCGGGGAGGGCGGCCATCGCCCGCAGTACGCCGCGGCGGGACGGCTGCACAGCGGTCGTGGGTCTGGTGGCGATCGGTTCGGCAGCGGGTCTGTCCGGTGTGTTCATGTGCGGCTCTCCTTGTGCTTTCTTCTCCTGGTACGGCCCGTCCCATGGGCCCTACGTCGTGTTCGGGGCCTCTGGAACGGGCCGTTCGGAACGGTCAGTTCACAGGCGCGCCCCGACCGCCGTGCCGTTGCGCGGGACGAGGAAGCCCGCGGCGGACGGCAGGGAGCCGTCGGCGTCGCGCGGCCCCGTGATCGCGCCCGAGTTCGTGCTCTGGACGGACGACTCGCCCCAACTGCCGTCCAGATTCCATGAGTTGCCGGTGGCGACGGTGCCCGAGCCGACAGCGACGGCCCGCCCGTCCGCGACGGACAGGTTGCCGGTGAGTACGGCGCGCGATCCCGACCCGTCGGCGTCGAAGCCCGTACCGGCGTTACCGAAGGTGGAGTTGCGGCTCAGCGCGAGAGCACCGGGGTTGCCGTTGTCGGTGATGCCGTGCTTGGCGTTCTTGAACGAGACGCTGTTGCGCAGGGTGTGGGCGACCGACGGGACGGGATCCCCGCCGCCCATCTTGAAGCCGTTGCCGTCTCCCGCGAAGTCGGGGAAGTTCCAGCGGTTGAAGCCGTTGCCGTACGCGATCGTGTCCTCGATGAGGATCGCGGAGGTGAACTTCCAGGCGTCGAAACCGTCGTCGACGTTGTTCCACAGCCGCGCGCCCCGCACCACGTTGCCGCTCCCGCTGCCCTCCTTGATGGCGAGCCCGTCCGCGCTCTCACCGTTCTTGCGCGGGTCGCGGTTGCCGTAACTGTCCAGGTTCAGGATCTGGTTGTTGCTGGAGGCGCCCTGCAGCTGGAAGCCCGACTCGTAGTTGTCGTGGGTGCGCAGGCCGGAGAAGACGTTGTTGTTGCAGCCGTCGCAGTAGACGCCGTACGGACCGTTCACGATCTCCAGGCCGGAGATCCGCCAGTAGGAGGCCTCCTGGTGGATGGCGCCGCGCTCCGGGCGCGGGATGCTGCCGCCGACGGGCGTGTGGCTGGCGGGCAGCTGCTCCCCGTCGACGACGACCCGCTCACCCTGGTACGCCTCCAGGGAGATCGGCTGCGCTGCGGTGCCCGAGGTGGTGATGGTGATGTTGTCGGTCATCCCGTACGTACCGCCGCGGACGGCGATGACGTCACCGGGCCGCGCCTTGTCCACGGCCTTCTGGACGGTGCGCAGCGGACGCGCGAGCGTGCCGGGAGCGGAGTCGTCGCCGTTCACGGCCACCACGATGGTGGGGGTGGCGGCGGCCGATCCCTCCCCGGCCGTTGCCGTCGCCATAGCTGTCGCCATCGTGGTGGGCACCACGGCACCCAGCACGACCAACCCGGTCAATAAACCGACTTTGCGCATAAGGCTTCCCTCTTCCCTGTTCGGACGGCTGTCGCGGATCTGTGGTCGCCCGACCGCGGAAAGTTGCCGCGGCTCAGGGACCGACACACCCGCTCGCTCCCTTGAGGTACGAGTCGTCTGACCGGTATTTCGAACGGAGTTCGGCAAGCCGGTCAGACCGTAAGGGGCGGGTGTGACCACGTCAATGACTTCGGCAAGTCCGCCTAGTCCCCCGGATTGTGGGAGCCGTGAAAGCTCTCCGGTGGTGCGAGGTAACTGCCGGGGAGCCCGCCGGTGTCGATGACGATCTGGTCCACGGCGATCGCGGGATCGACCATGAAGAGGCGCAGGACGTGCTCACCGGGTTCGGTGACAGCTACCGCTCCGGTCAGTTTCTCGATGCCCTCCTCCACGTTGCGGGCCCAGGCATCGCCCCGGTTGCCGGTGGCGACGGACTGGCCCGACAGGACGGTGACCGGACCGTCGTCGAGGCCGACGGCCACCCGGCGATGCCCCCGCTCGTCGAGGGACGGGAGGCGGAAGACGGTCACCGGGAACGTGCCGGTCCCGGCGAACCGCACCCGGTACCGCAGCTCCGGCGCCCGCGTGGCGTGGTCCCCGGTGACGGGCGACGCGGTCGACGGCACCGCTTCCACCGCGGCATCGTGCCGGCCAAGACCTCGCACGGCCCGCCAGTTTGCGCCGCCGCGCGCCACCCGGCCGTCGAAGTGGGCGGCGACGATCGAGACGTATCCATGCGCCTCGACATAGCCACGAGCCCGCCGACGCACCCGTTCCCCGTCGGCCCGCACCCGCAGGGGTACGTCGATGCTCCGGCCGGCACCGGTGAAGGTCACCGTCGCCTCGTGCGAGCCCTCGGGCACCCGCTCCCAGTCGATCTCCACCCACACCCGCGTCTGGTCGGTCATCGTGCCGCCCGGCACGCTCAGCCGGACCCACGGACGGCTCGCGGTCGCGCTCCAGTCGAACGCCTGGAAACCCGTGTTGAAGACATCGGCGAAGCGCCGCTCCCGGGTGTAGGAGGAGAAGGACAGCGGCCGGTCCGTCCCGGTCTCGTTCCCCTCGGCCGCCACTCCCAGCCCCGACGTGTCCTGCGCCGCGACCCTGGACACGGTGGGCCGGCCGGGCGCCTTCGGAATCTGGGAGGGGTACGGGTTGACGATCCCGTCCCATTTGCCGCCGGCGATCTCGGTGTTGTAGCGATTGGTGATCGCCTGTTCCTCGGCGTGGGCGGCCTCGGCCAGGTCCGCGAAGCGGTTCACGCCGGCTCCCCGGCCCTGGCGGACGGCGAGAGCGTTGCGGTCCGCCCAGTAGTACTTCGCGTTCATCAAGTACGCGCCGTGGACGGGGTATTCGACCAGCTCGTAGAAGGCGTCACGGTAGGCCTCGGGCAGCTTGGCGCCGAGCGTCCGGGCGCGCTCCAGCAGGCTTTCGTACGCGGCCAGCCGACGGCCCGCCTCATCGCCGTGCTGGACCGTCGAGAAGACGCTCCGGTCGATGAACTCCGGACGCCGCTCGGCCGCCAGGCGGTAGTACTCCGTACGGATGGCGGCGATCTCCCCGCCGTGGCGCCGCCCGAACTGCCGCCCGGCCCACTCGACCAGGAACTCCTCGACGTTGTCCGGGCCCCAGCGGTCGACATCCCAGGCCATGTCCATACAGAACGACAGCCCGGTCTCGATCGACTTGATGTCGCCGACATTGAAGATCCACATCCGGTCGGCCCGGTGGTCGTAGACCCGGCGCAGTTCCTGCCACACCTTGCTCAACTGCGTGGTGTCGAGCCAGAGATAGCTTCTGGGACGGCCCCAGTAGGAGAGGTGGTAGTAGATCCCGTTGCCGCCCGCGCGCCGCCGCTCCGCCTCGTCCGGCAGCTGGCGCATATTGCCGTGGTTGTCGTCCGGCCAGATCAGGGTGACGTCGTCGGGAACCTGGACACCCGCGTTGTACAGCTCCAGGACCTCCTTGTACGGGATGAAGATCTGCGGCGTGACCGAGGCACCGACCTCCTCGGCCAGGATCCGGCGCTGGTCCGCGATGATGTCGTTCATCACCACGACCTTCTCCGGAATCGTGGTGGCGTGGCGGGTCTCCAGCGCGCTGTCGTGCAGACCGCGCATGCCGAGCGTCCAACTGCTCTCGTACGCGGCGTTCTGCCGTGCCCGCGCCCGCCAGTAGTCGGAGATGACACCGGGGTTCACCGTGTAGTCGTACACCGGAAGGCTGCCGTCCGCGCCCCGGTGCTCCTCGGCCCAGGGCTCCCACTCGTGCACGCCGTTGCGCAGCACGGCCTCCGGGTGGCTGGAGCCGACCACGATGCCGTAGCGGTCGGCCAGCTCCGGGTTCTCGCGGTGCTTGTTGAAGAAGTCGGAGTACGGGTGCATGGCCGGCCACAAGTAGTTGGCCTTGAGGCGGAGAAGTAACTCGAAGACCCGCTTGTACGTCTCGGGGCCGATGTTCTTGTCGGGCTCCTGCGTGCGGTGGGACCAAGTGGTGAGGTTCTGCTCGTCGTTGATGAAGATGCCCCGGTAACGGACCGACGGCTCGTACCGCTTGAGGGGACCTGCCGGAACCGTCAGGGTGTCGCGGCGCTCGACGGGCACGTCGGCCCACCAGTACCAGGGCGAGACGCCGATCCGTTCCGAGGTGTCGTAGATGCCGTAGACGGTGCCGCGCCGGTCGCTCCCGGCGATCACCAGGGCGCGCTTCACGCCGGGCAGCGGACGGTCCACGACCTGGGTCACCGACGCCTCCCAGCGGCCCTTCACCCGGGAGGTGTCCAGGCGCTTCTCCGCGATGAGCCTGTCGATGACCGGGCTCGCGCCGATGGTGCCCACGAGGACCAGGTGCTCGGCCTTCTCCGGCACGGTGTGCACCAGCCGTGGCCGCACCCCGCTGACCCGCTCCACGTCCGACTGCAGGTCACCGGCCGCGCGGACGACGGCGGGGTCGTCCGCCGAGTCCACGAACAGGTCGACGGCGGCGCCGTCGCCGACCAAGGGGAAGCCG
The DNA here is from genome assembly GCF_011045015.1 of Streptomyces scabichelini. GTDB lineage: Bacteria > Actinomycetota > Actinomycetes > Streptomycetales > Streptomycetaceae > Streptomyces > Streptomyces scabichelini. The sequence continues at coordinate 18,561 of NZ_JAAKZY010000109.1, read as the reverse complement.
GACCGGTCCGATGGCGCGGCATGGGCGGTTGCGGGAAGCACGCCGGGGAGGAACGGGGCCACCCCCGCGGCCGCCATTCCCCGAAGGAACGATTTGCGGGTCCACGACTGCGACTGTCTGTGCTGTGACTTGCTGTGCTGTGACCGGCTGTGCGGCTCGTTGTGCGAGGGTCTGTGCGGCTCGTTGTGCGGCACGAGGCAGTACCTCTCCAGGCGTTGGCATGACCAGGACAGAAAGCGCTTACTGTCCCGAACCCTAAGTCAGGCTCGACCAGGCCGTCCAGATCCCGGCGGCATGCTCGTGCGGCTCGGTCACGGTTGCGCGGCCGTGGGCGCGGCGGTCTTCGGCGTACGCACCTCACCGTCCTCGAGCCCGAGCAGGCGTGCCGCGTTGCCGCGCAGCCAGTCGTGCGTGACCGAGGGGCCGAGGCCGAGGTCGGCCACTTCCTGGATGAGGGTGCGGGGGGACACCGAGTGGACCCAGGTCGCGGTACCGAACATGACCTTGCGGCGCAGGGTGCCGCGCCCGTACAGCAGCAGGGGTTCCCACCCCGAACCGGGCTGGGCCATCCAGCTCGGGCGGTGGGTGGAGAACTCCACCCGGACGTTGGGGTGCCGCTGGGCCACCGAGATCATCTCCGGCATCCAGGGCCAGCCGCCGTGCCCCGCGACGATCCTGAGCCCCGGGTGGCGGCCCGCGAGGACGTCGATGATTCTCGGGTGCGACAGTTCGTTCGGGCGGCTCGTGCAGAGGTGGTGGCCGGTGTGCAGCCAGACCGGCAGCCCCAGCCGCTCGGCGGCCGTGAACACCGCGTCGTAGTACGGGAGTTGCGGCTCGACACCGTCGCGGAACGCGATGACGGTCACCCCGCGCATGCCCAGCGCGTGGCAGCGTTCGAGTTCCTCGAGCGCCGCGTGCGGATCGCTGAGGTTCAGGCCCGCCCAGGCCTGCATGCGGTCGGGGGCGCGAGCGGCGAAGGCCGCCACGCGCTCGTTCACGCATCCGCCGTCCGGGAGCCTGGCGCTGGACCCCATCAGCACCTGGTACGCGATGCCCTCCGCGTCCATGGCGCGCAGATGGGCCGCCACGTCGAGCTCGGCGGGCTGGTGGGCGACCAGGATCTCGATCGCTGCGTCCAGGTCACCGGCGTTCAGGTGCCGGCGGTAGAGCGTGAAGTCCGCGCCGAAAACGGTGGCCATATGGCGTCCGAAGGCGCGCAGATACGCGGGCGCCTGGCCGCCCAGATCGCGGAAGTACGCGCCCCAGCACTCCCGGTCGTACACCAGGGCACACATGTCGATGGCGCTCAGGCGGACGCTCGTACCGTCCGTCGCGGTCCTGTCGTCGAGTGTCAATGTCAGCTCCGGTCCCGGGCGCGGCCTGTACGCGCCCGATTCGCTCTGTGAGCCTCCCGGCGGGAGTGCTCGACTTCCCAGTACCCGGGGTACCGTTTTGCCGCCTGGGCCACCCCCCTTGGGGAGGAGGCCGTAAGGTGGTTCCTGAACACTCATTTACCGCCGTCAATTGCCGTCTTCGCGGCATTGCGGGGTGGCCGCCATCACAGACCGGGAATCACTCCATGGCCATGTCGACCGAGGAATCCTTCGCTTCGCCGTCCGGGGGGAGCACGCGGCGGCAGATAGAGACGGTCGCCGCCGAGCTTTTCTACCGGCGGGGATACGGGACCACGAGTGTTCGGGAAATTCTGGCGGCAGTGGGAATGACTCCGGGGGCGCTGTACAACCACTTCAGGTCCAAGGAAGAACTCCTGTATTCGATTGCCTCGCGGACCTGTGCCGAATTGGAGAGGCAGCTGGCGGCGGCCGTTCGGCGCGGAGGCGGGGAACCGGCGCGTGAACTGTGGGAGGCGGCCAGAACAATGACCGAATTCCACACCACATATCGCATGGAGGCGGTGGTCACCCGATCCGAGTCTGCGCGTCTGCCCCTGCCGCAGGCCACCGAGGTGGGTGACAGCGAGCGCCGGATCAGGCGGGAATTCGAGCGCATGCTGGAACAGGGGCGAGAGCGCGGCGTATTCCGTCTGTCGCTTCCGGACGACCGGCCCGCGGACATCCCGGTCACCGCAAAGGCGATGCTGGACCTGTGTATTCACGCCGGGCTCTGGTTCCGCCCCGAGGGCAGGCTCAGTGCCGAGGAGATCGCCGAACAGTACGGAGTCCTCGTGCTGCAGGCGGCCGGAGTCACTCATGCCGAGATTCAGTCGGTGTCCGCGAGCGTGCCCAGGTAGGCATGCCGCAGCCGCGGTCCGTCGCGCAGGTCTGCCGCCGGGCCCTCGCTGACGATCCGGCCGGCCCGCATGACATAGGCGCGGTCGGCCAGTTCGAGGGCCCGTTCCACCGCCTGGTCGACGAGCAGCACGGTCAGTCCCGTACCGCGCAGCTCGCTCACGGTCGCAAGGACCCGGTCGACGGCGACCGGCGCGAGGCCGAGGGACGGTTCGTCGATCAGCAGCATCCGAGGGCCTGCGAGCAACGCCTGGCCGATGGCCAGCATCTGCTGCTCACCCCCGCTGAGCACCTCGGCCCGTGCGCCCAGCCGCTTCTCGAGTACGGGAAACAGGCCGAACACCCGGGCCAGGCGTTCCTGCTCCTCTGCCGGGGCCAACTTCCGCTTCCACAGCCCGAGTTCGAGGTTCTCGCGCACGGTGAGGCCGCGAAAGACACGACGCCCCTCCGGTACTTGGACGAGACCGCGCATGCTGATCGCCTCCGGCCTGCCTCCGGTGATGTCGGCGCCGTCGAACCGCACCGTGCCCGCCGTCGGTTTCAGCAGCCCGGAGATCGTGCGCAGCAGCGTGGACTTGCCCGCTCCGTTGGCGCCGAGCAGGGCGCAGATCTCGCCCTCGTGCACCGAGAGCGTCACATCGCGTACGACGGGAACGGGGCCGTAACCGGAGTGCAGCCCGGACAGCCGCAGCAGAGGCGGTTCAGAACTCTTGGACATGGCTGCTCGCCCCACTCCCCAGATACGCCTTGAGCACCCGGTCGTCCCGGAGTGCCACGGACGGTTCGGCGGACACCAGCGTGCTCCCCGCGTCCAGGACGGTGACCTGGTCGGCGATGCCCGCCACCAGCTCGATGTGGTGCTCCACCAGCACCACCGTCAGATCCCGGCTCCTGAGCTCCCGCAACAGCCGGTCGAGGGCGGCCAGTTCGGTGTGCGAGAGACCGGCGGCCGGCTCGTCCATGAGCAGCAGCCGGGGATGGGCCATCAGCGCACGGGCGATCTCCAGCAGCCGCTGGTTCCCGTGCGGCAGGACCCCGGCCGGGGTGTCCGCGAGCGCGGTCAGACCCACGAAGTCCAGGCAGCCCAGGGCCTCTTCGCGCAGCGCACGGGAGCCGCGCCGGGCGCGGGGGAGTGTGAGCGCGCATTCGACGACGGTGGCCTGTTCACGGGCGTACGCGCCGAGCAGCACGTTCTCCAGCGCGCTGAGCCCGGGCAGCAGCAGGGGAGTCTGGAAGGTACGTCCGACGCCGAGCCGGGCGATCCTTTCGGTGGCACGGCGGCCGACCTCGGCCTCGTCGAGCAGCACCTGTCCGTGATCCGGCCGCACCAGCCCCGTCACGGTGTTGAGCAGGGTGGTCTTGCCGGAACCGTTCGGGCCGACCACCGCGTGGATCGTGCCCGGCGCCGCCGCCAACTCCACGCCGTTCAAGGCCCGTACGCCGCCGAAGGAACGCCGCAGATCCACGGTCCGCAGCCGGAGACCGCCTTTGGGGTGGCAGGCCACGGGAAGGCGGTGCTCGGCGACGGCGGGTGGCGGTGCATCCCGGTGCCCCGCCCCGGAGCCGAACCGGTTCAAAGCGGCCAGCCGCCCGGCCAGCCTAGGCCAGTGCTCCGCCCACGCCCCGGCGATACCGTGCGGCGCGTAGGCGATCAGCACGAGCAGCGCGACGGCGTAGATCAACAGCCGCCACTCCGCCAGCTCGTCCAGCACCTCGGGGACCACGAAGAACGCCAGCGTGCCGATGAACGGGCCGCTCATCCGCCCGGCGCCGCCGATGATGACGACCAGCAGGAAGAACAGCGAGAACTCGATGGGGAAGTCGTCCGGGGTCACCAGGCCGCGCGTGGTCGCCAGCAGCGCGCCGCCGAGACCGGCGAGCGCGGCGCTGAGGCAGAACGCGAACACCTTGAGGCGTACGGGCGAGGCCCCCACCGTCCGTACGGCGTCAGGTGCGTCGCGTACGCCGACGAGTGCGCGCCCGATCCGGGAGCGCAGGACGTTCGAGATCAGCACGGCGGCCAGCAGGACCAGGGCCAGCACCAGCCAGTACAGCTCCTGCTCGGTGAGCGGGACGCCGTTCAGTTCGGGGAGCGGGATACCTAGGATGCCGGCGAAGCCGCCGGTGAGATCCCGCAGTTCCGTCAGCAGGCTGTTGACCACCATGGCGAAGGCGAGGGTGATCAGCGCGAGATGCCAGGAGGACAGCCGCAGCGCGGGCAGGGCCATCAGCCCGCCGACCCCACTGGCCACCGCCGTGGCCAGTGGGGCGGCAGCCCAGAACGACCAGCCGTGGTCGACGGTGAGCACGGCGGCCGTATAGGCGCCGACGGCCACGAGGGCGCCGTGGCCGAGCGACACCTGCCCGGTGTAGCCGAACAGCACGTTGAGCCCCATGGCGATGAGCGTGTAGATGCCGACCACGGTGGCCACATGCAGGACGTACGTGTCCCGCACGAGCAGCGGAAGCGCGGCGGCCAGGGCGAGCGGGGCGGCGAGGACGAGAGCCCGCGCGGCAGGTGCCGAGAGTGCGCCCGGCCCTCGTGACGTACGGCGTGGCGTGGGGCGTGACGTGCGGTCAGACACGGCGCTCCACCCCGCTCCTGCGGAGCCCCTCCGGGCGGACCATGAGGATGGCCAGCGTGACGGCGAACAGCACCGTGGTCTGCAGTCCGGGCGAGACGTAGTTGGCCCCCGACGCCTCGATGACGCCGACGATCCAGCCGCCCAGCAGCGCCCCGCGAAAGTCGCCGATCCCGCCGACCACGGCCGCGAAGAAGCCCTTGACGAGCAGCCCGAAGCCCATCGTCACCGACGCCAGCGTGAGCGGCGCCGCGAGCACGCCGGTCAGCCCGGCCAGTGCCCCGCCGAGCAGAAAGGCCCGGCGACGCAGCCTTCCGGGATCGATGCCGCGCAGCCGGGCGGCGTCCCGGTCGACCGCCACGGCCCGGACGGCGCACCCCGTGCGGGTACGCGAGTGCAGCTCCAGCGCGACGACCACGGCCGACGCGACCAGCACGACGGCCAGTTGATAGCTGTTGAACCGCACTCCGGCCACGGTGAGGGTGTCCAGGGACAGCGGTGCGGGTGGGGCGACCTCGCGCGGCTCGTCGGTCCACAGCCTGCCGATCAGCTGGTTGACGACGAGGGAGAAGGCGAGCGTCGTGATCACCCAGCCGACGCCGTGCGCCGTGCGCCGCAGCACGGGAGCGACGGCCACCCGTTCCTCGACCAGTGCCACGGCCGCGACGGCCGCGGCGACCCCCACGGCGGTGACCGGCCAGGGCAGCGCGGTGCCCGCGGTGACCGCCGCCATGGTCATCGCGCCCAGCATGACCAGATCGCCCTGCGCGAAGTTGAGCACATGGGTCGGCCGGTAGAACACGGTGAGGCCCAGGGCGACCAGCCCGTAGAGACTGCCGAAGACCAGCCCCGGCACCAGGACGTCGTTGATCATGCCCGGCTGCCCGGCGCCAGTTCCCGGAAGATGCCGCCCATCGACGCCTTGTCCTTGGCGGAGCGCAGACTGGCGACGACGAGGGTGTCGTCGTCGATGCCGGTGTGCCGCTCTGACGTGAAGGAGATCTTTCCGCGGGTCCCCTGATAGCCCGTCACCTTGTCGAAGGCGTTCTTGAGTTTGTCCGGGGCGAGCGTCTTCTCCCGCTCGACGACCTCGGCCAGCAGCATCAGGAAGTCGTAGTACGGCGAGGTGGCCGCGGTGAACTCCAGCCCGGCGGCGGACGGTTCGGCCAGGATCTTCCCCGCGTACTCCCGCGCCCGGCCGGTGGGTGGCGAACTGCCCTTCGGATAGCTGAAGGCCGCGTAGGTGGTCGTGTAGAACCGCTCCATGAGTTCCTGGGGGACGGCGTCGTACGCGTCGATGTAGCTGAGTTCATGGGACACGGTCAGCGGGGCGTAGCCCGTCGCGGTCATGGCCTTCAGCGTGAGGACCGAGGTCTGGGGCTGCCCGCTGAACAGCCCGACCGCCTTGGCGCCGTCCCGGTCCAGCTTCTTCACGAACGGCGCCATGTCGAGCGTGCCCGGGGTGAAGACCTGGAGAGACACCGCCTTGGTGCGGTAGTTGTCCATGAGTACGGACGAGAAGGCGCGGCGGATGGAGTCGCCGTACTCCGAGTTCTCCACCAGCAGCCCGATCTCGCGCACCCCGCGCGACTCGAAGAGGTAGCGCGCCACTGCCGTCGCCTGCTGCCGGGTGTTGAAGACGAGTTGGTAGTGGAACGGGAAGCGCCTGCCGTCGCCGAGTGTGTCGGCCACACCCCAGGCGGACTGGAGCACGGGGCCGCGCTCCAGGGCGCTGACCGAGGCCACGGCCTGAGAGCTGCCCGTGGGGCCGAGCACGAACTGCGGCTCCTTGCGCAACAGCCGCCGGGCGACGGTCGGTTGGGTGCCGGGCTTGCCCTCGTCGTCCTCTTCCAGCAAGGTGACCGGCTCGCCCCGCAGCCCGCCCGCCGCGTTGATCTCCTGCACGGCCAGCCGGGCAGCGGCGTAGGCCGGTTTGTACGCGGCTGCCAGTGCGCCCGTCTTGGGCTGGATCCAGCCGAGCCGGCTCCGATCGGATTCTCCGGCGCTGCCGGAGCCACCGCAGGCGGCAAGTGCGGGAGCCGTGCCCAGCGCCACTCCGGCGGCCAGGCCGAACCGGCCGGTACTGCGCAACAGTTCGCGACGTGACAGTTTCATGGCGGGTCTCCCAAGCGAGGTCGTACGGGGATGTCCGGGTGAGACATCGAGGGGGTTCGAGGCGATGGAGGGTGCTCGGGGCGCTTCCCGGGCCCCGCCCCTTCCGTCCCGCGGGAAGGGGCGGGGCAGGGAAAGCGGTCGTTCATCCCTCCGGGTCAGCAGGTGGGTGTGAACGCCGGGTCGGCCGGACCCGGCCGGTCCAGCGCGTTCACCGCCCACTGGAGCGGGACCGCGTCCAGGGCGAGCCCGTAGTGGTCGATGACGCTCATCGGGCACTTGTCCTGCACCGTGATGTTCGTGACCTGGCCGGAATCGCCCTGCAGGCGGGCGCTCGTGTAGGGCAGGATGAGTTCGTCGAGCTTGCTGCTGATGGTGGTGTAGCTGACGCCGGGCTCCACCTCATGGTCCTTGTTGAGCTGCGCGAGGAACTCCGAGCCGTCGCTGTACTGCAGACAGGACGGGCAGATCGCGTCCGACACCCACTGGGGCAGCATCTCGAAGGCGGACTTGAACGTGGTCCCGTGGTTGGGAGGGCCGAGCGCGACGAAGTCGTCGACGTGCGCGGCTCCACCCTCGAAGCGCAGGTACTGCCGGGGCATCAGCCCGCCCGCACTGTGTCCGATCAGGTCGACCTTCTTGGCGCCGGTCGCGAGCTTGACGCGGTCGACGTAGCGTTTGAGTTCCTTAGCGGACTCCTCCATCCGTGCCATGGCGGGCAGCGGCTGCTCCCCGTTCGAGGTTCCGTAGGTCGGGGCGAAGACGCAGTACCCCGCCTTGTCCAGTTCGGGTGCGAAGTACGGCCAGTTGAGTTCCGCCGTGGCGAAGAGTCCGTGCAACAGCACCACGGGTTCGGGGTGCTTCGGACTCGGCTTGCAGAGCCAGTTGTTGACTCCCGGCGGCAGCGGCGGGGCGGACGGCTCGTCGGACTGGGGGGTACGAGCCTGGTCCCGGGGGTCCGAGTGGGCGGACAGGGGGTTGGTCAGCACCATCGCGGCGATCGCGATCAGGCTGACCAGCAGCGTGATCACTCTCGATCGACCGGTGCGTGGAACGAAGTGGACGGACAAGTGCGGCTCCTTCTCTGCGGCCGAGCAGGGTCCCGGCTCGGCGATATGCCGTGTTCGACCGACGGAGGGGCCTGTGGGCCCTTCCGACGTGTGGGGGGAGGGGGTGCGGGAGCGCGCGTGCTCGTCCGTCAGGCGGGTTCCGCGCCACCTTCTGTTTCTGAGGGGGGAGTGGGCAGGACCGTCACATCGAGCCACGAGGGGTGCCCGGCACTGTGATGGACGGTCTGCTCGGCGACCACGGGAACGCTTTCCTCGCCGACGGGGCCGCCGGTGTTGAGGTTCCGGTCGAACTGGGGGAAGTTGCTGCTGGACACATGCACCCGCAGCCGGTGCCCCGGCTCAAGGCGCCAGGCCGTGTGCCCCAGATCGAGGAAGAACTCGTGGACGGTGCCCGGCTCCAGCGGCCGCTCGGCGTCCATGCCCTCGCGGTGGCGGGCCCGCACGATGCCGTCGGCGACGAGGAGCGCCCGGCCGTCGGGGTGGACGTCGAGGAGCTTGCCGGTGAAGTCGGTGTCGGGCGCGCTGCTCTCGGCGGACAGGACCAGCCAGGCGGGGCCGGCCAGATCGACGGCCTCCGGCAGCGCGTCCGAGGTGTAGCTCAGCACGTCGGGACGCTGTTCGAGGTGGTTCTGGGCCAGTGGCCCGGGCACGAGGTCGCCCAGGTTGAGCACGCGTCCGCCGTGGGTGGGCACGGGGTCGGCCGGGTCGTAGCGGTAGTGAGCGGTGGGCTCGTCGTCCTGCGGCGGCGGGCCCAGAGTGCCGCCGTGCCGCAGATACCAGCGCCGGTTCACGGCCTCGGGCGGGGGCCAGCGCCGCGCCGAACGCCACTCCCGCGCACCCATGAGGAAGTACCGAACGCGTGGCAGACGCTCGCCCTCGTCCCGCAGATAGCGGTCGAAGAACGCCAGATGCATCTCGGGCAGCCCGCCGAAGTGCGCTGCCGCGGCCGGCCCGAAGTTCACTTCACCCTGCACCGAGAGGAGTGAGCCGAGGTGCGCCCAGCACCCCATGATCAGGTGGTGGTGCCCGTCGCGGGCCGCCATGTCCTGGTGGAGGCCGATGGTGGCGTTGGAGTAGAGGTCGTACCAGCCGCTCACCGACAGTGTGGGAATCCGTACCCGGTCGATCCGGGCGTCCGGGACCTCGACCCTGCCCGCGAGGACGTCGCGAAGCAGCGGCGGGAACTCCTCGAGGTCGAGTACGTCGGTCAGCGGGAGCCGCTCCATCGCGCGCCGGGGGTGCTGTGCGTACTCGGCGATCGTCTCGACGGTCTTGCGCGGCGGCGGATCGCCGGCCGCCAGGCGGCGCCGCAGCCAGTCCGGTGCCATCAACACCACGGCCCAGCTGACCAGTTGGTCCAGGCGCAGCGCTCCGCCGGTGGCGCGGGCGTCGTAGTCGCCGACCGTGCACATGGCCGGGGCGATGGCCCGCAGATGCGGAGGCTGCTGCATGGCGCCGACCCACTGCACGATGCCGAGGTAGGACGGCCCCACCATGCCGATGTTGCCGTCGCACCACGGCTGGCCCGCTATCCACTCCACGGTGTCGTAGGTGTCCAGCGCCTCCTGCCGCCACATGATCGGCTGCCACTCGCCGTCCGAGGCGAACCGGCCCCGGCTGTCCTGGAGTACGACCGTGTAGCCGGCCTCCACCGCCGCCGCGGCGGGCAGCACGTCCAGGGCCGCCATCCGCCGCTTGTCGTACGGGGCGCGGTACAGCAGCGCGGGCGTCGGGTCCTCGCCCGCCGGGTGCCGGACGTCGGCGCGCAGGACGACACCGTCGCGCATCGCGGCCGGCACATCGCGTTCGACGATCTCCACCTGGTGCGGTCCCGGCAGGCTCATGGGAGTCGGCTCCTTCCCAGGGACGCGCGCTTGACCTCGAGACCCGCGGCCTGCCGGTCCCAGGTCCCCGCGACCACGCCCTCCGTACGCAGCAGGTGCTTGCGCACCTTCGAGGTGGGGGTCTTGGGCAGCTCGGCCAGGACGCGGACGAACCGCGGCACCATGAAGTGGGCCATCCGCGGAATCAGATACGTGATCACTTCGGCGGGGTCGACGGTGCGGCCCGGCACGGGAGCGACCGCAAGGAGCACCTCGTCCTCGCCGTGCTCGCTCGGCACGGCCACCGCGGCCGCCTCCCGCACCGCGGGGTGGGTCATGGCCTCCGCCTCGACCTCGAAGGACGAGATGTTCTCGCCGCGGCGGCGGATCGCGTCCTTCATCCGGTCGACGAAGTACACCTGGCCCTCGGCGTCCTGACGCACCGCGTCGCCGGTGTGGAACCAGCCGTTGCGCCACGCGGCCGCCGTCGCCTCCGGCATCCCGTGATAGCCGTGGGACAGCGACCAGGGCCGGTCGGCGCGCAGCACCAGCTCACCGACCTCACCGCACGGCACCTGACGGTCGTGGGCGTCGACCACCCGGATCTCGACACCGGGGCGCGGCCGTCCGCAGAGCCCGCTCGCCTTCGGCGCGGGCCCGGAGACCAACGGGACGGACGTCTCGGTCATGTTGAACAGCGTGTGGACGTCGATGCCGAAGCGGCCGGCGAGCTCCGTGCCGTCGTCGCCCAACGGGATCAGCCACACCCACTTCAGCGGGTGCCCGGTGTCCGCCGCCGACGCCGGCCGCTTGAGCAGGAAGGACGCCATGACGCCCAGCAGCGTGCAGCAGGTGATGCGATGGGTGCGTACGACATTCCAGAACTTCTCGGTGGCGAAGGAGTCGACCACCGCGACCGAACTGCCGAGCAGCAGCGCCGCGTACACCCCGAGCGTTCCTCCCGCGTGGAAGAGCGGAAGCTGGACGAGATAGCGGTCCTCCTCGCCGAGCCGGCCGGCGAAGGCGGCGACGCACGCGGAGTAGTGGTGGACGTACGAGCACAGCACGCCCTTGGACGGTCCGGTCGTCCCCGAGGTGTAGATGATCCCGAACGTGTCCCACGGCTGGGCGGCGACGGGCTCGAACCCGCCCGGCAGACCGTGGAGTTGACCGGGTCCGATGACCGTCGGACGTACGTCACCCGGGTCGATCTCGTCGAGACGCGGCCCCAGCTCCGGGTGCGCGACGATCACGCCGGGCCCCGCGTTGGTGAGCACGTGCTCGAGGACCCGGCCCCGGAAAGCGGTGTTGACGGGTGTGTGGACGGCCCCCGCGAGATTGGAGCCGAACCAGGCCAGCAGTGCTTCGGGGCCGTTGGGCAGCCAGGAGACGACCCGGTCACCCGGCCGCACGCCGCGTGTCGCGAGTACGGCCGCGGCGCCGAGGGAGCGCTCGTAGGTCTCGCGGTACGTCCAGCTGCTGCCGTCGGCGAACACGGCGAAGACCCGGTCGGGGTGCTCGGCCGCGCGGGCGGCGAGCAGCCCGCCGACCGTGCAGGATGCGGCGTCCGGCACCCGTGGGTCGTCCATCGCCAGGATCTCGGTCATCGCCGCTCCTCCGCGCTCAAGCCCGAGTTCGAGGAGGACCGGTTCGAAGGCGAGTCGGAGGACGCGCTCATGACCGCACCCATCCGCCGTCCACGAACAGGCACTGGCCCGTCACATAGCCGGCCTCGGAGGACGCCAGCCAGGCCACGGCCGCGGCCACCTCCTGCGGCGTGCCGAACCTGCGGATCGGCTGCGTGCGTACGTGTTTCTCGCCGGCCCGTGTGAGGTCCTCGGCCGCGCTGAGCATGGGGGTGTCGATGAAGCCGGGGCAGACGGCGTTGGCGCGCACGCCCACAGGGCCCAGCTCGGCCGCGAGGGAGCGGGTGAGCGTGGCGAGACCGCCCTTGGACACGTCGTACGCCACCTGCCCGGAGATGCCGATCATCGCCACCGAGCAGAGGTTGACGACCGCGCCGCCGCCACGGGCCAGCACGGGGGCGGCGCGTCGCGAGAGCAGAAAGGGCGCGTACAGGTTGACGGACAGCACCCGGTTCCAGATCTTCGGGGTGTGCTCCTCGATGGTCCCCCGGTAGCCGATGCCCGCGTTGTTCACCAGTACGTCGAGCCCGCCGAGCTGTTCCTCGACGATGTCCACCACTTCGCTCACCCGGTCCAGGTCCGCGATATCGGCCGGCACGGCGAGCCCGCCCACCGAGGCCGCGACGCGCTCGGCGGCCTCCTGGTCGATGTCGTTGACCGCGACGGTCGCTCCCTCGTCGGCGAGCCGGGTGACGATCGCCGCGCCGATGCCCCTGCCCCCGCCGGTGACCAGCGCCGTACGTCCCTTGAACAGCCCGTTCATTCGTAGCTCCCCACGAGTCGGTCCAGACCTTGGAAGTGCCTCTCGTACCTGCTCGCCGTCGCATAGCCGACGGGCCGCCGCACCGCGAGCGCCTCCGCGAGCCCGGTGTCCGTGGCCGCCGCCCGCACGGTCATCAGCAGCGCGTCGCTGCCCGCTCCGCAGCCGTAACCGATCAACGCGAGCCGGTCGCCGGGCTCGGCCAGCTCCAGCGCCCTGGCAAGGCCGAGCAGCGGCCCGGCCGCGCCCACATCACCGATGCCGTGCGCGACGACGCACGGGGCGGCGCACTTCTCGGGCAGCCCGAGACGCCTGGCCAGCCGGAGCGGGGTGACCGCGTCGGGCTGCGGGCCCGCGAGGAAACGCACCGACGCGGGCGCCGCGTCGACCTGCTGCCAGGCGGTGGCGCAGTGGTCGAGGAGCCCGACGTCGGTGGCGGCCATCACCGCGCCGCCGGTGCGGATGTGCCGCTCGCCGTCGGTACGGAACCCGTCGTTGGTGTCGGAGGTGGCCGAGCCGGTGGCGGTCACCGTGGCCAGTGCGGCGTCCCGGGTGACGAGGACCGAGGCGGCGCCGGAGCCCGCGGTGTACTCGTGGGGGTCGCCGGGCGCGATATGCGGCCCGAGCGTGTCCGCGCCGACGGCCAGCGCCGCGTCGGCGAGGCCGGCCCTGACCCACGCCAGCGCGCACAGCAGCGCGGCCGTACCGGACTTGCCGGAGAACTGCACATCGGCGGCGAAGACGGACCGCGGCAGCCCGGCCATGTCCACCAGCAGCGCGGCGTTCGCCTTGGTGAGATACGGGCCGGTCTGCGAGCCGAAGAACACCGCGCCGGGCGGCGGGTGTTCGGCCTCGCTCAACCCGTGCAGCCCGTTCAGCCCGCGCAGGGCGACGCTCGTGGCCTCGGCCGCCAGCGTGACGGCGTCCGCGTCGGGGTCGCACACGCCGCGGTGCGTCACACCCCCGCGGCGCAGCACCTCCAGCGGCACATTGCCCCACACCTCGTGGATCTCGGCGACCGAGAGCCGCCCGGCGGGCAGGGCCACGCCGATCGCGGAGATGCCGACGCCGCTCCCGGAGACACCGGCGCCGTTCGTGCCGGGGCTCATCGTGCCCTCCGCGGCCGGAACTTGTAGCCGTACTGATAGGGACCGGCGGCCTCACGACGCCACTTGCGGACGACCAGCTCGACCTCCGTACCCTCGGTCACCGCGCCTGGGCCGCCCTCGGCGTCGGTGTCGACGAGTTCGGTGAGGATGTGCGGACCGTCCTCCAGCGCCACGATCGCGAAGGGCCTGCTGCCGCGTCCGGTGTGGCCGATCAGCGGGGTCTGGTCCTCCGCCGTGCCGACCACCCGGCCGTAGGGGGCCATGACCGTCTCGGTCAGCGTCCTGGAATGGCACGTGGGGCACACCCGCCGCTTGGGGAAGAAGGTCAGCGCGCAGCCCGCGCAACGGTTTCCGGCCAGCCGATAGCGTCCGTCGCGCGAACGCCACGCCTTGGCGGTGGTCGGGGTCGCTATGCGGTAGACCGGCTCTGTGGGGGACCACATGACGTGTCGTCCCCTCCTCTCGGGTCAGGGCTCATCGGGTCGGGTGTGGTCAGCGGGGCAGGCGCAGCACGGCGACCGCGCTGGTGGAGTTGGAGCCGCCCATGGACTGGCAGACCGCGATGTCCGCGTCCGGCACCTGACGGTCGCCGCAGCGACCGCGCAACTGCATCGCGGACTCCACGGCGATGCTGACGCCGGTGGCCCCCGTGGGATGGCCGAGGCCGATCCGGCCGCCGTCGGTGTTGGCCGGGCAGCGGCCGTCCGGCGCGGTCTCGCCGTCGGCCACCGCCGCGGCGGCCTTGCCGGGCGGGAAGATGCCAAGACCCTCCATGTGCAGCGGCCCCATCACGCTGAAGCAGTCGTGCACTTGGGCGAGGCGGACATGCTGCGGCTCGATGCCCGCCTGCGCGTAGGCGTCCTTGGCGGCCACCGCGGTGGGCACCGCCTCGGCGATGTCGGTACCGCCGGAGGCGGGATGGCCGAACTTGGCGGCCAGCCCATTGGGCCCGGTGGCCTGCGCGATGCCCGCGATCTCGACCGGCTCGCAGCGCGCCGGTGCATCGGCCGCGCCCATCAGCACGACCGCCGAGGCACCGTCGCAGGCCCGGCCGCAGGCGGCCCGGGTGATGGGCCGGGACACCACCGGGCTGTCCAGCACTTCGGCGACGGTGAGGGTGGCCCGCCCGTAGTCGATCGCCTTCGGATTGCGCTGTGCGTACCAGCGGTCCTGCACCACCCACTGCGCGATCGCCTCGTGCGAGGCGCCGTACTTGCGGGCGTAGCGGTCGTGCATCAGCGCCATCAGGTCCACGTAGTCGAAGCCGGCCGGAGCCTCGTACTCGGCGTCGGGGAAGTGCAGCATCGAGTCGGCGGTCGACGCCGCGTCCGACTGCTTCTCCACGCCGATCACCAGCACGGCCCGCGCGGCCCTCGAGGCGACCGCCGCCACGCCGTTGCGCAGCGCCACGGTGCCTCCCGCGCAGGCCGCCCCGACCTGGCTGAACGCGGCTGGTGCCAGGCCGAGTTCGTCGGCGGCGATCGCGCCGAGATTCTGCTGCTCGAAGGTCTCCGGAAGGGACACCGAGACGAAGCCGGCGCTCACCTCGCCGGGCGCGATGCCCGCGTCATCGAGCGCCGCGTAGGCCGCTTCGACGACCAGGTCCTTCCAGTCGCGCGCGGCGAAGAAGCCGTGCCGGGTGACACCGGCACCGGCGATGACAACTCCCGTTCCATCCATGTGCAAGCCATCTGACTTGGATAAATGAATGTTCATTAACGTCGGGGATGGCGAACGAGCTGTCAAGGGACCGCGCACGAGGTTTCGCCGGTACCCGGGGTCCCGGCACCACGGCCAGAGGGGTACCCCACGCGCCTGTCCCGGCAGGGCGCGAGGAGATGTCCTGGTGAGGAGCCCGTTCAGGCAACTCACCCGTGAGCATTCATCGTTGACAGGGAGGCCCCATGTCGCGCAGCGACCGCGTGACCGGCACGGCGTTCGAGGACGTGGTCATCACCGGACTCGGCTTCGTCCTGCCGGGCGCCGACACCCCCGAAGGTGTGTGGCGGCACCTGAGCCAGGGCGAATCCCAGCTCAGCAACCTGCCGCCGGTGATCTCGGGCAGCACGGGGATCCACAGCGCCGGCCGGCTGGACGACTTCGACCACGCGCCCTACCTGCCCGACCTGCCGGACAACTTCGCCAAGCGGTACAGCCGGGAGATCCTCGTCGTCCTGTCGGCGGTGCAGAACGCCGTCCGCGACGCCGCGTTCGGGGACGACGGAGCCCTCGACCCGCCGCGTACGGGGGTGGTCGCGTCGTGCTCCCGCGGACCCGTCGAGTGGTGGTCCCAGACCGCCTCGGGCGCGGTCTGGGACCAGGCCAGGCCCCCGGTCTCGACGGCCCAGGCGGTCTTCGCCTCGCTCGCCGGGACCCCGGCGTCCCTCAGCGCCGTACGGCTGGGCGCCCAAGGGCTCGTCTCGACCGTCAGCAACGCGTGCGTGGGCGGTCACCAGGCACTCGCCCTCGCCGCGCAGGAGATCCGCCGCGGCGCCGCCGACGTCATGTTCGTCGTCGGACACGAACTGCCGCTCGTCCCCGAGGTGTTGCAGGTCTACTCGGCCTCCGGCACCAGCGTCCTCTCCCGGGACACCGACCCCAAGCGGGCGATCAAGCCCTACGACATCCGCAGAGACGGCTTCGCGCTGGGCGAGGGCGCCGTCGTCGCCGTACTGGAACGGGCGTCGCACGCCGAGGCCCGCCGCGCACAGGTCTACGCGGCACTGCGCTCCGTCCACAGCGTCAGCGAGGCGGCCCACGCGACCCGGATGGACCTCACCGGAAAGAGCACGGCACAGCTGATGGCCGAGACCCTCGACGCCATCGGCGCCACGGCGGGGGAGCTGGACTACATCTGCGGCCACGGCACCGCGACCCGCTACAACGACCTCGCCGAGAGCCGGGCCCTCAGCCACCTCTACGGACCCCGCCGCTCCGACTGGGCACCGCTCGGCTCCATCAAGCCCGTGTACGGCCATCTGCTGGGCGCCGCGGGCCTGTTGAACTGCGCCGCACTCGCCCTGATGCTCAAGCGGCAGTGCCTGGTCCCGACGATCAACTGCGAGGCCGTGGAACCGGAGTGCGACCACGACCACGTCACCGAGGGCGCCCGTCCCGGCCGGCCCCGCCTGGCGATGTCCCTGGCCTTCGCCATCGGCAGCCAGAGCTCCGCGCTGGTCCTGGAGGCCGCCGCATGACGGCTCCGCGAAGCCCCGAGATCCTCGCGGACCCCGACGAGTTGTGCCGCCGCCATCTGATCCCGGGAATGCGGGTGCACATCGCCTCCACCATGTCCCGCCCCAACGCGCTCGTACTGGCCCTCGCCCGGGTCTTCGGCGGCAGCGGCGGCCGGTTCGAGTTCAGTGTGAACGCCCTGCACGCCGGGGTGCACGCGCTGACCATGGCCGGTGTGGTCGAGCGTGCCGTCATCGGCTTCGCGGGCGACACGATCCCGACGTCCCGCCCCAACCGGCTGTACGCCCGGCTCCCCGAGGGCGATCCGTTCCCGGTGGAGGAGTGGAGCCTGCTCTCCCTGCTGCAACGGCTGATCGCGGGGGCCACGGGCGCACCGGCCGCGGTCAGCACCTCCCTGCATGGCTCCGATCTGCCCCAGGGGCACCCGCCGCTCGTGACCGTGCCGTACGGAACTGAGCACGGAACCGAGTACGGAGCCGAGAAGGACGGCGCGGCGGCCGTACTGCTGCCCGCGCTGCGTCCCGACATGACGCTGCTGCACGCCCAGTGCGCCGACGAGCGGGGGAATCTCTACCTCTCCGGGCCGGTCGGCGAGGGCTGGTGGGGTGCCCTGGCGGCACGCCACGGGGTGCTGGCCACGGTCGAGACGAGGTGCGCCGAGCCACCCGCCGACGCGGTCTGCCAGATCCCGGCCGAACGGGTGCGCGCGCTGGCCGTCTGCCCGTACGGCGCCCACCCGCAGGGCCTCTCGCCGATGCGCGGCGCCAAGGCGGCCGGCTATCTGGACGACTACGCCTTCCTCGCCGACCTCGCGGACGCCTGCGCGGAGCCCGCCGACGCGAACGCGTGGTTCCACCGCTGGGTGACGGACGCGGGCGGCCACGACGGATACCTGGCGCGGCTGGGAGACCCGCGACTGGCCCAACTCTCCCTCGCCTCAAGGGCGTTCGAGCCGACACGGCAGATCCGTACGGCAGAGTCCGTCGCGCCGCCCGGCGACCGCGAGCACCACCTCGTGCTGGCGGCCCGCACCATCGCTCGCACCATCCGCACCCGGGGCCACCGAACCGTGCTCGCGGGCATCGGCGCGGCGCACGTGGCCAGTTGGCTGGCCGCGCGGATGCTGCGCGACGAGGGCATCGAGCCGCAGCTCGTCAACGAGCTCGGCATGGTCGACTTCGCCCCGCAGGACGGCGACAGCTTCCTCTTCTCACAGCGGCACGTGCTCGACTGCCGTCAGTACGCGGGGTCTTGGGACGTCCTCGGCGGGCTCGTCGCGGGCGGCGCCGCCCGCACGCTCGGCGTGCTCTCCGCCGCCCAGGTCGACCAGCAGGGACGTATCAACACCAGCCGCACCGTCGGCGGCCGCTTCCTGGTGGGCTCGGGCGGCGCCAACGACGTGGCCAGTCATGTGGAGACGATCGTGGTGGCGCCCGCATCGCCGCTCCGCTACCCCGACGCGGTCGGCTTCGTCACCAGCCCGGGCCACCATGTCAGCCGCGTGGTGGCCGAGTTCGGCTCCTTCGAGCGGGCGGAGGGCGCCGAGCCTTTCACGCTCGCCACCTGGGCACCGCCGCCGACGCTCGACGCCACGACGAGCCCCGCCGAGACCGTACTCGCCCGCACCGGGTGGCAGGTGAAGATCGCCGACCCGCTGCCGCACGAGGAACCCCCGACCGCCGGGGAACTGGCCATGCTGCGCTCGATCGACCCCGAAGGGATCTACCGGTGACGCTCACCACCCCTCCCGTACTGCTCGCCGGGACCGGCCACGACTTCCCCGGGGAGCCGGTCCGCAACGACCACTTCACCAGCAGGCCCGAACTGGGCGTCGACGACGCCTGGATCATGCGCCACACCGGGGTCGCCGCCCGGCACTACGCTCCCGAGGGCGAACGCCACGTGGACATGGCCGAGCGCGCGGCACGCCAGGCGCTCGGCGACGCGGGCCTGGAGCCCGGCGACGTCGACGTCATCCTGGGCACCAGCGCCACCGCCCGCCCCCGCGTCAACCC